>NZ_JARAUO010000005.1:0-300334 GCF_033792105.1 Streptomyces sp. WI03-4A
GGCCGGCTTCGGCCGCTGCGCCGTCCGCGAGGCCGCGGAGGGCTCCGTGTGCGCCGCCGCCTTCGCGCCGAGGGACAGCTCGAGGCCGGGGTGGATCAACGACGGGTCCGCGCCCACGGCCTGCCGGTTGTCCTCGTAGAGGCGCTGCCAGCCGCCGCTGACGTGCTGCTCGTCGGCGATCCTCGCCAGGCAGTCACCGGTCTTCACCGTGTAGCTGCGCGCCGCCTGGTCCGACCGCGCGGCGGCCTTCCCGGCAGCCGCCTTCTGCACGGCCGGAAGGGACTGGGCGGTTGTCCCGGAGACGGCCCCCGGCGTGGCGGCGTGCGCTCCGGCGGCCCCGATGAGCGGCAGGGCCAGTGCGGCACCGCCGGTTCCGGCGGCGGCGACGGCACGGCCGAGACGCCGGTTCCTGGGGCGTCGGTGCTTACCCTTCGCGGGCATGGCGCGTTCCTCTCCGGCGCCTGCGAGGTGAGCTGTCGGGTTCGGGCTGGAACCGCCCGAATCCCCCGCTCCTGCCGAACACGGGTCATGTGTGGGGACTCCGGGCGGCGGCAGGATTCGGCGTTCCGTCCGGATTGGTGGCGAACGTAAGCGAGCGAGACGCACCCGGACAAGCAACAGGTTCCCGGCTAGAGCGCCTCGGATGATCCAATTCGGGAATACACGGTCACACTCCGTGAATCCTCGATCGGTGAGTCCGGTCGAATCCCCTCGTCGGCGCCGGAATTACGTGCACATGACGCGCCACCCTCGGTCACGGCTATGACGCTCCTCACGCGCCCGGCACCCACCCTCCGCCAATCCGCACCGAGTTGGATGTAATACCGCGATTCGGACAGACGGGCTAGGCGCGGCGCAGCCGGAGGACCGTGGCGTCCAGGTCACCCTTGAGGCCGGTGCGCAGGCCGTGGTGCAACAGGACCGCACCCCGGTGCACTTCGCCCGTTTCGCGGCATTCGTACGATGCGTTCGGGTCGAGTCCGCGCAGCCGCAGCGCCGGCACCGGTTCGCCGAACCGCTGCGCCTGGAGGCAGGCGAGGACCACCGACTCGTCCCCGAGGACGTACTGGACGGCGCTCTGCCCGCCCGCCGGGGGCCGCAGCCGGTACTGCTCGCCCCGCTGGACGACCGGGCGTATCTCCTTGTAGAGCTCCACCCACCGGCGGGCCTCGGCCAGCTCCTCCCCGGTCCATGCGGTGAGGTCGCCGCCGACGCCGAGCACCCCGGCCATCGCACTGACGAAGCGGAACCGCAGCGAGCTGACCCGGCCGTTGAGCTGGGTGTTCGGGCTGTCGGTGACCCAGGCCGCCATCACCCGCGCGGGATGGATCTGGCTGAAGCCGTGCTGGATGGCGAGCCGGTCGAGCGGGTCGGTGTTGTCGGAGGTCCACACCTGGTCGGTGCGGCCGAGCACGCCGAGGTCGATCCGGCCGCCGCCGCCCGAGCAGGATTCGAAGGCGACCCCGGGGTGGGCGGCGCGCAACCGGTCCAGCAGCGCGTAGAAGGCGCGGACGTGGTCGATCCACAGGCGTTGCGGGTACGGCTCGCCGGGCCAGCCGGCGTCGGTGAAGCAGCGGTTGAAGTCCCACTTCACGTAGTCGATCGGGGCGCTGGACAGCAGGGCGTCCAGCTGTCCCCACAGGTACTCCTGGACGTCCTCGCGGGCGAGGTTGAGCACGAGCTGGTTGCGCAGCTCCGTCTGTCTGCGCCCCGCCTGGTACTGCACCCAGTCGGGGTGGGCCCGGTAGAGGTCGCTGTCGGCGTTCACCATCTCGGGCTCGACCCAGATGCCGAACTGCATGCCGAGCCCGTGCACCCGGTCCGCCAGGGGCTTCAGGCCGTGCGGGAAGCGGTCGGGGTTGGGCGTCCAGTCGCCGAGCCCGGCCCGGTCGCCGGTGCGGGCACCGAACCAGCCGTCGTCCACGACGAACAGCTCGACGCCGATGTCGGCGGCGTGCCGGGCGAGGGCGGTCTGCTGGTCCTCGGAGATGCCGAAGCCGGTCGCCTCCCAGGAGTTGAACAGCACCGGCCGGTCCCGCTCCGCGTCCGGGATCACGTGGTCGCGCTGGTAGGCGTGCCAGGTGCGGCTGGCCCCGCCGAAGCCGCCGTCGCTCCACAGGCCCGCGAAGACGGGTGTGGTGTACGACTCCCCCGGCTCCAGGAGCAGCAGCCCCGATTCGTCCCAGCCGGCGCCGCCGGTGATCTGCACACGCGCGTCGGGGAGTTGGGCCACGGCGATCCGCCAGGACCCGGACCAGCCGAGCGCGCAGCCGTAGACCTCGCCGCGCTCCTCGGTCGCGTCGGTGTCCAGCGCGACCCAGGGCAGGTGCTGGTGGCCGGTGTGGCCGCGGCGGCTGCCGATGACCTTCTCGCCGTAGGTGAGGGGGGCGGTGGTGAGCAGGGACTCGGCGGCCCAGCGGCCGTGCAGCTGGGACAGCCGCCAGCCCTCGCGCTCCGGCAGGGTCCAGGTGGCGGCGTCGGCCCGCAGCAGCTCCACGCGTGTGTCGCCGCCGTTGGCCACGGTCACCCAGCGCTCCACCACGTCCCCGCGCATCCGGTGGTGCAGGGTGATCGCCACGCCGTCGTCGTCGAAGCGCAGCCGCAGCTCGTCCGCGTCGGTGCCGGTGCCGGTAGGACCGCCGGTGCCGGACCCGGTCTCGCACGACACGAAGCGCCATTCGGTGCCGCGCCGTTCCCCGGTGCGCACGGACAGGGCGGGGCGGACGAAGCGGGGGCCGCCCTCGACGGGGTACTCCTCGCGGCCGTCGAGCGGGGACTCGAAGGGCCAGTAGCCGGGCAGCGGGCGCTCCGCCAGCCCCTCGGCGTCCGCGAGCGCGATTCGCGGCCCCCAGTGCAGGTGCAGCAACTCGTCCGCCTCGGTGAGGTGCAGGGCATAGCTGCTGGTGGGCCCCGAGAGGAGCCACGTACGACCGTCTTCGGCGATGTCCACCATCGAGACCTCACAGGTGTCAACAGATCCGCTCAAGTGCGAACATCATTAGGCCGACCGGCCCCCGCTGGCAACGCCTGTGGACAACTCATTGCCCGAGGAAATCGATGTCGTATCGTCGACGCAGTGCCCGTCGCCGAGCCGCGCCGGCGGGAGCGAGGCGTGAGGAGCCCCCGTGACGCAGCAGGTGCCGTCGACCGAGCCGGAGCTGGCCGCCGTACGCAACTTCCGTGACGTGGGCGGACTGCCGACCGTGGACGGGCGGCGGGTGCGGCACGGCGTGCTGTTCCGCAGCGGCCACCTCGCGCACGCCACCGCCGAGGACGCGGCCTTCCTCGGTTCCCTGGGCCTGCACACGATCTTCGACTTCCGCAACGCCGCCGACCAGAAGCTGGAGGGCCCGGACGTCGAGCTGCCCGGCGTGCGCAACGTGAACCTGCCGCTGAGCGACCCGGCGGACGGCGCCGAGTTCTGGAAGATGGTCCGGGGCGGCGACCTCGACCAGCTCCGCTCGATCCTCGCGGACGGCAAGGGGGCGGCCCGGATGGTCGCCTCGTACCGCGCGATCGTCACCCAGCGCACCGCCGAGCACTCCCGGGTGCTGCACGCGCTGGCCGAGGACAGCGTGCCGGCGCTGATGCACTGCGCGGCCGGCAAGGACCGCGCGGGCATCTCCATAGCCGTCACGCTCCTGGCCGTCGGTGTGGAGCGCGAGGCGGTGATCGCGGACTACCTGGAGTCCAACGCCAAGCACCGCCGCTACAAGGTGCGCCGCGCCGGCGACCCGGACACCGCGTACACGCCCGAGGTGATGGAGCTGCTCAGCCCCCTCTTCGACGCGCGCGCCGAGTACCTGTCGGCGGCCTTCGAGTCCATCGAGGAGACCTGGGGCGACCTCGACACCTACTTCGAGCAGGGGCTGCGGCTCACCCCCGCGGCCCGGGAGCGGCTGCGCGAGCGCCTCGTGGACTGAGGCCCGCTCAGCTCTTGGCGCCGAGCGCGAACAGCAGGTAGAGGAACGCGGCGAAGAGGTGGCCGACGGCGATGTAGATGATCAGCCGGACCCACAGCGAGCGGGGGAACTTCTCCTCGAAGTCGCTCATGGCAGCTCTCCAGTCGGGTGGCCCAGGCACAGCGTGGCCGTGGGGCTCTGCAGCAGGGTGTGGACGAACAGCAGCTCGACGCCGTCGTGGTCCTCGGCGGCGAGCCGGTGCGGGGTGAGCGAGTCGAAGTGCGCGCTGTCACCCGGCGCGAGCAGGTGCGCGGTGTCGCCCAGCCGCAGCCTGAGCCGCCCCTTGAGGACGTACAGCCACTCCTCGCCGGGGTGGACGCGCACGATGTCGCCCTGGGTGCCGTACGGCACCCGGACGCGCAGCGCCTGCATGCCGCGCCCGGAGGAGCCGGCCTGGAAGTAGGTCCAGCCGCCCGCGTGGGTCGGTTCCATGTCGGAGGCGCGTACGATCGAGTCGCGTTCGGCGACCGTCTCGCCGAGCAGGTCCGACACCGTCGTACCGTAGATGCGGGCGAGCGCGAGCAGCATCGGCAGCGAGGGCTGGCGCTGCCCCGTCTCCAGGCGGGACAGATGGGCGGGCGAGAGCCCGGCCGACCGGGCGGCGGCCTCCAGGGTGAGGCCGGCGCGCCTGCGCAGGGCGCGGAGCTGTGGGGCGACGGCGGGCAGCTCGTCCCCGGGCCCCGGCTCGGGAGCGTTCATGTCTCCATTGAGCCCGACTCTTGCCTCTGCGACAAATTTTTTGCCTCAGAGGCAAGAGCCTCGGGACCGGCACGTCAGCGGTTGGCCACCGCCTGCTTGATCAGGGTCTTGCCGAAGTCCCACATCAGGCCGCCGCCACTGTGCGCGTCGTCCATCACCGCCGTGAACGCCGTCACGAACCGGTCCACGTCGGCCTCGTCGACGACCAGTGGCGGGATGAGCTTGATCACCTCCAGGTGGTCGCCGGAGACCTGGGTGAGGATCCGGTGCCGCTGCAGCAGCGGTACGACGACCATCTGCGCGAACAGGCCCTTGCGCGCGGCCTGCAGCATGGTCCAGCGGCCCCGCAGCTTCAGCGACGAGGGCCTGCCGAACTCGATGCCGATCATCAGGCCGCGGCCGCGCACGTCGGCGAGGAGTTCGTAGCGGTCGACCAGCGCGGTGAGCCTGGACTTCAGCAGGTCGCCCGTGCGCCGCACCCCGGCGACGATCTGCTCGTTCTCCATGACCGACAGCACGGCGAGCCCGGCGGCCATCGCCTGCGCGTTGGACCCGAAGCTCGCCGAGTGCACCAGCACGCGGTCCATGGACGAGTAGACCTTCCGGAAGATCCAGTCCCGGCCGAGGGTGGCGCCGACCGGGACGTAGCCGCCGGACAGCGCCTTCGCCACGCACACCAGGTCCGGCTCGACGCCGTCCTCGTGCTGGTAGGCGTAGAAGTCGCCGGTGCGGCCGAGACCGGTCTGCACCTCGTCGGCGATGAGCAGCGCCTTGTGCCGGTGCAGCAGCTCCTGGGCGGCGCGCAGGTAGCCGGGCGGCGCCTCGTGCACGCCCTTGCCCTGGATCGGCTCCACGATGAGCCCGGCGACGTCGCCCTTCCTCAGTTCCCGCGCCAGGGCGTCGAGATCGCCGAGGGGTACGGCGGTGTCGGGCAGCAGCGGGGCGAAGCCGTCGCGGAAGCCGTCCTCGCCGTTGACCGACAGGGAGCCGGTGGTCAGGCCGTGGAAGGCGTGGTCGCAGTAGAGGATCCGCGGCCTTCCGGTGGCGTAGCGGGCGAACTTCAGCGCGGTCTCGACCGCCTCCGTGCCGCTGTTGCCGAAGAACACCCGGTCCAGGTGCGGGCTGTGCGCGAGCAGCCGCTCGGCGAGCAGCCCGGGCAGCGGCTGGCAGTCGAAGCGGGTGAGGTCGGCGAGGCCCGCGTCGAGGACGTCGTGCAGCGCCTTGCGGACGACCGGGTGGTGCCGGCCGAGGCCCATCACCCCGAACCCGGCCAGCATGTCCAGGTGGTCGTTGCCGTCCGCGTCGAAGAAGTGGGCCCCTTCGGCGCGTTCGTAGACCTTGTCGAAGCCGATGGTGTGCAGCATGCGCGGGAGCTGCGGGTTCAGGTACTTCGCGTGCAGCTCGTAGCGCTCGGCCCCGCGCTCGGCGAGGAGGGCGCCGAGATCGAACTCGGTGGTCATTCAGCTCTCTCCTTGACTGTGCCCCCCACGTCCCTGACGGCCGGGCTCGCACCGATCCGGCCGGCGATCTCGACGGGCGTGAGGCCGATGTCGGCCAGCACCTCGCCGCGTTTGGCGTGCGCGAGGAACTGCTCCGGGATGCCGAACCGCCGTACCGGCACGTCCACGTCGGCGTCCCCGAGGGCCAGCGCCACGGCCGAACCGACTCCCGCCGCACGGCTGTTGTCCTCGACGACGGCCACCAGACGGTGTCCGGCGGCCAGGCCCGGCAGTGCCGGGTCCACGGGTTTGACCCACCGCGGGTCGACCACCGTGCACCCGATGCCCCGGGCCTGGAGCAGCTCCGCGGCCTGGAGACACACCGGGGCCATCACCCCGACGGCCACCAGCAGCACGTCGGGGCGCTCCGCCCGGTGCAGCACGTCCATGCCGCCGACCCGGTCGACCGCCGGGATCTCCGGTCCGACGGACTCCTTCGGGAAGCGCACCAGGGTGGGCGCGTCGTCCACGGCGACGGCCTCGCGCAACTGGACGCGCAACTGCTCGGCGTCGCGCGGGGCGGCGATCCTGAGGCCCGGTACGACCTGCAGGACGGACATGTCCCACATGCCGTTGTGCGACGCCCCGTCGACCCCGGTGACGCCGGCCCGGTCCAGCACGAACGTCACTCCGCAGCGGTGCAGGGCCACGTCCATCAGCACCTGGTCGAAGGCGCGGTTGAGGAAGGTGGCGTAGACGGCCACGACCGGGTGCAGCCCGCCGGTGGCGAGGCCGGCCGCGGAGACGGCCGCGTGCTGCTCGGCGATGCCCACGTCCCACACCCGGTCGGGGAAGCGCTCGGCGAACCGGCCGAGGCCGACCGGGTGCAGCATGGCGGCCGTGATCGCCACGACGTCCTCCCGCTCCTCCCCGATCCGGACGATCTCGTCGCCGAACACCGAGGTCCAGGAGGGCCCGGCGGACGGGGTGAGCGGGGCGCAGGTCAGCGGGTCCATCACGCCGACGGTGTGGAAGTGGTCCTCCTCGTGCGCGAGGGCGGGTTCGTAGCCGCGGCCCTTCTCGGTGAGGCAGTGGACCAGGACCGGCCCGTGGAAGCGTTTCGCCCGGCGCAGCGCCGCCTCGACGGCACCGATGTCGTGGCCGTCGATCGGGCCCTCGTACTTCAGGCCCAGGTCCTCGAACATGCCCTGCGGGGCGAAGGCGTCCTTGAAGCCCTTCTTGGCGCCGTGCAGGGACTCGTAGACGGTGTGGCCGACGACCGGCGTGCGCAGCAGCACGTCCTTGCCCCAGGCGAGGACCTTCTCGTAGCCGTCGGTGGTGCGCAGGGTGGCCAGATGGCTGGCCAGGCCGCCGATGGTCGGGGCGTAGGACCGCTCGTTGTCGTTGACGACGATGATCAGCGGCCGGTCCTTGGCGGCCGCGATGTTGTTCAGCGCCTCCCAGGCCATGCCGCCGGTCAGCGCGCCGTCGCCGATGACCGCGACGACGTGGCCCTCGTCCCCCCGCACCTGGGTGGCCTTGGCCAGGCCGTCGGCCCAGCCCAGCGCGGTGGAGGCGTGGGAGTTCTCGATGACGTCGTGCTCGGACTCCTCGCGCGAGGGATAGCCGGACAGGCCGCCCTTGCCGCGCAGCTTGGAGAAGTCCTGACGTCCGGTCAGCAACTTGTGCACATAGCTCTGGTGGCCGGTGTCCCACAGGATGCGGTCGGCCGGCGACTCGAAGACCCGGTGGAGCGCGACGGTGAGTTCCACCACGCCCAGGTTCGGCCCCAGATGGCCACCGGTCCTCGACACCGCCTGCACCAGGAACTCACGTATCTCTTCCGACAGTTCACCGAGTTTCGCCTCGGACAGCGCCTTCAGGTCTCGTGGTCCCCGGATGGTCTCCAGAATCGTCACGCTGGGCCCCCTCTCGGTCCGTACCGTGCTGTGACCTCAACTCACTTCGCCTGCTCGGCGAGCTTCATGGCCTCCTCGATGAGGGTCTCCACGATCCTGGACTCGGGGACCGTCTTGACGACCTCGCCCTTGACGAAGATCTGCCCCTTGCCGTTGCCGGAGGCCACGCCGAGATCGGCCTCCCGGGCCTCCCCCGGTCCGTTGACCACACAGCCCATCACCGCCACCCGCAGCGGCATGTCCAGGCCGTCCAGACCGGCGGTGACCTCCTCCGCCAGCTTGTAGACGTCGACCTGGGCGCGGCCGCAGGACGGGCAGGAGACGATCTCCAGACCGCGCTGCCTGAGGTTCAGCGACTCCAGGATCTGGAGGCCGACCTTGACCTCCTCGGCCGGCGGGGCCGACAGCGACACCCGGATGGTGTCCCCGATGCCCTGGGAGAGCAGGGCGCCGAAGGCGACCGCCGACTTGATGGTGCCCTGGAAGGCCGGGCCGGCCTCGGTCACCCCGAGGTGCAGGGGGTAGTCGCACCTCTCCGCGAGCTGGCGGTACGCCTCGATCATCACGACCGGGTCGTTGTGCTTGACCGAGATCTTGATGTCCCGGAAGTCGTGCTCCTCGAAGAGGGACGCCTCCCACAGGGCCGACTCCACCAGCGCCTCGGGGGTGGCCTTGCCGTACTTCTGGAGCAGACGCCGGTCCAGGGAACCGGCGTTGACCCCGATCCGGACCGGCGTGCCGTGCTCCTTCGCGGCCCGCGCGATCTCCTTGACCTGGTCGTCGAACCTCTTGATGTTGCCCGGGTTCACCCGGACCGCCGCACAGCCCGCCTCGATGGCCGCGAACACGTACTTCGGCTGGAAGTGGATGTCCGCGATCACCGGGATCTGCGACTTGCGGGCGATGGTCGCCAGGGCGTCCGCGTCGTCCTGCGTGGGGCAGGCGACGCGGACGATCTGGCAGCCGGACGCGGTGAGTTCGGCGATCTGCTGGAGGGTGGCACCGATGTCGGAGGTCCGGGTCGTCGTCATCGACTGCACGGACACCGGGGCACCGCCGCCGACCGCCACCGGCCCGACCTGGATCCGCCGCGACGCGCGCCGCGGCGCCACCGGACGGGCCGGTACCTCGGGAACGCCCAGGGGGACGGCGGTCACGGCGTCACTCCCGGTTCCCGGAGACGGTCTCGCGCATGGCCCGCAGCGACTCCTTCAGGGAGCCCATGGTGGCGAGCACGGCCGTCGGCTCGTAGCCGCAGTGCGCCATGCAGTTGGCGCAGCGCGGGTCCTTGCCCCGGCCGTACTTGTCCCAGTCGGTGTCCTCGATGAGTTCGCGGTACGTCGGCACGTACCCGTCGCTCATCAGGTAGCAGGGGCGCTGCCAGCCGAAGAGCGAGTAGTTCGGGATCGCCCACGCCGTGCACGGGAAGTCGACCTTGCCCTCCAGGAAGTCCAGGAAGAGCGGGGAGTGGTTGAGCCGCCACTTGCGGCGGTTGCCGCCCGCGAACGCCTTCCGGAACAGCTCGCGGGTCTGCTCGACGCCGAGGAAGTGCTCCTGGTCGGGCGCCTTCTCGTAGGCGTAGGCGGGAGAGATCATCATCTCGTCGACCTGGAGGTCGTCGTTGAGGAAGTTGAGCACCTCGATGACGGTCTGCGGGGTGTCGGTGTTGAAGAAGGTCGAGTTGGTGGTCACCCGGAAGCCGCGCCGCTTGGCCTCCTTGATGGCCTCCACCGCCTCGTCGAACACGCCCTCCTTCGCGACGGACTCGTCGTGCCGCTCGCGCAGCCCGTCGATGTGCACCGCGAAGGCGAAGTACGGCGACGGCGTGAACTTGTCCATCTTCTTGCGCATCAGCAGGGCGTTGGTGCACAGGAAGACGTACTTCTTCCGGGCCACCAGCTGCCGCACGATCTCGTCGATCTGCGGGTGCATCAACGGTTCTCCACCGGCGATGGACACCATCGGCGCGCCGGACTCCAGCACCGCGCCCACGGCCTGGGCCACCGGCATGCGCTGCTTGAGCACACCGGCCGGATGCTGGATCTTGCCGCAGCCCTCGCACTTCAGGTTGCAGGCGAAGAGCGGTTCCAGCTCGACGATGAGCGGGAACTTGTCGCGCCTGCGGATCCTCTGTTCAGCCAGGTACGTAGCGACCTTGATGGACTGACGCAACGGCATGGCCATCTGGCTCACCTCCGGGGGAGCGGCAAAGAACGGTGCCATTCGAAAAACGCGGGAAGGATGGAACGGAGAACGCGGAAAGCGATGATCCCACCGCGCACCGTGCCGATCCGGACGAGTTCGTGTTCCGGAGCGTCCACGACCACCCGGACGGCCGCGACCGGGCGTTCGCCCGTGCGGACGGCGCTGAGCAGCGTGGCCGCCGACTCCATGTCGACCGCGATCGCGCCGGTCGCCAGCAGGTCGGACCGCTCCGGACCACGGACCACGTGGTCGGAGCCGGTGAGCGGGCCGGTGTGGACCGTGCGCCCGGGCAGCAGGCGCGCGAGTTCCTTCACCAGCAGATCGGTTCGTACGCACGGGACGGTCCCGCGCGGGTCCCGGGTCTCCTCGGCGACGACCAGGTCGCCGGGGTGCATGCCGGGGGCGAGTCCGGCGCAGAAGCCGGTGGCCACCACAGCGGCCCCGGTGACCGCGGGGCCGGCCAGCCGGCCGGTGACGGACCGTTCCGCCGCCCTGGGCCCCATGCCCGTGCGGAGGAAGGTGACCGGCCCGCCCGCACCGCCGCGGTCGCCGGTGCGCAGGGCGAGGTGCTCGATGCCGAGCGCGCAGGCGATCAGCAGCGGGGCCGGGGCGGGCTGGGCGTTCATTCAGCTCCCCTTGGCCTCGGAGCGGGACGGTGCGGCCTCGGTCACCGGGCGGCGCACCTCGGGCAGGTGCTTCCTGGCCGTGGCGAGCGGCGCCCGCTCGAAAGGGTCGCCGTGCAGGTACCGGCCGAGCGCGGTGAGCGGGAACACCTGCCGGTAGAGGTGGTAGTTGATGGAGAAGTCCCAGGGGAAGCCGGTGCCGGTGAAGTACGGCTCGTCCCAGGTGCCGTCCTCGCGCTGGGTCTCCGCCAGCCACCGCACACCGCGCTCGACGGCCTTGGAGTCCCGCTCCCCCGCCGCGAGGAGCGCCATCAGCGCCCAGCCCGTCTGGGAGGCGGTGGAGGCGCCGCGGCCGCTCCACTCCTTGGCGTACTTGTAGGAGCGCAGGTCCTCGCCCCAGCCGCCGTCGTCGTTCTGGACGCCCTCCAGCCAGGTCACCGCGCGCCGGATCGCGGGGTGGGAGCCGGGCAGCCCGGCCGCGGTGAGGGCGGGCACCACCGAGCCGGTGCCGTAGAGGTAGTTGACGCCCCAGCGGCCGAACCACGAGCCGTCCGGCTCCTGTTCGGCCAGCAGCCAGTCGATGCCTCGCCGGGTGCGCGGGTCGTGGGTGAGGCCCTCGGCGGCGAGCATCTCGACCACGTGCGCGGTGACGTCGGCGGACGGCGGGTCGATGACCTCGCCGAAGTCGCAGAACGGCAGCCGGTTGGGGAACGGGCTGGTGTTGTCGACGTCGAAGGCGCCCCAGGCGCCGTTGCGGGACTGCATCCCGAGGTTCCAGCGCACGGCCCGCCCGATGGCGTGGTCCACGCGCTCGGGGTCGTGGTGGCGGACCCGGCGCAGCGCGAGCGCGACCTCGGCGGTGTCGTCGATGTCCGGATAGTTGTCGTTGTGGAACTCGAACGCCCAGCCGCCGGGCGGCAGTTGGGGACGCTTGACGGCCCAGTCGCCGGGCCGGACGATCTCCTCGCCGAGCATCCAGTCGGCCGCTCTGACCAGTTGCGGGTGGTCGACGGGCAGGCCGGCGTCGACCAGGGCGATGGTGGCCAGGCAGGTGTCCCAGACCGGGGACTGGCAGGCCTCGATCATCCGGGCGCCGTCCTCGCGCCAGACGGCGAAACGGTCCAGCGACGCCAGGCCCTCGCGCATCACCGGATGCTGCAGGTCGTAGCCGAGCAGGTGCAGGGCGATGACCGAGTACACGGCCGGGGGCTGGATACCGCCCCAGCAGCCGTCGTTCTCCTGCCGTTCGACGATCCAGCGGGCGGCGGAGTTCATCGCGGCCCGGCGCAGCCGGCGCGGGACGACCTTGCGGAGCTGGTGCAGCGCCTTGTCCAGGCGCTGGAAGGCGCCGTCCCAGCTGGCCACCGGGGCGAGCGGCCGGTGCGGGTTGGGGTCGGCCGGGTCGGTGTGCAGCTCGTCCAGCCCGAACGGCGCCGGGCGTACCGGGCGCTTGGCCGAGACGACGGTGAGCGGCACGATGGTCTGGCGGGCCCAGCAGCCGAAGTCGTAGATGTTGAGCGGCATCCAGGTCGGGAACCAGATCAGCTCGGGCGGGAGTTCGGGCAGGTCCTCCCACTTCCACCAGCCGAACAGGGCGAGCCAGATCCGGGTGAAGACCCGGGCGGAGGCGATGCCGCCGCGCTCGCGGACCCAGGCGGAGGCCCTCGCCATGTGCGGGGCGTCGGGCGCGTCGCCGGCCAGGCGGAGGGCGACGTACGCCTCGACGGTGGTGGACAGTTCGCCGGGGCCGCCGTAGAAGGTGGCCCAGGTGCCGTCCGCGCGCTGCTCGCCCCGGATGAACTTGGCGGCGGCCTGCGTCGTCGCCTCCTCCTGGATGCCCAGGAACTGACGGAGCAGCAGGTCCTCGGCGTCCATCGTGACGTTCGTCTCGAGGTCGCCCTTCCACCAGCCCTGCGCGTCCTGGCGGGCCAGCAGGAAGTCGGTGGCGCGCCTCGCGGCGCGTTCGGCGGCTTCTTGCACCCCGGCCGCCGCGGGGGTGGTGAGGTCGGTGTGGCTGGCCGCGGCAGCCCGGGGCGGCAGGGTCGCCCCGGTGCTTCCGTCGGTCGTCGCTGTCATGGCTTCCCCTTCGTGCAGTCGTGCGAGTCGTGCTGCTGTGGGTCCGCCGTCGGCCGGTGTCCGTCGTCCCTCGACACCGGCCGGCGACTATGCGAGGACTGTTCGACCGATAGGGATCATCTCTTTCGTACGACGACGAAGTCGGCGAGCGCCGTGAAGGCGGCCCGCACCCGGTCGGGCATGTCCACCGCGTCGAGCGCCTCGAGGGCGATGGTGTGCTGCCGGCGTGCCTCCTCGGCCGTCCACTCCCGGCCGCCGGCCTGCTCGATGAGGGCGGCGCGGGCGGCGAACTCCTCCTCGGAGAAGTTCTCGAAGTCGCTGCTCTTGGCGTCGGCGGCGAGGATCTCGCCGAGCCGCTCGGAGGCGGGGCCGGCCGCCGCGAGCGCGGCCACCACCGGCAGGGACTTCTTGCGCTGGCGCAGGTCGCTCCAGGTCTGCTTGCCGGTGGCCTCCGGGTCGCCCCAGATGCCGAGGAGGTCGTCGACGGCCTGGAAGGCGAGGCCGAGGTGGTAGCCGTACTTCTCCAGGGAGTCGGCGGTGCGGTCGTCGGCGCCGCCGAGGACCGCGCCGATGGAGCTGGAGGCGGCGAGCAGGGCGCCGGTCTTGTTGCCCTCCATCTCCAGGCACTCCTCGACGCTGACCCGGTCGCGGTGCTCGTAGGAGATGTCCTGCGCCTGACCGTCGATCAGGGCGCGGGTGGCGGTGGTCAGACGGCGGGTGGCGCGGCCGGCCTCGACGGTGCCGAGCTCCAGCAGCACCTCGTTGGCCAGGGCGAACAGGGCGTCGCCGACCAGGATGGCCTGGGCGGGGCCGTGCACCTTCCAGACCGTGTCGCGGTGCCGGCGCTGCTCGTCGCCGTCCATCAGGTCGTCGTGCAGCAGCGAGAAGTTGTGGACGAGCTCGACGGCGACGGCCCCGGGTACGCCCACCTCGGGGGCGGCGCCGGTGACCTCGGCGGAGAGGACGGCGAGGGCAGGCCGCACGGCCTTGCCGCCGTCGCCGTCGGCGGGGTTGCCGGCGGCGTCGATCCAGCCGAAGTGGTAGGCGGCGACGGTGTCCATCGGAGGCGCCAGGCGGTCGACGGCCGCACGCAGGACCGGGGTGGCCAGGGTCCGTCCGCGCTCCAGAAGCGCGGTCACGTCCACCGCGGTCCTCCGAGCGGGTGTCGAGGCCGGGGGCACAGTGGGCACAGTCTCTCCTCTTGTTGCGGTACCGGGGGTGCGGGGGCCCGCCGTGCTCTGATGGGCCATCAGGCCGCCTCCTCGAACGCGAAGAGACGGCTCGGGCGGGGCCGGCCCAGGGCGCTCAGCGCGGCGTCGGCCGCGCTCACTCCACTGCGGACCGCACTTTCCATGGTCGCGGGCCACCCGGTGGCGGTCCACGCTCCGGCCAGGTACAGGCCGGGGGACTTGGTACGGGCGCCGGGCCGCAGCCGCCCGACGCCGGGGGTGGGGGCGAACGTGGCCGTGCGCTCCCGGGTCACGAAGAAGTCCTGCACCACCGCGCCGCGGGTGCCCGGGATCAGCCGTTCCAGCTCGGGCAGGTAGCGCGCGCGGAGGTCGGCGACGGGTGCGTCGATGTCGTCCTGCGCGGCGGACTGGGACAGCGCCAGGTACTGCCCCGCGCCGAGCCCGGAGGCGCCGGTCCGGTCGAAGACCCACTGCACGGGGGTGCCGAGGGCGGCGAAGAAGGGCCGGGCGAGCACCTTGCGGTCGTAGACGACGTGCAGGTTGAGGATCGGCGCGGTGCCGATGTCCAGCAACCGCCCGGGGGCGTCCAGCGCGCCGTGCGGCAGCAGGTCGTACGTCTCGCGCTGGGGAACGGCGAGCACGACGGCGTCGGCGTGCAGCGTTTCGCCGGGAACCTGAACGCTCCAGGTCCCGTTCCCGTTAGAGGAGACGGAGGTGACGCGTGAACGGACCTCGGTACGGACACCAGCGGAGTCGAGCGCCTTGCGGGCCAGGCGGTCGTGCAGTTCGCCCAGCGGGACGTGGGCCCAGCCGATGTCGGCCGCGCCCGGGTCGGACAGCAGACCGGTCTTGAACACCATCGCGGCGAGCCCCAGCGAGGCGTCGCCCGCGACCGCGTTGAGGGTGGCGACCCCGACCAGGTCCCACAGGGCCTCGACGGCGCGCGCCGACTGGCCGTGCGCGGTCAGCCAGCCGCCGAAGTCCTGGTCGTCCAGGGCCGGATCGGTGGGGTCGAGCGCGTTGAGCGCGAGCGCGGCCCGCCCGACCGCGGCACGCTCGGCGAGCGAGAGGTGCGGATAGGCGGCCAGACTGCGCCCCAGGTGGAGCGGGACCGGCAGCGGGTCGCGCCGCAGCCGGCCGAGCCGCCGCCCCTCGGGCTTGGCGACGTCGACGACGGGCACGTCCAGGCGGTTCTGCAGCGGTGCCAGCGCCGCGCCCTCGATCCGGTCGAGGAACCAGCGGTAGGCGGTGCAGCAGCGCAGGTAGACGTGCTGGCCGTTGTCGACGGTCAGCTCGCCGCGGCGGAAGGAGAAGGCGAGGCCGCCCAGCCGGGGCCGGCCTTCGAGCAGGGTGACCCGCAGACCCGCGTCGGCGAGCGCGAGCGCCGCGGTGATCCCGGCGAGACCGCCGCCGACGACGACGGCACGGCGCCCCGCGGGAGCCGGGGTGTCGGCCTGCGCCTCCGTCTGGCGTGAGCCCTCGCTCATCGTGCGTCCTTCCCTGCGTGCCGGGCGTGCTGGATGAACGGTGCACGGTCGGCCGTCGCACTCAGGGACGCCACGCCGCAGCGGAGGGTTGCCCGCCGCGTCCGCTCGCCGGATCCGGCCGGCGCCCCGGCGGGCACCAGCCCCGCAGAAACCATCAGGCGCGCCTCCTGACGGTGCGCCGGGACACGTGCCGGGTGTCGAGTCCGGACAGTCCGCGTACGGCGACGTAGGCCTTCTCCCGGCCGGGCAGCGAGACCCGGCCGCGCAGCACGGCCTCCGGGTCGCGCTCGATGCGGTCGAGGAGCCGGCGGTAGATGCCGGCCATGGCGGCCACGCAGGCGCCGCTGCGCCGGTCGAGCATGGGCAGCAGCCGGTAGCCCTCGGCGAAGAGGGCGCGGGCCCGCCGCACCTCGAAGTGCACCAGGCCCGCGAAGTCGGAGCCCTCGGGAGGCGTCGGCCCGCCGAACCCGGCCGAGCAGCCGAACTTGGCCAGGTCGTCGGCGGGCAGGTAGGTGCGGCCGCCCAGGGCGTCCTCGCGGACGTCCCGGAGGATGTTGGTGAGCTGCAGCGCGAGTCCGAGCGTGTCGGCGTACTCCGGTGCGCGCTCGGCGCCGCGCGCCCCCGGTTCGGTGCCGAACACGCCGAGCGAGAGCCGCCCGATGGCGCCGGCCACGCAGCGGCAGTAGACCTTGAGGTCGTCCCAGGTCTCGTAGGTCTCCCCGCGCACGTCCATCTGGACGCCGTCGATCAGCTCGTCCAGGCCGCCGAGCGGGATCGGGAAGGCGCGCGAGGCATGGGCGAGGGCGACGGCCACCGGGTCGGTGTCGTCCTCCTCGACGGCGCCCTCGCGGACCCGGGCGAGCAGCGCCCTGGTGTCCTCGAGTCGGGCCACCTTGGCCTCGCCCGGCAGCTCGCCGTCGCCGATGTCGTCGACGCGCCGGGAAAGCGCGTACAGCGCCGACATGGCGCGGCGCTTGGGCGTCGGAAGCAACCGGATGCCGTAGGCGAAGTTGCGGGCCTGCTGCCCGGTGACGGCCTCGCAGTAGCTGTAGGCGGCGAGTACCGGTGCCGAGACGTGCTCGGAGTCCACGGTCCGGATCACCTCTCTCCTCGCAGGGTCACGCCCACCTCACGCAGCAACTGGACCTTGCCGGGCTTGGGCGGGCCGGGAAGTACGTCGTATTCAGCGGCGGCGATCGCCCTGATCGCCGCCCTTCCCCCCGCCACGAACCCCGCGAGCAGCAGCTTCAACCTGCCGTGGACGCTACCCACCAGGGGGGCGCCTTCATTCAGCAGATCGCGGGCGCGTTGCGCCTCGTATGCAACCAGGGCGCGCACCGATGCGCCCGCGGTTTTCCGGGAGAGATCCGTTTCCCGCACGTGAAAGCGCTTCATGTCCGCCGCGGGCAGGTAGATCCGGTCGCGGCCGAGGTCCTCGGCGACGTCCTGGAGGTGCTCCACGATCTGCAGCGCCGTGCAGATCGCGTCGGAGAGCCGGACCCGTTCGGGGGTCGAGGTGCCGGTGACGGCGAGGACGAGGCGGCCGACCGGGTTGGCCGACAGCTCGCAGTAGGCGAGGAGGTCGTCGTAGGTCTCGTACCGGGCGACGAGCTGGTCCTGGCGGTTGGCGGCGATCAGGCCGAGGAAGGGCTCGGGGGTGAGCCCGCGGTGGCGGACCGTGGGCTGCAGGCGGCGCAGCAGCGGGTGGCGCGGGGTGCCGTCGAAGACCCGCCGCAGGTCCTCCTCGAAGGCGTCGAGCAGGACCAGGCGGTCCTCGGCGTCCGTGGCCGAAACGCCGAGCACGCGCGCGTCGGCGCCGCCGGGGGCGAGGTCGCCGTCGCCGATGTCGTCCACGAGGCGGGCGAAGCCGTAGACGGCCATGAGGTCGTCGCGCCAGGCCCGGGGCAGAAAGAAGGGGGCCACGGGGAAGTTCTCACTCGCGGCCTTGTCCAGGGTGGCGCGCTCCAGACCGTGCGCCGTGTCGCTTCCCGTCACCGCGCGCTGCCCGGGGCGGGGACGGCACACGCTCCGCTGAGCTGGGGAGTTTCCGTAGCCATTGCCGTCACATCTCCCGTTCTACACTGCCGACCCAATACACACTATTTCGGACACGCCATCCGGCCGTCCGCGGGACGGCCCGGCGCAGGATGCCGCGCATTATCGCCCCAGTTGCCGCTTTCCGGCACCGGTACAGCTTACGTTGTACAACGCGGCCTGGTCCGTCGGGGTGTCCTGCACATCACAACAACACACCGATTGGCGTCAAGATTCCTAAGCCGCAAAGGAGTTGACGCTTCCTTTGCAGACGCAGGGCCCCGCCGGACGGTTGCCGGCGGGGCCCTGGCCGAAATCGGGCTACTTGCCCGTGAACTTCTCGTATTCCTTCAGGACCTCGTCCGTCGGGCCGTCCATGCGCAGCTCACCGCGCTCCAGCCACAGGACCCGGTTGCAGGTGTCCCGGATGGACTTGTTGTTGTGGCTGACCAGAAACACCGTGCCGGCCTCCTTGCGCAGTTCCCGGATGCGTTCCTCGGAGCGCTTCTGGAACTTGCGGTCACCGGTGGCCAGCGCCTCGTCGATCATGAGGACGTCGTGGTCCTTGGCGGCCGCGATGGAGAACCGCAGCCGGGCCGCCATGCCGGAGGAGTACGTCCGCATCGGCAGGGTGATGAAGTCGCCCTTCTCGTTGATCCCGGAGAAGTCGACGATGTCCTGATACCGCTCCTTGACCTGCTCCCGGGACATGCCCATGGCGAGACCGCCGAGGATGACGTTGCGCTCGCCGGTCAGGTCGTTCATCAGGGCCGCGTTGACACCGAGCAGCGAGGGCTGGCCGTCGGTGTACACCTTGCCCTTCTCGGCGGGCAGCAGCCCGGCGATGGCCCGCAGCAGGGTGGACTTGCCCGAGCCGTTGGAGCCGATCAGGCCGATGGCCTCGCCGCGGTAGGCGACGAAGGACACCCCGCGCACGGCGTGCACCTTGCGCACGCCCCGCTCCTCGCCGCGCTTCAGGATGCGGCTGAGCGCCGCCGTGGCGCTGCCCTTGCCGGTCTTCGCGCCGTTGACGCGGTAGACGATGTGCAGCTCGTCCGCGATGACGGTGGGGCGCGGGTCCCCGGTGTTCTGCTCAGCCACGGCCGTACCTCTCCTCCGCCTTCCAGAAGTACACGAAGCCGCCGGCGAAGACGACCACGGCCCAGAACAGGGCGATGCCCCACACGTGCGGCGGCAGGTTGCCGGCGCCGTACCCGTCGATCAGCGCGAACCGCATCAGGTCCATGTACACCGCCGCGGGGTTGACCTGGAGCAGGCGGACCACCCACTCCGGACGGCCCTCCATCATCTTGCTGATGGAGAACATGACGCCCGAGGCGTACATCCAGGTGCGCAGCACGAACGGCATGAGCTGGGCGAGGTCGGGCGTCTTGGCGCCCATGCGGGCCACGATCAGCGCCAGCCCGGTGTTGAACAGGAACTGCAGGCACAGCACCGGCACGATCAGCAGCCAGGACAGGCCCGGGTAGCTGCCGAAGCCGATCGCCACGATGAACATCACGATCATCGAGAAGAGCAGCTGCTGGAGCTGCTGCAGCGAGAAGGAGACGGGCAGCGAGGCGCGCGGGAAGTGCAGGGCGCGCACCAGGCCCAGGTTGCCGGCGATCGCGCGGACGCCCGACATGACCGAGCTCTGGGTGAACGTGAAGACGAACACGCCGGTGACCAGGAACGGGATGTACACGTCCTTGGACATGCCGCGGCTGGCGTGCAGGATGACGCCGAAGATGAAGTAGTACACCGCCGCGTTCAGCAGCGGCGTCGCCACCTGCCACAGCTGGCCGAGCTTGGCCTGGCTGTACTGCGCGGTCAGCTTCGCCTGGGAGAAGGCGAGGATGAAGTGGCGCCGCCCCCACAGCTGACGGACGTACTCGACGAGGGTGGGCCGGGCACCGCTCACGGCGAGCCCGTACTTGTCGGCGAGCTGCGCCGCCGTCAGTCCCTCGTCGGGCGACGGGGCCGCGGTCACCGCGACACCGCCGTCGTGCGTTGTCTCACTCACAGGTGGAAGCTTTCGTCTTCTAGTGCGTCGAGTTCGAATGGCTCGTGTGGGTCGTGTTCGAGTGTGCGGGTTCGCGGGTGCGGGTGCCCCGTCCGCGTGCGGCGGATCCGTCCCCCGGGGCGCGGTGGTGCGCCGCCCCGCACGTCGAGCTTGTCAGATGACCGGGGGCCGGCCCAGTCGGGTCAGCCGCCACACCGTACGCCACCGCATGGGACGGCGGGGACCGCACGGGCTGGTCCAGCCCTCCTGGAAGCCGCCGAGCCAGGCCTTCAGGGCCGGTCCCGAGGGGCGCCGCAGCAGGGTGAGCAGCAGCCAGACCCCGAGGTAGACGGGGACCAGCGGGGCGGGGAGGTTGCGGCGGGCCAGCCAGACCCGGTTGCGGGCGACCATGCGGTGGTACACCGCGTGCCGCGAGGGCGCGGTCGTCGGGTGGTACAGCACCATGTCGGACCGGTAGTCGATCATCCAGCCGGCGTCGAGGGCCCGCCACGCGAGGTCGGTCTCCTCGTGGGCGTAGAAGAACTCGTCCGGCAGGACGCCGGCGTCGGCGAAGACGCGGGTGCGGACGGCGTTGGCGCCGCCGAGGAAGGTGGTGA
The DNA here is from genome assembly GCF_033792105.1 of Streptomyces sp. WI03-4A. Classification (NCBI taxonomy): domain Bacteria; kingdom Bacillati; phylum Actinomycetota; class Actinomycetes; order Kitasatosporales; family Streptomycetaceae; genus Streptomyces; species Streptomyces sp. WI03-4A. Next base: position 20,254 of record NZ_JARAUO010000005.1, read on the forward strand.
CCCGGGAGGAGCGCATCGGGTCGGAGGCGCGCAGCCGGGGCACGTGGCGGCGCTGGGTCTCGCCGGTCTCGGGGTCGGCGATGCGGAAGCTGATGATGCCGAGCTCGGGGTCGGCCTCGAACGCCTGCCGGCACAGCTCGGCGGTGTCGTGGCGGGCGAGCAGGCCGTCGTCGTCGAGGAAGAGCAGGATGTCGACGTCGCGGCCGCTGGGGCCGAAGGCCGCTATGCCGACGTTGCGGCCGCCGGGGATGCCCAGGTTCTCGGGCAGCTCGACGGTCCGCACGCCCTCGGGGACGTCCGGGACGGGGGAGCCGTTGCCGACCACGACCACCTCGACCGGGTCGCCGTCCTGCTTGGCGACGGAGTCGAGGAGGGCACGCAGCTCCTCGGGCCGGTTGCCCATGGTGATGATGACCGCGCCGACCCGCATGCCGCTCACCTCAGCCTGCTGGAGGCGAGGATGGACACCAGGTGCAGCAGGGTCTGCAGCATGGCGATGCCGGCGAGGACGGCGGTGCCGAGCCGGGTGAAGAACAGGTCGCCGTGGATCTGGTCCGCGATCGCGAGGAGCAGGATCAGCAGCGACGCCTCGATCCCGAGGATCAGCCGGTGGAACTTCAGGGCGGCGGCGGCCCGGCGGGCCAGCGCCATGCCCGAGGACCGCGGCTCCGCGGCCGACTCCTGGACCGGCGGCTTGCCGGTCTGGTGACGGGCCACGCCGACCAGGTCGGTCTCGGCCTTGATCAGGATCGCGCCGAGCGCGGCGAGGGTGCCGAGGAAGGCCCACAGCCAGTCGATGCGGCCGCCGCCCCACAGGTCGGCGGCGCGCAGGCCGAGCCCGACCAGCACGGCCGCGTCGGTGAGGTAGGCGCCCACGCGGTCCAGGTAGACCCCGTTCAGCGAGTACTGCTTCTTCCAGCGCGCGATCTCGCCGTCGACGCAGTCCAGCAGCAGGTACAGCTGGGTGGCGACCACCCCGAGGACGGCGCCCGCGATCCCGGGCACCAGCAGGGCCGGAGCCGCGAGCACACCGCACACGGTCATCAGGTACGTGAGCTGGTTGGGCGTGACCTCGGTGTTCACCAGGTAGCGGTCGACGCGCAGGGACACCTCACGCATGTAGAGGCGTCCACCCCAGTGCTCACCGCTGCGCCGGTCCTTGACCCCCGCGGGGTGCACGACCGGCCGGAGTTCAGCTACCGATGGCCTTGACATAGTCGGCGTAGGTGTCCTTGATCTGGTTCGGCTTGAGGTCGAGGTGTTCGAGGATCGTGTACCGGCCGGGCCTGGTCTTCGGGGCGTACTCCACGGCGCGGACGAACTCGTCCACGCTGAAGCCGATCTCCTCCGGCAGCACCGGAAGCCCGTGCCGGCGCAGCACCTCGGCCATGAAGGCCGCGTCCTCGTGCGCCCCGCGCAGGTGCATCGCGAAGGCCGCGCCGAGGCCGCACTGCTCGCCGTGGCTGGCGGCCCGCTTGGGGAAGAGCAGGTCGAAGGCGTGGTTGATCTCGTGGCAGGAGCCCGAGGCGGGCCGTGAGTCGCCCGAGATCGACATCGCGATGCCGGTGAGGACGAGGGCCTCGGCGAGCACCTGGAGGAAGTCGTTGTCCCCGATGCCGCCGGGGTGCCTGAGCACGGCCTCGCCGGCCTGCCGGGCCATGGCGGCGGCCAGGCCGTCGACCTTCTCGCCGGTGGTCCGCTGGGACAGCTCCCAGTCCGCGATGGCGTTGATGTTGGAGATCGCGTCGCCGATGCCGGCCCGCACGAAGCGCGCCGGCGCCTCCCGGATGACGTCCAGGTCGATGACGACGGCGATCGGGTTGGGCACGCCGTAGGAGCCGCGGCCCGCGTCGTTGTCGAGCGTGGCGACCGGCGAGCACAGGCCGTCGTGCGCGAGGTTCGTCGGGACCGCGACCAGTGGCAGGCCGACCCGCGCCGCGGCGAACTTGGCGCAGTCGATGATCTTCCCGCCGCCGAGGCCGACCACCGCGTCGTAGTGGTCGGCCTTCATGGCGCCGGCCAGCCGGATCGCGTCGTCGAGCGTCCCGCCGCCGACCTCGTACCAGGTGGCACCCGGCAGCGAGGGCGCCAGGCGCTCGCGCAGCCGGGCGCCGGAGCCGCCGCTGACGGCGACGGCGAGCCGGCCCGACTGCGAGATGCGCTGGTCGGCGAGGACGCTCGCCAGGTCGTCGAGGGCACCCGGGCGGATGTCCACGACGACCGGCGAGGGAATGAGCCGGGTCAGTACTGGCACGCGATCTCACGTCCCCGGGCGAGGTCGTCGTGGTTGTCGATCTCGACCCACTGGACATCGCCGATCGGCGCGACGTCGATCTTGAAGCCGCGGTTCACCAGCTCCTGGTAGCCGTGCTCGTAGAACTGCTGCGGGTCGGTCTCGAAGACCGTCTTCAGCGCGTCGGCCAGCTCGGGGGCGGCGTCGCCCTCGATCAGGGTGACCCCGATGTACTCGCCGGTGGCCTCGGCCGGGTCCATCAGCTTGGTGATCTTCTGGACGCCCTTCTCGGGGTCCACGACGACCTTCATCTCCTCGTCGGCCAGGGACTTCACGGTGTCCAGCGCGAGGATGATCCGCTTGCCCTCGCCGCGGGCGGCGAGGAGGGTCTTCTCGACCGAGACCGGGTGCACGGTGTCGCCGTTGGCGAGGATCACGCCGTCCTTGAGGGCGTCACGGCCGCACCACAGGGAGTAGGCGTTGTTCCACTCCTCGGCCTTGTCGTTGTCGATGAGGGTGAGCTTCAGGCCGTACTTCTGCTCCAGGGCCGCCTTGCGCTCGTAGACGGCCTCCTTGCGGTAGCCGACGATGACCGCGACCTCGGTCAGGCCGATCTCGGCGAAGTTGCCGAGCGTCAGGTCCAGGACGGTCGGCTCGCCCTCCACGCCCTCGGGGCCCACCGGCACCAGGGCCTTGGGCAGGGTGTCGGTGTAGGGGCGCAGACGGCGTCCGGCGCCGGCCGCCAGCACGAGGCCGATCATGCGGTTTCTCCTTCGTCGTGTACGGCGGGCGCCCCAGCGGACACCCAGAAGCGGATGCTCTCGGCGAGCACCACCAGGGCGACGGCCACGGCGAGGACCGTGAGCGCGACCTTGAACTGCGAGGCGGTGAGCAGCGCTGCCAGGACGGTGACGAGCAGCGTCCGTCCTTCCTGCCCCCCGATGGCGCGCACCAGCCAGGCCGGGGGCGCTCCGGCGTTCCCGCGGATGCGGTACACCGTGTCGTAGTGATGGTAGGCGACGGCGGCCACCAGCCCGAAAGCCGCGGGAAGGGCTCCGTTCACCCCGGCTTTCGCCGCGAGGGCGAGCACCGTGCCGTACTCGGCGGCCCGGAAGAAGGGCGGGACGAGCCAGTCGAGGGCGCCCTTGAGCGGGCGGGCGACGGCGAGCGCCGAGGCGAGGACGTAGACGAGGGCGCCGGCGACCGGCAGCACGCTGCCGTAGCCGGTCAGGGCCGAGCAGGCCACGACGGCGGCGCCGCCCAGCAGGGCCGCGGCGGGCATCGCGAGGCCGGGCAGGCCCCTGCCGCCGAGGACGCGCCGTGCCACGTCGGCGAGCGGGCCGGTGTCGGCCAGGTCGGCGAGGGCGAGGGCCGCGCGGTCGGTGCGCCGGGCCTTGCGGGTCAGGGACCGCAGCACGCGGCCCGCCGTGGTGTACGTCGCCGCGAAGGCGCAGCCGGCGAGCAGCACGTAGAAGGTGATGCGGGGCGTGGTGGCCGCCGTCAGGACGGCGATCATGGCCCAGCGCTCGCCGATGGGCAGCACGATCATGCGGCGCACCCAGACCGTCCAGCCGACGCTGTCGAGCCGGCCGGAGAGGGCGGCGGTCGGGCTGGTGTTGGCGGTGGCGTCGTGGTTGGCCTCGTTGAAGGAGAAGTCCACGACGTGCCGGCAGGTCTGCAGGACCATGGCGCCGAGGGCGAGGGCCCACACGTCGTCGCCGCCGCGGGCCGCGCCGAGGGCCAGGCCGGCGTAGTAGGCGTACTCCTTGGCCCGGTCGAAGGTGGCGTCGAGCCAGGCGCCGAGCGTGGAGTACTTCAGGGCGTAGCGGGCGAGCTGGCCGTCGGTGCAGTCGAGCACGAAGGAGGTGATGAGCAGCACACCGGCCGCGACGAAGCCGGCGCGGGTGCCCGTGGCCGCGCAGCCGGCCGCTATCAGGGCGGTGAGCAGCGAGGCCGTGGTGACCTGGTTGGGGGTCAGGCCGCGGCGGGCGCACCAGCGGGCGAGGTAGCGCGAGTACGGGCTGATGCAGAACGTGGTGAAGAAGCCGTCGCGGGACTTCACGGCCGACTTCAGGCGTACCGCCTCGTCGTCGACGGCGGCGACGGCCTGCCGTGCCTCGTTGCGGGTCTGCGGGTCGGCCGGGACGACGGCGACCAGGCTGCCCAGCTCGGGCCGGTGGATCTCGGCGCCGTCGGTGCCGAGGGCACCGGCGACCCGGTCGGGGACGCCGTCGACGCCGGCCGCGCCGCTGCCGGCGGTCTCGCGGACCAGGGCGTGGGTCAGCGCCTGCCGGGCGGCCGGCTGGGCGGTGACGGCGCCGGGGACGGCGGCGAGCGGGAAGCGCGGGTCGGTCAGGCCGAGGCGCAGGGCGTGCGTGTGACCGACGAACCCGGCGTCGACCAGGGCCACCCGCCGGTCGGCCGGGACGGCGGCGAGCCGCGACCCGGCCTCGGCGGCGTCGGCGGCCATCAGCACGTCGAAGCCGAGGGACCGCAGATCGTTCTCGAGCGACGATCCGGGCACCGGCTGACCGGTGACGATGGCGGTCGACAACCGAACTCACTCCCTGGGTGCCGGCGCGGCGGCGCCGGATCTTCTGCGTGGTGGGGCGCCCTGCCTGCGGCACCCGGGCGGCATGTCGGCGAAGGGTATCGGATGACCGGAAGCCCGTGTTCACCGGCCGTTCACGGCCCGGCCCCCGGGGTCTGTCCCGGCCTTTGCCGCGATCATCATCGGGGATCGCGGGCCGCCCGACAAACCGCGGGCGCGAACCGCCCCCGCAGACCCGGGCATCCCCGGGCATGCGGGACAGCGGGAGGGCTCCGCATAGGGTGGGCGACCATGACGTGGCTGATCACCGGCGGAGCCGGATACATCGGGGCGCACGTGGCGCGGGTCATGGCGGGCGCCGGGGAGAGCGTCGTGGCGCTGGACGACCTGTCGGCCGCCGTGCCCGCGCGGCTCCCGGCGGACGTCCCGCTGGTCCGGGGCTCGACGCTCGACGGTGACCTGCTGGAGCGGGTCGTCGCGGAGCACGGCGTGACCGGTGTGGTCCATCTCGCGGCGCGCAAGCAGGTCGCCGAGTCCGTGGCCGAGCCCACCCGCTATTACCGGGAGAACGTGGGCGGTCTCGCCACGCTCCTGGACGCGGTGGCCGGGGCGGGCGTGCGCCGGCTGGTGTTCTCCTCGTCGGCGGCCGTGTACGGCAACCCGGACGCCGTCCTGATCACCGAGGACACCCCGTGCGCGCCGGTGAACCCCTACGGCGAGACCAAGCTGGCCGGCGAGTGGCTGGTGCGGGCGGCGGGGGCGGCCCACGGCATCTCCACGGTGTGCCTGCGCTACTTCAACGTGGCGGGCGCGGCCGCGCCGGAGCTGGCCGACACGGGGGTGTTCAACATCGTGCCGATGGTCTTCGACCGGCTCACCCGGGGCGAGGCCCCGCGGATCTTCGGGGACGACTACCCGACCCCGGACGGCACCTGTGTCCGGGACTACATCCATGTCGCCGACCTGGCCGAGGCCCATCTCGCGGCGGCCCGGCGGCTCGACGCCGGCGACGTCACGGGGGACCTCACCCTGAACATCGGGCGCGGCGAGGGCGTCTCCGTGCGCGAGCTGATCACGGTGATCGGCGAGGTGACCGGCGACCGGCGGCCGCCCCTGGTCGAGGCACGCCGTCCCGGGGACGCGCCGCGCGCGGTGGCGTCGGCCGAGCGGGCCGCCGAGGCGCTGGGCTGGCGGGCCCGGCGCGGGGTGCGGGAGATGGTGGCGTCGGCCTGGGAGGGCTGGCGGCTGCACCACGGCCTGTAGCGCCCCGGGCCCCTGACCAGCGGTTCGTTTCCGCAGGTCAGGCAGATGACAACGGTGTTCAGTGCCGCGTTGCCCGGTACCCCCCGCCCGTAGTTCACTGAAGCCCCGGGCGTGACACGGAAGGCGGTCTTCTCATGGGGGCAGGGCACGACCACGGGCACGCGCACACCCACGCGCCGCCCACCGGTACGGCCGCGGCCGCCTATCGCGGCCGGCTGCGCGTGGCGCTGGGCATCACGCTGACGATCATGGTGGTGGAGATCGTCGGCGGTCTCCTCGCGGACTCGCTGGCGCTGATCGCGGACGCCGCCCACATGGCGACCGACGCGGTGGGGCTGTGCATGGCGCTGCTGGCCATCCACTTCGCGAACCGCCCGCCGACCACCAACCGGACCTTCGGCTTCGCGCGCGCCGAGATCCTCGCCGCCCTGGCCAACTGCCTGCTGCTGCTGTGCGTCGGCGGGTACGTCCTGTTCGAGGCGGTGCAGCGGTTCGTCACGCCCGCGGACACCCGGGGCGGACTGATGATCGTGTTCGGTCTGGTGGGCCTCGTCGGGAACTCGGTCTCGCTCGTCCTGCTGATGCGCGGGCAGAAGGAGAGCCTGAACGTGCGCGGCGCCTTCCTGGAGGTGGCCGCGGACGCGCTCGGCTCGGTGGCGGTGCTGGTCTCGGCGACCGTGATCCTCACCACGGGCTGGCAGGCGGCGGACCCGATCGCCTCGCTCGCGATCGGGCTGATGATCGTGCCGAGGACCCTGAAGCTGCTGCGCGAGACGCTGGACGTGCTGCTGGAGGCGGCGCCGAAGGACGTCGACATGGCGGAGGTGCGGGCGCACATCCTGGCGCTGGACGGCGTGGAGGACGTGCACGACCTGCACGCCTGGACGATCACCTCGGGCATGCCGGTGGTCTCCGCGCACGTGGTGGTCAGCTCCGAGGTGCTGAACGCCATCGGCCACGAGAAGATGCTGCACGAGCTGCAGGGCTGCCTGGGCGGCCACTTCGACATGGAGCACTGCACCTTCCAGCTGGAGCCCGGCGGTCACGCGGAGCACGAGGCGCGGCTCTGCCACTGATCCCCGCCGCCCCTCCGCCCCCTCCGTCACCGGCCGCCGCTGACCCTGCGCACTGCTGTTCTACGCATCCCCGGGCGGTTCCGGGCGGCGGGCGCCGGGCACGATGACCTACCGGATCCCACTCGGCGGCCGCACCGCGCGGGACATGCGGACGTGCGGGGAAGTGCCGGGAGTGCCGGATTCGTACGGCAGACTTGGGGTGCGAAGACCGAGGCGAAGGATGGGTATGCCGATCACACCTGCCACCGAGACGCACAGCTCGTCGAACGGCACCGCAGAGGCGATTTTGCTGGAACTGGTCGACGAGAAGGGCGTGACGATCGGCACCGCGGAGAAGCTCTCCGCCCACCAGCCGCCGGGACAGCTGCACCGGGCGTTCTCCGTGTTCCTCTTCGACGAGCACGGCCGGCTGCTGCTCCAGCAGCGGGCGCTCGGCAAATACCACTCCCCCGGTGTGTGGTCCAACACCTGCTGCGGCCACCCCTACCCCGGTGAGGCGCCGTTCGCCGCCGCCGCCCGGCGGACCTACGAGGAGCTGGGCGTCTCGCCGTCGCTGCTGGCCGAGGCGGGCACGGTGCGCTACAACCACCCGGACCCGGAGTCCGGCCTGGTGGAGCAGGAGTTCAACCACCTGTTCGTCGGCCTGGTGCAGGCGCCGCTGGTGCCGGACGCGGACGAGGTCGGCGCGACCGCGTTCGTGACCGCGGCCGAGCTCGCGGAGCGGCACGCCAAGGACCCGTTCTCGGCGTGGTTCATGACGGTGCTGGACGCGGCCCGTCCGGCGATCAGGGAGCTGACGGGCCCGTCCGCGGGCTGGTAGGCGCTACGGCGGCCGTGGGGCTCGAGCGCTACGGCGGCACGGCGTGTCTGGACGCTACGGGAGCACGGCGGGCTTGAGCGGCAGGGCGGCCCAGATCACCTTGCCGCCGCTCGCCGTGTGCTCCACGTCGACCACCCCGCCCGCCTCCCTGGCCACCTCGCGGACCAGGAGCAGGCCCCGGCCGCCGGTCTGCCCGTGGTCGGCCTCCAGGGCGGTCGGGCGGTAGGGGTGGTTGTCCTCCACCGACACCCGCACCCACTCGGCGCCGACGGCCACCTCCACGGCCAGCATCGGCGACAGCAGCGCCGCGTGCCGGACCGCGTTCGTGACCAGTTCCGAGACGATCAGGAGCAGCCCGTGCACCAGGTCGTCGGAGACGGGCACGCCCTGACGCAGCAGCAGGTCCCGTACCGCGTGCCGGGCCTGCGGGACCGAGGCGTCCACCGCCGCCGCGGTGAACCGCCACACGCCCTCGTACGGCAAGGGATCCGGCGGCCGTTCGGCGCCCCCCGCTGGGCGCGGGCCTTCCCCGCGCCCGTGATTGTCCATGGTCCGGTCGCCACCCTCGCGCTCGATTGTCACCACACGTCGAGTGTTGGTAACGATCGGCTCCCCTCCGTATGACTGAACACAAGTCAGCGGGTATCGAACGGTTCTGACCGCCTGCGTATGACACGGTCAGTTGTGGGACTGTTCCTGTCCTCTCGACGCCGGTTCGCGAACTTTTCGGGTTGTACGCGTGTGGCCCTGGTCACCCCGACCCCGTCCGGGCCGCCCGCCCCGCCGGCCGATAGCATCCGCCGCATGGACCCCGAGCTGTCGCACCAGGTCACCGGCGCCGTCGCCACGGTCGTCATCCGGAATCCGGCCAAACGCAACGCCATGACCGCGGCGATGTGGCGGTCCCTGCCGCCGCTGCTGGCGGAGCTGGCGGCCGATCCCCGGGTGCGGGCACTGGTGCTGACCGGCGAGGGCGGGACCTTCTGCGCGGGGGCGGACATCTCCTCGCTGCGCGGCTCCGCCGCCGAGGCGCAGTCCCTGGCCGTGGCCGCCGAGGAGGCCCTCGCCGCGTTCCCCAAGCCGACCCTCGCCGCCGTGCGCGGTCACTGCGTGGGCGGTGGCGCGCAGCTCGCCGCCGCCTGCGACCTGCGGCTCGCGCGCGAGGACGCGCTGTTCGGGGTGACCCCGGCGCGGCTCGGGATCGTCTACCCGGCGTCCTCCACCCGCCGGCTGGTCTCCCTGGTGGGACCGGCCACCGCCAAGTACCTGCTGTTCACCGCCGAGCTGATCGACGCCGGACGGGCGCTGCGCACCGGACTGGTGGACGAGGTGCTGCCCGAGGACGAGCTGGACGGGCGGATCGCCGAGCTGACCGGGGTCCTCGTGGCACGCTCCCAGCTCACCCAGGCGGCCGCGAAGGAGTTCGTGAACGGCCGCACCGACCGGGACGCCCACTGGAGCGAGCAGGCGCGCGGCAGCGGCGACACCGCCGAGGGGGTCGCCGCGTTCCTGGAGCGCAGGCAGCCGCGGTTCAGCTGGACCGCGTGAGGACGAAGCGGCTGCGCGCCCGCAGCGCGTCGACGAGGTGCGCGGGGGCCTTGCGCGGGGATCCGGCGTCGTAGGGCGGCTGCGGGTCGTACTCGGTGGCGAGCTGGACGGTCCGGGCCACGTCGTCGCCCGCGATCCGGCCGAGCAGCGTCAGGCCCATGTCGATGCCGGCGGAGACGCCCGCGGCGGTGACGTACTTGCCGTCGACGACCACGCGCTCCTCGGCCGGCCGGGCGCCGAACCGTTCGAGCTGCTCGAGGGCGAGCCAGTGCGAGGTGGCCCGGCGGCCCTCCAGCAGCCCGGCGGCGGCGAGCAGCAGCGAGCCCGTGCACACCGACGCCGTCCAGGTGCTCGTGGCGTCGGCGGCGCGCAGCCAGTCGAGCAGCGGGCGGTGTTCCATCAGCGCGCTCTGGCCGGGGCCGCCCGGCACGACGACGACATCGGGGCGGGTCACCTCGGCCAGGGACCGGTCGGCGACGATCCCGAGGGCACCGGTGTCCGTGCGGACGGCGCCGGGGCGCTCGGCGACGAACACGGTCTCGGCGCCCGGGGCGCGGACGAGCATCTCGTAGGGTCCGACCGCGTCGAGCGCGGTGAACCCGTCGTAGACGACGACGGCGATCTGCATGGGACGTCCTTTCAGCGGGTGGGGGCGGGTCAGCGGGTGGGGGCGGGACGGAACCGGCGCCGGTACTCGGCCGGCGCGGTGCCCAGGGCCTTGACGAACGCGCGCCGCATGGCCTCGGGGGTGCCGTAGCCGCTGGCGCGGGAGACCTCCCCGACACCGTCCGCGGTGTCCTCCAGGAGCCGGCGGGCGTGCTCCAGGCGGACCCGGTCGACGTAGCGGCCGGGGGTCGTGCCGGTCTCCTCCCGGAAGGCCCGGGCGAAGTGGCGGGGCGAGAGCCGGGCGCGGGCGGCGAGCGACTCGACCGACAGGTCGCCGGCCGGGTGCTCGGTGATCCACCGCTGGATCTCGCGCAGGGGTTCGCGCCGCGCGGTCTGCGCGGCGAGCTGGGCGCTGAACTGGGCCTGGTTGCCGGGGCGGCGCAGGAACACCACCAGGTGCCGGGCGACGGCGAGCGCGACGTCCCGGTCCAGGTCCTCCTCCACCAGGGCGAGAGCGAGGTCGACACCGGCGGTGACGCCCGCCGAGGTGGCCACGTGCCCGTCCCGGACGTAGATCGGCTCGGGGTCCACGGTCACGGCCGGGTGGTCGCGGGCGAGCCGGTCGCAGTACGCCCAGTGGGTCGTCGCCCGGCGGCCGTCGAGCAGGCCGGCGGCGGCCAGCAGGATCGCGCCGGTGCACACCGAGACCAGACGGGGCGCGTCCGGGCCGTGCGTCCGCAGCCAGCCGGTCAGCCGGGGGTCGGGGTCGCGGGTGCCCCGGCCGCCGGGCACCAGCAGGGTGTGCGGCCGGGGCGCCCCGTCGAGCGCTCCGTCCGGTACGAGCATCAGGCCGCTGGAGGTGCGGACCGGGCCGCCGTCCGGAGAGGCGGTGTGGATCCGGTACGTCCCCGGCCTGTGCTGCTCGGCCCCGCCGAACACCTCCAGCGGGCCGGTGACGTCGAGGCTCTGCACGCCGTCGAAGAGGACGAACAGGAGGGTGCGCTGCGGCATGTCCCCGATTCTTCGCCGCTTCCGGCATGGCCGCAATGACGGGTTCCCCACCTTTTCTGCCATGCGGTATGCGGTATGCGGGATGCGGTGTACGGCATGCGGGATGCGGGATGCGGTGTACGGCATGCCGTACGCGGCCTGCCGTACGCGGCCTGCCGTACGCGGCCTGCGGTATGCGTCAGGTCCCGTCCCCGCGGGCCCGGCGCCCCGCCGGTGGCCGCCCTGATCCCCGGTCGTCGGTGTCACCTGCCACAATTGCCGCGCAACCTCAGTGGAGAAGGCGGTACGCGATCGTGACGACACCCGGATCCGTCGAAGCAGGATCCATCGAAGGCAGGATCGCCGGAGAACTCGGCGTACGGGAGCGGCAGGTGAAGGCCGCGGTGGAACTGCTCGACGGCGGTTCGACCGTGCCCTTCATCGCCCGCTACCGCAAGGAAGCGACCGAGATGCTCGACGACGCGCAGCTGCGCACGATCGAGGAGCGGCTGCGCTACCTGCGGGAGCTGGAGGAGCGGCGGACCGCGGTCCTTGAGTCGGTGCGCGAGCAGGGCAAGCTCACCGAGGAGCTGGAGGCCGCGATCCGCGGCGCGGAGACCAAGGCGCGCCTGGAGGACATCTACCTCCCGTACAAGCCCAAGCGGCGCACCAAGGCGCAGATCGCCCGGGAGGCGGGCCTGGAGCCGCTGGCGGACGGACTGCTGGGCGACCCGTCCGTCGAGCCGGCGGCCGCGGCCGCCGCGTTCGTGGACGCCGGCAAGGGCGTCGCCGACCCGCAGGCCGCCCTGGACGGCGCCCGGGCGATCCTCACCGAGCGGTTCTCGGAGGACGCCGACCTGATCGGCGAGCTGCGCGAGCGCATGTGGGTGCGCGGGCGGCTGGCGGCGAAGGTGCGGGAGGGCAAGGAGGAGGCGGGCGCCAAGTTCGCCGACTACTTCGACTTCGCGGAGCCGTTCACCGAGCTGCCCTCGCACCGGATCCTGGCGATGCTGCGCGGTGAGAAGGAGGAGGTCCTCGACCTCGTCCTGGAGCCGGAGGAGCCCACCGAGGGCCCGTCCTCCTACGAGGGGATCGTCGCCTCCAGGTTCGGCATCGCCGACCGGGGCCGCCCCGCCGACAAGTGGCTGAAGGACACGGTCCGCTGGGCCTGGCGCACCCGGCTCCTGGTCCACCTGGGCATCGACCTCAGGCTGCGGCTGCGGACGGCCGCCGAGGACGAGGCGGTGAACGTGTTCGCCGCGAACCTGCGCGACCTGCTGCTGGCCGCTCCGGCCGGCACCCGCGCGACCCTCGGCCTCGACCCCGGCTTCCGTACCGGCGTGAAGGTCGCCGTGGTCGACGCGACCGGCAAGGTCGTCGCCACGGACGTCATCCACCCCCACGTCCCGGCCAACAGGTGGGACGAGGCGCTCGCCAAGCTGGCGCGGCTGGCCGAGCGGCACGCGGTCGACCTGGTCGCGATCGGCAACGGCACGGCCTCCCGCGAGACGGACAAGCTCGCCGCCGAACTCATCGCCAAACACCCGGAGCTGAAGCTCACCAAGGTGATGGTGTCCGAGGCCGGCGCGTCCGTGTACTCGGCCTCGGAGTACGCCTCGCGGGAACTGCCGGACATGGACGTGTCGCTGCGCGGCGCCGTCTCCATCGCCCGCCGGCTCCAGGACCCGCTGGCCGAACTGGTGAAGATCGACCCGAAGTCCATCGGTGTCGGCCAGTACCAGCACGACCTGTCCGAGGTGAAGCTGTCCCGCTCGCTCGACGCGGTCGTCGAGGACTGTGTGAACGGCGTGGGCGTGGACGTCAACACCGCGTCCGTGCCGCTGCTCTCCCGGGTGTCGGGCATCTCGTCCGGTCTCGCCGAGAACATCGTCGCCCACCGGGACGCCAACGGCCCGTTCACGTCCCGCTCGGCGCTGAAGAAGGTGGCGCGGCTCGGCCCGAAGGCGTACGAGCAGTGCGCGGGCTTCCTCCGTATCCGCGGCGGCGACGACCCGCTGGACGCCTCCAGCGTGCACCCGGAGGCCTATCCGGTGGTGCGCCGCATGGTGAAGACCGCGGGCCAGGACGTCGCCTCGCTGATCGGCAACACCGGGGCGCTGCGCTCGCTCAGGCCCGCCGACTTCGTGGACGACACCTTCGGCCTGCCGACCGTCACCGACATCCTGAAGGAGCTGGAGAAGCCGGGCCGCGACCCGCGCCCCGCCTTCAAGACGGCCGCCTTCAAGGAGGGCGTGGAGAAGATCTCCGACCTGTCCTCCGGGATGGTCCTGGAGGGAGTGGTCACGAACGTGGCGGCCTTCGGCGCCTTCGTGGACATCGGCGTCCACCAGGACGGGCTGGTGCACGTCTCGGCGATGTCGAAGACGTTCGTCAAGGACCCGCGGGACGTGGCGAAGCCGGGCGACATCGTCAAGGTGAAGGTCCTCGACGTGGACATCCCGCGCAAGCGGATCGCGCTGACCCTGCGCCTGGACGACGAGGCCGCACCCCAGGGCCAGACCGGCGGCCGCCCGCAGCGCGGCACCACCGCCCGCCCGCCCCAGCAGCGCCAGGGCCAGAACCAGCGGCAGGGCCAGGGGCAAGGCCGGCGGCAGGGCCAGGACCAGGGCCAGCGGCAGGCACGCGGCGGCGACCGGGGCGGCCGCCAGGCCCCGGCACCGGCCAACAGCGCGATGGCGGACGCGCTGCGCCGAGCGGGGCTGCTGAACCCGAAGGACGGCCGGCGCTAGGCGAACCGGCAGCGGAGCGGCCGGCGGGGCACGTCCCCGCCGGCCCGCTCAGGGACCGCGCCGGCGCGGGCGCCGTCCGCCCGGCCGCGGTCAGCGGACCGGCCGGGGCCTAGCGTTCCGTCACCTTGCCGTCGGTCACGTCGAAGCGGCGGGTCACGCGGACCGCGTCGAGCATGCGGCGGTCGTGGGTGACCAGCAGGAGGGTGCCCTCGTAGGCGTCGAGGGCGGACTCCAGCTGCTCGATGGCGGGCAGGTCGAGGTGGTTGGTGGGCTCGTCGAGGACCAGCAGGTTCACTCCCCGGCCCTGGAGCAGTGCCAGGGCGGCGCGGGTCCGCTCGCCCGGTGACAGGGTCGCGGCCGGGCGCAGCACGTGGTCCTGCTTCAGGCCGAACTTGGCGAGCAGGGTGCGGACCTCGACCGGCTCGGTGTCGGGGACGGCGGCGCAGAACGCGTCGAGCAGCGCCTCCGGGCCGTGGAACAGCCCGCGGGCCTGGTCGACCTCGCCGACCAGGACGCCCGAACCCAGCGCCGCGTGCCCGGAGTCGAGCGGGACCCGGCCGAGCAGCGCGCCGAGCAGGGTCGACTTGCCCGCGCCGTTGGCGCCGGTGACCGCGACCCGGTCGGCCCAGTCGAGCTGCAGCGACACCGGTCCCAGGGTGAAGCCCTCGCGCCGGACCTCGGCGTCCCTGAGGGTCGCCACGACCGCGCCCGAGCGGGGAGCGGCCGCGATCTCCATGCGCAGTTCCCACTCCTTGCGCGGCTCCTCGACCACGTCGAGGCGCTCGATCATCCGCTGGGTCTGCCGGGCCTTGGCGGCCTGCTTCTCGCTGGCCTCGCTGCGGAACTTGCGGCCGATCTTGTCGTTGTCGTTGCCCGCTTTGCGCCGGGCGTTCTTCACGCCCTTGTCCATCCAGGACCGCTGCATCTGGGCACGGTCCTGGAGGGCGGCCCGTTTGTCGGCGTACTCCTCGAAATCCTCGCGGGCGTGCCTGCGGGCGACCTCGCGCTCCTCCAGGTAGCCCGCGTAGCCGCCGCCGTAGAGGTTGATCTGCCGCTGGGCGAGGTCGAGTTCGAGCACCTTGGTGACCGTGCGGGTGAGGAACTCGCGGTCGTGGCTGACGACCACCGTGCCCGCGCGCAGTCCGGTGACGAAGCGCTCCAGGCGCTCCAGGCCGTCCAGGTCGAGGTCGTTGGTGGGCTCGTCCAGGAGGAAGACGTCGTAGCGGGAGAGCAGAAGGGAGGCGAGGCCGGCGCGGGCCGCCTGGCCGCCGGACAGCGAGGTCATCGGCTGGTCCAGGTCGACGGCCAGGCCGAGGGAGTCGGCGACCTCCCCGGACCGCTCCTCCAGGTCGGCGCCGCCGAGGTCCAGCCAGCGCTCCAGGCCGGTCGCGTAGGCGTCGTCGGCGCCGGGGGCGCCGTCGACCAGCGCCTGGGTGGCCTCGTCCATCACCCGCTGGGCCTCGGCGACCCCGGTGCGGCGGGCCAGGAACTCCCGGATCGTCTCGCCCGGCCGGCGCTCCGGCTCCTGCGGCAGGTGGCCGACGGTCGCGGTCGGCGGGGACAGCCGCAGTTCGCCCTGCTCGGGCCGGGTCAGTCCGGCGAGCAGGCGCAGCAGGGTGGACTTGCCCGCGCCGTTGGCGCCGACCAGCCCGATCACGTCGCCGGGCGCGACGACGAGGTCGAGCCCGGAGAAGAGGGAGCGGTCGCCGTGCCCGGCGGCGAGGTTCTTGGCGACGAGGGTGGCAGTCATCAGGATGCCGATCCTAGTGTCCCGGGCGGGCGGCGCTCCGCGGGTGCCCGGGCCCGTCTCGCTATCGGCTCTCCACGGGCCGCACCAGCACGCCGCCAGACGTCCGGGCCACCAGGTACGACTCCCCCTTCACCGCCCGGGGGTCCAGCGGGATGCGGTGGTGGCCCGGCTCCAGGACGCCGTCGAAGACCTCGTGGGTGTGGGTGCGTGACAGGCGGTCCAGGCGGTAGGCCGTGACGCGGACCCGGCACGGCGAGGTCACGTCCACGCCGGCCACGCCGCCCGCGGTGACCAGACCGGTCAGCCGGCGCCGCGCGAGCGGGCTGCGGTCCAGGGCGTGCTCGATCTGCGCGACGAGCAGCGGGACGATCGGGGCGAGGCCGTCCACCTGGGCGACCTCCACCCCGGCCCGCTCGAACGCCGCGCACACGGCGGCCCGTTCGGCCTCGCCGACCGCGCGCCCGAAGGCCACGGCGCCGTAGCCGCGCAGCTCCTCAGCCGGGACGCCGCGGGCGTCCTGGACGATGTCGGCGCCCACGCCGATGGCGCGCAACGCGGCGGCGAGCCGGGCGAGGACGGCCACCCGGGCGCCGATCAGCAGCACCCGGCGGCGGGGCGCGGGCGGGGCGCCGGCGTCCTCGATCAGCGCGGCGAGGGCGGCGCGGTAGCCGGGGCCGTCGAAGCGGAACGGCCCTATGCCGTGGTAGCCGTTGCGTTCCAGGTCGACGTGCTCGTCGGTCTGCCAGGCGAAGTCGCGCCAGACGTAGTCGTCGCCGTCCCGCTCGATGACGGCGGTGACCGCGCCGCAGCCGAGGTCCGCGCACTCGGGGCAGCCGTAGATCACGAACCGGCCGTCCGGGAGCGGCGCGTCGGCCTCGAGCAGCAGGCCGCGCACCTCGGCGGTGAAGATGGCGGGCGGGACGTCGGAGGCGAGCGGAGAGACGGCGTCCAGGTCGGAGAGCTGGAAGAGCAGCGGGCGCCCGTCCACGACGAAGTCCACGAAGTCACGGTGGACCTGGTAGCCACCGTCGGCGAGGACACCGCCGGCGCGTGTCGCCGGCGCCAGGCCGAAGGTCGCGTATGCGGCAGACATGTGGTGAGTATCCCCACACCGGGACGGGTGTGAGCGCTGCATGACATATTCCGTTAGCGTCCTCGCGTGGAGCGCGAGTCGAGTGACGAAGTGATCGTGGTCGGGAGCGGGGTCGCCGGGCTGACCACGGCCGTGGTGCTGGCCGAGTCGGGCCGCCGGGTGTCGGTGTGGGCCCGGGAGCCCGCCGAGCGCACCACCTCGGCGGTCGCCGGCGGGCTGTGGTGGCCGTACCGGATCGAGCCCGAGCCGCTGGTCGGCGCGTGGGCGCTGGAGACCCTCCGGGTGTACGAGGAACTGGCGGACCGCTCGGCGGAGACGGGCGTACGCCTGGTCGAGGGCGTACACCGGGGAGCCCGGCTGGACGAGCTGGGTGCGTGGGCGGGCCGGGTGCCGGGGCTGCGCGCGGTCACCGACGGGCTCGCGGCGCGGCTGCCATTGATCGACATGCCGGCGCATCTGGCGTGGCTGCGGGGGCGGTTGGCCGAGGCGGGCGGCACGGTGCGGGAGCGGGAGGTCACGGACCTGACCGCCGTCCCGGCCGGTGCGGTGGTCAACTGCACCGGTCTGGGGGCCCGTTCACTGGTGCCGGACCCGGCGGTGCGTCCGGTGCGCGGGCAGCTGGTCCTGGTGGAGAACCCGGGGATCACGACCTGGTTCACGTCCGTCGACCACGCCTCGGACGCCTCGACCTACTTCTTCCCGCAGCCGGCCGGACTGGTCCTCGGCGGTACGGCGGAGGAGGACGCCTGGTCCCCGGAGCCGGACCCGGCGACCGCCGCCGCGATCGTCGAGCGGTGCGCGGCGGTCCGGCCGGAGATCGCCGGGGCGCGGATCCTGGCACACCGGGTCGGCCTCAGACCCGCCCGCGACGCGGTACGCCTGGAACGCGGGCCCCTGCCGGACGGCCGGACCCTGGTGCACAACTACGGCCACGGCGGCGCCGGAGTCACGGTGGCCTGGGGCTGCGCCCGGGAGGCGGCGGCCCTGGCGACACGGTGAGCCGCCCCGGGCCCGCCGGGGGTTGAGCGAGTGGTCCCGTGCGGGGCGGACGGCCCGGTGAGGGCCGCCCGCCCGGCAGGCTCCGGAACTCAGCTCGCCGGAAGACGGCGGCCGGAGGGCGTCGCGCGTACGCCGTCCAGCGGCCGCGGGGCGGGAGCGGCCGAGGTGGCGCCCGGGACCGCCGACGTGAACGCCGGGGCTCCGCCGACCAGCGGGAGGCGGGCCGTCGTGCGGGAGAGGTCCAGGGTGAGGGTCGGGCGGGTGGCCGGCGGGTCGATCAGGTCCTTGTCCGTGCCGGCGACGATCAGCGCGAGCCGGTGGCCCTCGGGGACCACGTGGTCGGTGGCCGCGAGGTCGAGGGTCATGGTGTAGGCCCGGCCCGGGGTGAGCGGGACGCCCTTGCTCAGCGAGGCGTGGTGGCCGAGGTCGGCCCAGCCGCGGCTGAACACGGTGTAGTCGACGTGGACCGTCTTCGCCCGGGTCTCCTTGTAGCAGGCGCTGTCCCCTGCCGTGCTCCGTCCCCAGCAGGTGCGGTCGGTGAGCGTGGTGATGCCCTCGCCGCCGTCGGCGTAGTCGCGGACGGTGTCCGGGCCGACGTCCACCAGCACGGCGGACAGGTGGGCCGAGGAGGTGGTCGGGGTGACGGTCAGGGTCACCCGCGAGGAGCCGGACAGGCGCAGGGCGCGGGTGAGGGGCGGGGTGACGAAGCCGGCCTTCTCGGGCGTGGACGTGGTGAGACGGGCGGCCCAGTCGGTCTCGCTCAGCTCGGGGTCGTCGGTGAGGGTCTCGGTGCCGGTGGCCCGGCCGAGGCCCAGGTTGCCGACGCCGGGAGTGGTGCCGGGGGCCGGGTGGAGGGTGGTGGCCCGGGTGCCGTGCGGCGGCCAGACCCCGGTGGTGACCCACTGGTCGGGGTGGCGTTCGACGTCGGCCATCGGCTCGCGGTCGATGCCGTTGTCGTAGCCGAGGAGTTCGTGGTCGAACCAGCGGTGCAGGGTGTCGACCCAGGCGCCGCGCCGGTAGTCGAAGGGGTCGACGTGGCCGGTCTGGGAGAGCCAGATCTTGCGCTTCACGCCGTGCTTCGCGAGGGCGTCCCACCACTGCCCGAAGTGCTTGGTCCGCACGTTCAGGTCCTGCATGCCGTGCACGAGGAACACGCTGGCCCGCACCTTGGCGGCGTCCGGGACGTAGTTCCGCCCGGTCCACAGCGGGGTCCAGTCGCCGCTGCGCGGGCTGCCGTCGGCGAGCCGCTTCCGCACGGCCCCGCAGTGCGCCCGGGCGGTGTCGCTCTCGACGTAGCCGGCCAGTTCGTCGGGGCCGCCGTCGTACAGCGGGGCGCCTTGCGCGAAGTAGTAGTCGTACCAGGAGGAGATGGCGCTGACCGGGACGACGGTCTTCAGGCCCCGGACGCCGGTGGCCGCGACGCCGTTGGCGACGGTGCCGTCCCAGCTCTTGCCGATCATGCCGGTCCGGCCGTTGGTCCAGGTGGCCTTGACGGTCCTCGTGCCGGTCCGGGTGGTGTACGCCCTGGCGCGCCCGTTCAGCCAGTCGACGACGGCCTTGGCGGAGAGGACGTCGGACCGGCCGCCCACGTCCACGCAGCCGTCGGACCGGTCGGTGCCGGCGAGGTCGACACCGACGAAGGCGTAGCCGCGGGGTACGAAGAAATTGTCGTAGTAGAGCGGCATTCCGACGACGTGACCGTGCGTGTCGTACGTCTTGACCTGGCTCTCGTTGCCGCGCCCGCAGCAGGCGTAGTACGGGCTGGCGTCCATGATCACCGGTACCTTGCGGTACTCGCGGGCCGGTTCGGAGGGCCGGACGATGTCGGCGGCGACGCGGTCCTCGTGGCCGTCGCCGTCCTCGTCGAGTCCGGTGCCCACCCAGACCGACTCGCGGACGGCGTGCGCGTAGGAGTAGACGGGCCGGCTCTCACGGGGTGGCGCGGCCTGTGCGGCGACGGGGGTGAGGAAGGCGGCCAGCAGGGCGGTGACGGCCGCGGTCGCGAACGCTCTCCAGATCGTGAAGCGCGTGCGTATCGGCGTGCGTATCGGCATGCGCGGACGGTACTCCGGTCAACTCCCGTACAGAAGAGGGCTTTACGGCACCCGCGTTGCTCGTGACGGCTGAATGGCGATCGTGTGACGGCGGTGGTCATGGACAGGCCGGGGGCCACAGCGACTCAATAGGCTCCGAACAGACTCCGAACAGACTGCCTGTCCTGACGACTTGGAGCTGACGTGCACCGCAGAATCATCGCGCCGGGCGCACTCGCGGCGGCCTCCCTGCTGCTGGCGATCCCGGCATCGGCCGCGACCCCCTCCCCCGGCGCGCCGGGCATCGGCGACCCCTACTACCCGTACTACGGCAACGGCGGCTACGACGTCTCGCACTACGACCTGCGGCTGCGCTACCAGCCGAGGACGGACGAGCTGGAGGGCACGGCGACGATCCAGGCGCGGACCACGCAGGACCTGTCCAGCTTCGACCTGGACTTCCTGCTGGACGTGAGCGAGGTCCGGGTCAACGGCGTCAGGGCCGCGTTCACCCACTCCCAGCAGCACGAACTGGTCGTCACCCCGAAGACGCCGCTGGCCGAGGGGACCACGGCCACCGTCGTCGTCCGCTACAGCGGGGTGCCGTCGACGAAGAGCGCCTACGGCTTCACGGCCTGGCACCGCACCCCGGACGGCGCGGTGGCCGCCGACGAGCCCGAGTCCGCCTGGTGGTGGTTCCCGAGCAACGACCACCCCAGCGACAAGGCCACCTACGACGTGTCGGTGGCCGTGCCGGACGGCACCCAGGCGATCTCCAACGGCACCCTGCAGTCCACCGTCTCCAAGCTCGGCTGGACCCGCTACACCTGGCGGCAGAACAAGCCGCAGGCGACCTATCTGGCCACCCTCGCGCTGGGCAGGTTCGACATCACCACCGGCACCTCCGAGGGCGGGGTGCCGGTGATCAACGCCTACAGCAAGGACCTCGGCGACAACGACGGGGCCGCGCGGGCGAGCGTCGAGCGCACCGGGGAGATCGTCGACTGGCTGAGCGGCTACTTCGGGCCGTACCCGTTCGCCTCCGCGGGCGGTTACGTGCCGAACACCACCACCGGGTACGCGCTGGAGACCCAGACCCGCGTCTACTACAGCCCGAAGCAGTTCGCGAACGGCTCCAACACCTCGGTGGTCGTGCACGAGTTGGCCCACCAGTGGTACGGCGACGACGTGTCGCTCAAGCGCTGGAAGGACATCTGGATCAACGAGGGCTTCGCCAGGTACGCGCAGTGGCTGTGGTCCGAGCACGAGGGCGAGGGCACCACCCAGGAACTCGCCGACTACGTGTACGACTCGCACCCGGCCGGCGACGCGTTCTGGACCGTACGGCCCGGCGACCCGGGCCCGGACGGCCAGTTCGACATCGCCGTCTACGACCGGGGCGCGCTCGCCATCCAGGCCCTGCGCAACAAGGTCGGCGACAGGGCGTTCTTCGCCATTCTGAAGGGCTGGCCCCGCGACCACGCGTACGGCAACGCCTCGGTGGCCGACTTCCGCAGGTACGCCGAGCGGGTGTCCGGCAAGAGGCTGACCGCGCTGTTCGACACCTGGCTGTTCCAGCCGGTCAGGCCGGCCGCCTCGGCGGCTCGCGCCGCCGCGCTCGCGAAGGCGGGCGCGGCGGTGGCGCAGCCGCGGTCGTGGAAGCGGATCGCGGCGACCGACGACGTGCACGGCCGCTGACGCCCGGGCGGCTCACACCGCCGACCGGGCCGCCCCCGCCAGCAGCTCGTCCCGGCCCACCGCCTCCGCCCGGGTGGCCGGGACGGTGCAGGCGTACGCCCCGGCGACCGCGCCGAACCGGGCGCACCGCGCGGGCGGCTCACCGGTGAGGCGGCCGTAGAGGAACGCGGCGGCGAAGGCGTCGCCCGCGCCGTTGGAGTCGACCACCGGCGCGGGCGGCGGCACGGCCGGTATCCGGGTCAGCTCGCCGTCCGCCAGCAGGTGGGCGCCCTCGGCGCCCGCGGTGGCGACGACCACCTCGGCCCGGCCGCGCTCGACGATGCGGCGCATGGTCCGCTCGGGGTCGGGCAGCGCGGCGGCGGACAGGAAGACGACGTCCGCGGCGAGGGCGAACGGCTCGTGGTACGGGTTCTCGCCGTCCCAGTCGTGCAGGTCGGTCGAGAGAGGCACGCCCGTCCCGGCCAGCACGGGCAGGGCCTCGGCGCAGGGCTGCGTGATGGTGACGTGCACGTGCCGGCCGGCCCGGGCCAGGCCGCGCAGCAGCTCCTCAGGGAAGCGGTCGCCGGGGTGGGAGCGGCTGGTGTCGTACAGGGACAGCCGGCGGCCGTCCGGGCCGACGAGGTTGACCGCGCGCTTGGTCCCCGCGGGCTGCGGCAGGGCGGTCAGGCCGACGCCCCGCTCCCGGTGCAGGGCGCGGACGAGGTCGCCCTCCGGGTCGTCGCCGATCAGGTCGAGGTGGTGGGTGCGCAGGCCGAGTGCGGCCAGGCCCACCGAGACGAAGTCGCCGGTCTGGCCCGCGCGGGCGCGGATCCCAGAGTCGATCATGTAGCTGTCGGCGTACGGGAGCGGCAGCTCGGGGACGTACACGATGGTGTCGACCCCTGCTCCGCCCAGCACCAGTACGTCGTGGGCCCCTGCCCGTGCGGTCATCCCGCGCCCTCCCCGTGGTCGTAGACCGTCACCGCGACACCGCGCGCCACCAGCCGCTCCCTGACGAGCGGCTCGACGCGGGACCATCTGCCGCCCGCCAGACCGCAGCCTATGCGGGGCATGTGCACGGACGCGCCCCGTTCCGCCGCTTCACCGGCGAGCCGGCCGAGGGCGGCGTCGATCGCCTCGTACCGGACCGGGACGCCCTTGCTGCCGGTCCGGACGCCGCGCTGGCCGATCATGTTCGCGACCCACAGGCGCGGGCCGACCTCGACGAGCTGGACGGCGCCCAGCCCGAAGTCGTTCCCCGCGCGGCCGCGGTGCCAGGCGCGGTAGGCGGCCTCGGGCTCCGGCCAGCGCCGGGAGAGCGCGAGGACGAAGCCCTTGCCCCAGCCGCCGATGTCGTTGCAGACATGGGCGATGACCTTGGGCCCCTCGGCGAACGGGGCGGTGGCGTCACCCCGGAGGTACACGATCTCCGTGATCTCTGGCATGACGCCACCGTAGGCGGTGCCACTGACAGTGGCGGCGGGTCGCGGCGGCGGGCAGCCGCCGGGGGGTTACTTCGGGTCCGGGGACATCCGGGACAGTTCCTGGTCGGCGTTCTGGGAGACGCGGCGGCGTACCGCGAACCAGCCGGCGACCAGCATGACGGCGAGCACCGGGATGAGGAGCAGGGTCTTGCGGCCGACCTCCGGGTCGTTCCACATCATGCCGAGGCAGACCAGCAGGAACACGATCGTGGCGATCTCCGTGACCGGGCTGAACTTCAGCCGGAAGTCGGGCCGGGTCACCAGGCCCGCGCGGGCGCGGCGGACGAACAGCATGTGGCAGAGCATGATGATCACCCAGGTGCTGATGATGCCGAGGGAGGCGACGTTCAGCACGATCTCGAAGGCCTGGCTGGGCACGAGGTAGTTCAGGCCGACGCCGAGCACGCAGACCGCGCAGGTCAGCAGGATGCCGCCGTAGGGGACCTGGCTGCGGTTCATGCGGGCGGTGAACTTCGGCGCGGAACCGGCCATGGCCATGGAGCGCAGGATGCGGCCGGTGGAGTACAGGCCGGAGTTCAGCGAGGACATCGCGGCGGTCAGCACGACCAGGTTCATCACGTCACCGGCCGCCGGGACGCCGATCTTGGACAGCACCGTCACGAACGGGCTCTGGTCGGCGGAGTAGACCGAACCGGGCAGCAGCAGCGCGAGCAGCACGACCGAGCCGACGTAGAACAGGCCCACCCGCCACATGATCGAGTTCACCGCGCGCGGGACGACCTTCTCCGGCTCTGCGGTCTCGCCGGCGGCCACGCCGACGAGCTCCAGGGCGGCGTAGGCGAAGATCACGCCCTGCATGACCAGGACGACCGGCATCACGCCGTGCGGGAAGACGCCGCCGTGGTCGGTGATGACGCTCATGCCGGGGGTGTGGCCGCCGACCTTGTGCTGGGTGGCGAGCAGGAAAATGCTGATCAGCATGAAGCCGACGATGGTCGCGACCTTGATGATCGCGAACCAGAACTCCATCTCGCCGAAGATCTTCACCGAGATCAGGTTCACCGTGAGCACCACCGCGAGGGCGATCAGTGCCAGCACCCACTGCGGGATGGAGGTGAACATGCTCCAGTAGTGCGTGTAGAGCGCGATCGCGGTGATGTCGGCGATGCCGGTGGTCGACCAGTTCAGGAAGTACATCCAGCCGGCGACGTAGGCGCCCTTCTCGCCCAGGAACTCTCGGGCGTAGGACACGAAGGACCCGGAGGACGGGCGGTACAGGACCAGCTCGCCGAGGGCGCGGACCACGAAGAAGGCGAAGACGCCGCAGACGAGGTACGCCAGGGCGAGGGCGGGGCCGGCGTTGTGCAGCCGGCCGCCGGCGCCCAGGAGGAGTCCGGTACCGATGGCGCCGCCGATGGCGATCATGTTGACGTGGCGGGCCTTGAGGTCCTTGCTGTAGCCGGCGTCGCCCGCGTCCGCGGGGGTCCCGGCCGCCCGGGGATGAGCGGCGGCCTGTGCCGATTCCACGGCTTTGTTGCTCACGGGTGGTTCCACTTCCTGGTGCGCCCGGACCTCGTGGGCCCGGGGGTCGTGCAGGGCTCGGCCCGCACCACCTCTGGTGTGCGCGGCACAGACCAAGGCAGCACCTTCCCAGACAATTCCCAGGTCACGCGGTAATCGGAGTCACAGAGCGTCGCTTCTCACACGACCCGCACACGCCGCACACGCTTCACTCCGGGTGTCACAGCAGTGGTGAGACAGCGATACTGCTGCACATGACGACCGATGCCGGGGAGCCCACCCTCACGATCGACGAGCTGGCCGCGCGGACGGGCGTCACGGTCCGCACCGTCCGCTTCTACGGCAGCAAGGGCCTGCTCGAGCCGCCGGTGATCGGGCCGCGCCGGGTGGGCCACTACGGGCCGGGGCACGTGGCCCGGCTGGCCCTCATCGAGGAGCTGCGGCGGCAGGGCATGACCCTGGCCGCGATCGAGCGCTACCTGCGGCAGCTGCCGGCCGGCCTCAGCCCGGACGACCTGGCGATCCACCGGGCGGTGGTCGCGTCCTGGGCGCCGGAGGCCGTCGAGACGGTGTCCCGCGGGGAGCTCGACCGGCGGGCCGGACGGCCGCTGGGCGAGGAGGACGTGGAACGCCTCGCGGCGATGAACGCGGTGGAACCGGCGGACGACGGCACGTTCCGGGTGGACGCCGGGCTGCTCCGCCTCGGGGTCCGGCTCCTCGACGTGCCGCTGTCGCAGGAGAGCATCCTCGCGGCGCGCAAGGTGCTCATCGAGCACTCGCGCGCCGCGGCGCGCGAGCTGTCCCAGCTCTTCCGCGGCGAGGTGGCCGAGCGTGACACCCGGGACGTGAAGTCCCTGTCGGCGCACATGCACCCGCTGGTGGTGCAGGCGCTGCTCACCACGTTCCAGCGGTCGCTGCGGGAAGAGCTGGGCGAGTGGCTCACCGGGTCACGGACGGACTGAGTCGCCGAACGGCTCCCCCTTCTCCGCCTTCTCGACGAGCAGCGCGGGCGGCGTGAACCGGTCGCCGTAGGTCTCGGCCAGTTCGCGGGCGCGGGCGACGAAGCCGGCGGCCCCGCCCTCGTAGCCGTTGATGTACTGGAGCACGCCGCCGGTCCAGCCGGGGAAGCCGATGCCGAGGATCGAGCCGATGTTGGCGTCGGCGACGGAGGTCAGCACGCCCTCCTCCAGCAGGCGTACGGTGTCGAGCGCCTCGGCGAAGAGCATCCGCTCCTGCATGTCGCGGAACGGGATCCGGTGCCCGGGCCTGGTGAAGTGCTCGCGCAGGCCGGGCCACAGGTCGCCGCGCCTGCCGTCCTCCGCGTAGTCGTAGAAGCCGGCGCCTCCGCTGCGGCCGGTGCGGCCGAACTCGTCGACCAGGCGGTCGATGACCGCCTCCGCCGGGTGCGCGGTCCAGGTGCCGCCCGCCTCCTCCACGGCCCGCCTCGACTCGTTGCGGATCTTGCGCGGGAGGGTGAGGGTCAGCTCGTCCATCAGGGAGAGGACCTTGGCCGGGTAGCCGGCCTGGGCGGCGGCCTGCTCGACCGAGGCGGGCTCGATGCCCTCGCCGACCATGGCGACGCCCTCGTTGATGAAGTGGCCGATCACCCGGGAGGTGAAGAAGCCGCGCGAGTCGTTGACGACGATCGGGGTCTTGTTGATCTGCCGGACCAGGTCGAAGGCCCGGGCGAGGGCCTCGTCACCGGTCCGCTCGCCCTTGATGATCTCGACCAGCGGCATCTTGTCGACGGGCGAGAAGAAGTGCAGCCCGATGAAGTCGGCCTGGCGCTCCACGCCCTCGGCGAGCGCGGTGATGGGCAGCGTGGAGGTGTTGGAGCACAGCAGCGCGTCGGGCGCGACGACCGACTCGATCTCCTGGAACACCTTGTGCTTGAGCGCGGTGTCCTCGAAGACGGCCTCGATCACCGCGTCGCAGCCCGCGAGGTCGGCGGCGTCGGCGCTCGGGGTGATCCGGGCGAGGAGCGCGTCGGCCTTCTCCTGGCTGGTGCGGCCCCGGGAGACGGCCTTCGCGCACAGCTTCTCGGAGTAGCCCTTGCCCTTGAGGGCCGCCTCCAGGGAGACGTCCTTGAGGACGACCTCGATGCCCGCGCGGGCGCACGAGTAGGCGATGCCGGCGCCCATCATGCCGGCGCCGAGGACGGCGACCTTGCGGACCCGGCGGGGCTCGACGCCCTGGGGGCGGTTGGCGCCGGAGTTGACGGCCTGGAGGTCGAAGAAGAACGCCTGGATCATGTTCTTCGAGGTCTGCCCGGCGGCCAGCTCCACGAAGTAGCGGGCCTCGATGACCTGGGCGGTCTCGAAGTCGACCTGGGAGCCCTCGACGGCGGCGGCCAGGATGTTGCGCGGCGCCGGGTAGGGCGCGCCGCCCGTCTGCTTGCGCAGGGTGGCCGGGAAGGCGGGCAGGTTGGCGGCGAACTTGGGGTTGGCCGGGGTGCCGCCCGGGATCCGGTAGCCGGGCCTGTCCCAGGGCTGCTGGGACTCGGGGTTGGCGTCGATGAAGGCGCGGGCCTTGGCGAGCAGTTCCTCCGGGGTGCCGGCGACCTCGTGGACGAGGCCGTTCTCCTGGGCGCGGCGGGCGTTGTACTGCTGGCCCTGGAGGAGCACCTTGAGCAGGGCGTCGGCGATGCCCAGCAGGCGTACCGTGCGGACGACCCCGCCGCCGCCGGGGAGCAGGCCGAGGGTGACCTCGGGGCAGCCGATCTTCGTGCCGGAGGTGTCGAGGGCGACGCGGTGGTGGCAGGCGAGGGCCAGTTCGAAGCCGCCGCCGAGGGCCGCGCCGTTGATCGCGGCGACGACGGGCTTGCCGAGGGTCTCGATGCGGCGCAGGTTCCGCTTGATGGCGAGGCCGCCGTCGAACAGGTCCTGGGCGGTCTCGGGTGTGACGCGGATCAGGTCGCGCAGGTCGCCGCCCGCGAAGAAGGTCTTCTTCGCCGAGGTGAAGACGATGCCGCGGATCGAGTCCTTCTCGGCCTCCAGCCGGTCGGTGATCGCGGCGAGGGAGTCGCGGAACGCCTGGTTCATGGTGTTCGCGGACTGGTTCGGGTCGTCCAGGACGAGGGTGACGACCCCGGTGTCGTCCTGTTCCCAGCGGATGGTGGTGCTCTCGGTCATGACAGTCGTCTCCGTTGAAGTCTCTTGGGTCCGCTGGGAGGTCAGATGCGCTCGACGACGGTGGCGATGCCCATGCCGCCGCCGACGCAGAGGGTGGCGAGGCCGTAGCGCTTGTCCTGGCGCTCCAGCTCGTCGATGAGCGAGCCGAGGATCATCGCGCCGGTCGCGCCGAGCGGGTGGCCGAGCGCGATGGCGCCGCCGTTGACGTTGACCTTGTCCAGGGACAGGCCCATGTCCTTGGCGAAGCGCAGCACGACCGCGGCGAACGCCTCGTTGATCTCGACCAGGTCGATGTCGTCGATGGTCAGGCCGGCCTTGGCGAGGGCCTTGCGGGCGGCGGGGGCGGGGCCGGTGAGCATGATGGTCGGCTCGGAGCCGGAGACGGCGGCGGAGACGATCCGCGCGCGCGGGGTGAGGCCGTGGCGCTCACCGACCTCCTTGGAGCCGATCGCGACGAGCGAGGCGCCGTCGACGATGCCGGAGGAGTTGCCCGCGTGGTGGACGTGGTCGATCTTCTCCACCCAGTGGTACTTCTGCAGCGCGACGGCGTCGAAGCCGCCCAGCTCGCCGATGTCCGCGAAGGACGGCTTGAGCTTGGCGAGGGAGTCGGCGGTGGTGCCCGGGCGCATGTGCTCGTCGTGGTCCAGGACGACCAGGCCGCTGCGGTCCTTCACGGGGACGACCGAGCGCTCGAAGCGGCCCTCCTTCCAGGCGGTGGCGGCGCGCTCCTGGGACAGGGCCGCGTACTCGTCGACGTCCCGGCGGGTGAAGCCCTCGATGGTGGCGATGAGGTCGGCGCCGATGCCCTGCGGGACGAAGTTGACCGACAGGTTGGTCATCGGGTCGTTGAACCAGGCGCCGCCGTCGGAGGCCATGGGTACGCGCGACATGGACTCCACGCCGCCGGCCAGCACCAGGTCCTCCCAGCCCGAGCGGACCTTCATGGCGGCCATGTTGACGGCTTCCAGGCCGGAGGCACAGAAGCGGTTCTCCTGGACGCCGGCGACGGTGTCGGGCAGGCCGGCGGCGATCGCGGCGATCCGGGCGATGTCGGAGCCCTGGTCGCCGACCGGGCCGACGACGCCCAGCACGATGTCGTCGATCGCGGCCGGGTCGAGGCCCGGGAAGCGGTCGCGGATCTCGTGGATGAGGCCGACGACCAGGTCGATGGGCTTGGTGCCGTGCAGGGCGCCGTTCGCCTTGCCGCGGCCGCGCGGGGTGCGGATCGCGTCGTACACGTACGCTTCGGTGCTCACTGGTGTGCCTTTCGGGAGGGTGGGCCGAGCGGGTTCGGCCGCCGAGGGCTGAGGGAGGGCTGGGGGTCGTCGGGGGCCGGGTGGCCGGGGCCGGGGCTCCGCGGGTCCGGCGCCGGCAGGCCGGGCCGGATCGTCGGGAGCCGGGTGGCCGGGGGCCGGGTCAGGCGCCCTCGGCGGCCGGCTCGCCGGGGGCGAGGTCGGGTGCGAGGTCGGGTATCCCCCAGTCCCGTGCCACCGTGTCCGCGCCGGCGCCGGGCAGGGCCGGGCCGCTGCGGACGCGGGTCGGGGTGGCGGAGAAACGGGGGGCGGGCGCCGGCTGGGTGATCCCGGCGTGGTCGGTGAAGGTGCCGCGGGCGGCCAGGTGCGGGTGGTGCGGGGCCTCGCGCAGCGAGAGGACGGGCGCCACGCAGGCGTCGGAGCCCTCGAAGACGGCCGTCCACTCCTCGCGGGTGCGGGACTTGAACCGGGCGGCGACCTGCTCGCGCAGGTCGTCCCAGCGGGCCAGGTCCCCGCGGGCCGGGGCCAGGTCGTCCAGGCCGAGCAGGCGCAGGAACTCCTCGTAGAACCTGGTCTCCAGGGCGCCGACCGCCATGTGGCCGCCGTCGGCGGTCTCGTAGGTGCCGTAGTAGGGGCAGCCGCCGTCCAGCAGGTTGGCGCCGCGCCGGTCCTGCCAGCCGCCGGCGGCGAGCATGCCGTGGATCATCGCCGACAGGTGCGCCGTGCCGTCCACGATGGCCGCGTCGACGACCTGGCCGGTGCCGGTGGCGCGCGCGTGGTGCAGGGCGGCGAGGACGCCGACGGCGAGGTAGAGGGCGCCGCCGGCGTAGTCGCCGAGCAGGTTGGCGGGGACGGCCGGGGGCTCGCCGGGGCGGCCGATCATGCCGAGGGTGCCGGTGAGGGCGATGTAGGCCACGTCGTGCCCGGCGCGGTCGGCGAGGGGGCCGTCCTGGCCCCAGCCGGTCATCCGGCCGTAGACCAGACGGGGGTTGCGGGCGTGGCAGGCCGCGGGGCCGACGCCGAGCCGCTCGGCCACCCCGGGCCGGTAGCCCTCGACGAGGACGTCGGCACGGGCGGCCAGGTCCAGCACGCGCGCGGGGCCGTCGGGCGCCTTGAGGTCGACGATCACCGAGCGCTTGTTGCGGTTGGTCACGTCGTACGCGGGGTCGATGCCGAGGCCCGGGCCGCCCGGGCGGTCCACCCGGACCACGTCGGCGCCGAGGTCGGCGAGGAGCATGGCGGCGAACGGGCCGGGCCCGATGCCGGCCAGCTCCACCACGCGCACGCCGGAGAGCGGACCCTGTCCCGGCGTCGCCGGCGTCCCTGCCGTCGTCATACCGTCCTGCCCCCAAGCGCGTGTGACACCGATGCTGTAACACCAGTGATGCTAAGAACACGTTCCACCCGGCACAAGACCTGAACGAGCAAGCGCTTAGCCAAGTGCCCGGCCGGTACCGCCGAGGCCGCGTCCGCGGGTCCGGACTTCTCACGCTAGCCTCAGCCACCGACAGCGGCGCGGGCTGCGGGCGAAGGGGTGTCATGAGCAGGCTGAATCGGACGGACCGTCCCTACGACATCGTGCTCTTCGGGGCCACCGGCTTCGTCGGCGCGCTCACGGCGGAGTACCTCGCCGCCCACGCCCCCGAGGGCCTGCGCTGGGCGCTCGCGGGCCGGGACGAGATGAAGCTGCGGCGGCTGCGCGAGCGGCTGCCCGGCGGCTCCGGCATCGGGGTGCTGCGGGCCGAGGTCGGCGACCCGGCCTCCCTGCGCCGGCTCGCCGAGCACGCGCGCGTGGTGGCCACGACCGTGGGGCCCTACGTCAGCTACGGCGAGGAACTCGTCGCCGCCTGTGCGGACTCGGGGGCGGACTACCTCGACCTGACCGGTGAGCCGGAGTTCGTGGACCGGATGTACGTCCGGCACGACGCACGCGCGCGGGAGACCGGCGCCCGCCTGGTGCACGCCTGCGGCTTCGACTCCGTGCCGCACGACCTGGGCGTGTACTTCACGGTCCGGCAGCTGCCGGAGGGCGTGCCGCTGACCGTGGACGGGTTCGTGACCGCCGACGCGGCCTTCTCCGGGGGCACGCTCGCCTCGGCGCTGAACCAGTTCGCGCGCGGCCGGCAGCTCGTGGCGGCGGCCCGCGAACGCCACCGGCACGAGCCGCGCCTGCTGGAGCGCCGGGTGACGGCGCCCGCGGGCGCGCCGCGGTTCGCCCCGGAGGTCGGCGCCTGGGCGCTGCCGCTGCCGACCATCGACCCGCAGATCGTGCGCCGCTCCGCGACGGCCCTGGAGCGGTACGGCCCCGACTTCCGCTACCGGCACTACGCGGCGGTCCGGCACCTGCCGGTCGCCGCGGGGGGCGCCGCCGCCGTGGGCGCGGTCGCGGTGGCCGCGCAACTGCCGCCGGTGCGGCGCTGGCTGTCCGGCCGGCTCAGGCCCGGCGACGGGCCCGACGCGAAGAAGCGGGCGGAGAGCTGGTTCCGGGTGCGCTTCGTCGGCGAGGGCGGCGGGCGGCGCGTCTTCACCGAGGTCGCGGGCGGCGACCCGGGCTACGACGAGACGGCGAAGATGTTCGCCGAGGCGGCCCTCGCCCTGGCCCTCGACGCGCTGCCGCCGACCGCGGGCCAGGTCACCACGGCCGTCGCCATGGGCGACGCGCTCACCGAGCGGCTGCGCGCGGCGGGCATCACCTTCCGGGTGGCGGCGATCCGCTGACCGCGTCGACAGCCGTTCTACAGGGGCCACCGCACCAGGGTGTAGATCATCCCGCATATCCAGCCGAACCCCGCGAGGACGGCCGGCAGGAGCGCGGCGTTCACGGCCCGCTCGACGGGCCTGTCCGGGTCGGCGAGCGGCTTGGCAGCACGGTGTGTCGTCATGCGGCCCACCATGCCGACCACCCCAGGGGTCACACATCCGTAGGGATACTCAGACCGGGTACTCAGGCGGGCGGCGGCCACTCCCCCACGGCGTTCGCGATCCGGTCGCGGGTGGGGCCGTCGTCGGTGAGGAGCGCGAGGCGGTGGGCGAGGGGACCGATGGCCCAGCCTGCGTGGTGGTCGAAGAAGGGTGCGGGGCCCGCCGCGTTGTGGGCGACCTCGGCGACGAGTTCCGCGAGGCGGAACAGCAGAAGCCGCGTCTCGGGGGCGCGCTCGTCGGGCAGCGGCGTGCCGCGGCGGACGAGTCCGAAGACCTCACGGCCCCGGCTCCACCTCAGGGGGTCGGCGGCCAGTTCCAGGGCGGCCTCGATCTCCGGCGGCCTGGGCCCCGGCCCGGCCGCCGCGGCGAGCACCCGCCCGGCCCAGGCCACCGGGTCGCGCCGGCCCTCGTACACGGTGCGGCCCCAGTCTCGGGCCGGGTCGGCCGCCGCCCGCCCGGCGAGCGGGTTCCGGACCCGGGTCGCCTCCTTCAGGGCCCGTCGGCACAGGGCGTCCGCCCTGCGTGTGGTCTCCGGGAGGCGGTAGGCGGGGGTCAGGGCGAGGGTGTGGGCCAGGGCGTTGTCCAGGCTGACGCGGTGGCCGACGGAGACGTAGACCGGTTTGACGCCGTCCCGGGTGCGCAGGGCGCGGCCGACCTCCTCGGTGCCGGCCAGGAGGGCGGCGGAGGAGCCCCGCGTGGGCCCGGGGTCGGTGTGGGTGAAGGTGAAGGGGTTCTTGGCGACGCCCATGGTGGGCAGGCCGGTGAGGACGCCGAGGTGGCTGGCGAGGCCGAAGCGGCGCGGGTGGGCGAGGCCGTAGCCGTCGCACACGACCAGTCCCGGCGGACGCTCCAGCGCGTCCAGGGCGGCGCGCACGGTCGGGATCTCACGGAAGGCGAGCAGCCCGGGCACGTAGGGGAAGGAGATCCGGCCGACGGCCGTCGTCTCGGCGACGACCTCACACGTGGCGGCGTCCAGCACCACGGCCGCCGCGGCGACGAGGTCGAGGTCGTCGTCGTAGGCGACGTCGACCCCCGTGACCGTGCCCGTCCCCGGCGGCGGGCCCGGCTCGTCGAGCACCACCCGTCCGCGCAGTTCGTCCTGTACGGCCCGCGCCTCCTCCTCGGTGGCGGGCCAGCCCTCGGGTACGCCTACGGTCGTCATGATGGCCAAGACTGTACGGTCCGCCGACGCCCGGCCGGGCCCCGGGGTAGGGTCGCGATCATGTTCGTACTGGAGCTGTCCTACACCGCACCGCTCGACGCCGTGGACGCCGTCCTGCCGGCGCACTCCGCCTGGCTCGACCAGCAGTACGACAAGGGCTTCTTCCTGGCCTCCGGACGCAAGAACCCCCGTGAGGGCGGCGTGATCCTGGCCGTCGCGGAGGACCGCGCCCGTATCGAGGAGGTCGTGGCGGGCGACCCGTTCGTCGTCGCCGGGGTGTGCGCGTACCGCGTCACGGAGTTCATCGCCACGAAGACGGCCCCCGAGCTGGCACCCCACCGGCAGACGCTGGGCTGACCCCCCGGGGGCGCCGGCCGCCCCCGGGACGCCGTCAGCTCTTCTTCGAGTCCAGCGCGCGCCGCAACTCGTCCTTGTTCATGTGCGACCGGCCTTCGATGCCGCGCTGCTTGGCCTCGTTGTAGAGCTGGTCGCGGGTCGGGCCCTGGGGCCCGGTCCGGTTGCCGGACCGCTGGCCGCCGCGCTTGCCGGACGACATGTCCTCGGTGGAGCTGCGGCTGGCGGTCTTGGACTCGCCCGCGCGGGCGCGTTCCTTGTTCACGGTCCGCGCGGCGATCTCCTCGGCGCGACCGGTGCTCTCGCCCCGGTCCTGTGCGCTCTTCTTGATGTGCTCGTACTGGCGTTCGCGCTTCGGGCTGGAACCGGCTGGCATGATCGCTCCTCTCGTCTCCTCGCGGCAGGAGTCCGTCATGACCGGAATCCTCCGCGGCAGGGGACGAGTACCCGGGTCGCGCGCCGTTACGTCAGCGTTCCAGCCGGGCCACCCGCCCTTGCTCGCCGGACGCCCAGCAGCTCAGGTCCGGGGTGCAGTCGACGGTGTCGTACGAGCCGGTGTCGACGGTCCGCCAGGTGCGGCCGCCGTCGGTGGTCAGGTCGGTGCCGCCGGGCCCCACGGCGAGCGCGGCGCCGCGGCTGTACGGGAGCCAGGCGGCGCCGGAGCGGTAGGCGGGCGGCGGGGTCGCGGCCGGGCGCCAGGTGCGGCCGCCGTCGGCGGTGACCGCGGCCGCCCGCGGCGAGGGCTGGTCCGGGCGGTAGTCGCCGCCGACCGCGAGGCCGTGGGTGCGGTCGCGGAAGGCCAGCGCGAAGACGCCCTTGGCCGGATCGCCCGCCGGGACGGGGGTCTCGGCGGCCGTCCAGTTCAGGCCGCGGTCGGCGGAGTGCAGCACGCGCGCGTGCGCGCCGCCGCCGGTCGCCAGCCACACGTCCTTCGGCCCGGAGGTGACCAGGCACTGGCCGCTCGCCGCGAAGCCGGCCTCGCCGTCGAGGGCGGCGGGCATGCCGTCGGCGGGCAGCACCCGCCAGGAGCGGCCGCCGTCCCGGGTGGACAGGATGCGGAACCTGCCGTCCACCGGGTCGCTCATGGCCAGACCGTGCCGGTGGTCGAAGAAGGCCATGCAGTCGTAGAAGGCCCTCGGGTCGGTGTTGCGGAAGGACTCGGTCCAGGTGGCGCCGCCGTCGTCGGTCCGGTAGACGCGGGAGTCCTCGCCCTCGCCGATGGCCAGCACCACCGCGTGCCGCGCGTCGAACGCCTCGACGTCCCGGAACTGGAGGCCGCCCGCACCGGGCGGAGAGACGTTCCGCCAGCTCGTGCCGCCGTCGGTGGTGCGCAGCACGGTGCCCTGGGTGCCGGCCAGCCAGGCGGTGTCGCGGTCCACGGCGGACAGGCCACGGAAGCGCACCTGAGGGGTGCCGCTGTCCTTGGCCTCCCAGTGCACGCCCCGGTGCCCGAGCGGTCCCGCCTCGGCGGCCGGTACGGCCACCGCGGCCAGCGCCGCCGCGCACGCCACCCCCGCCGCCACCAGCCGGCCCGAACGTCCCCCGCGTCGCGTGCTCCCCAAGCGCCTCATGGCGGGCGAAGCTAGTCCACCGGCCACCCGCCGTCCAGAGCACCTCCGGGCGCGTGCCCACGCGAGCCGTGCCCGGCGTGCATGAAACGCGGTGACCGAGGTCACTCGTTCCCCCTGTGCACGGATCGGCCGAATCCGTCGTCTCTTCCAGTGCCAGGTCTCACACCCGGAGAACACGTCCAGCCGTCACGAGGGAGCAAGGCGTTGTCCACCATCGAGCAGTCCGTAGAGGCACGCCTCGTCGCCGCCGCCCCGCGCATGCCGACCATTCCCGCGACGCTGTCCTACGACCGGCGCGACCCGTTCGCCGTGCGCATGACCTTCCCGGCCCCGGCCACCCTGGAGGGCGTCGAGGTCTGCTGGACCTTCTCCCGCGAGCTGCTCACGGACGGACTGCGGGGCCCCGAGGGCTACGGAGACGTGCGCGTGCGGCCGTACGGTTACGACCGCACCGTGCTGGAGTTCCACGCGCCCGAGGGCACCGCGATCGTGCACGTGCGCTCCGGCGAGATACGCCGCTTCCTGGAGGCGACCGGCAACCTCGTGCCCGTCGGACTCGAACACCTCCAGCTGGACCTCGACCACGACCTGGCCGAACTGATGCGGGACGCCTGCTGACACGCCGGCCGACCGTGTGCCCGCGGCGCCCGCGCGGCACTACGCGCGCGTGAGCAGCGCGTTCAGCTCGCCGTAGGCGAACCCGCCGGCCAGCGCCCCGTAGGTCCCCTCCCGCAGCAGCTCCCGCGCGGCGCGGCGGACCAGGGCGTGCGCGGCCTCGGCGATGCTCGACCCGCCGCTGATCCGGGCGACGCCCAGCGCGGCGAACTCGGCGACCGCCGGCGCGCCGGGGCCCACCAGCACGTTGACCGGTGCGTCGATGCCCGCGACGAGCGCCTTGACCGTCCCCGGGTCGACGGCCCCGGGGACGAAGATCCCGTCGGCGCCCGCGGCCAGGTAGGCGGCGGCCCGTTCCAGGGTGGGCTCCACTCCCCCGGCGTCGCGCAGGAACGTGTCGATCCGGGCGTTGACGAACAGCGGCACGCGCGCGGAGCCGGCGGCGGCGCGGGCGGCCGCGATCCGCTCCGCCTGTTCGGCGACCGGCCGCAGCGGTTCCCCGCCCCCGCCGTGGCGGCCGTCCTCGATGTTGACGCCGACCGCGCCCGCGACGACCGCCGCGCGCACGGTGTCGGCGACCCCGGCGGCGTCCTCGGCGTAGCCGCCCTCGATGTCCGCGCTGACCGCCACCCCTCGTACGGCCTCGGCGATCCGGGCCACGGCCGCGAGCGCGCGGTCCCGGTCGAGCCGGTCGCCGTCCGCGGCGCCGAGCGCCCACGCGAGCCCGGCGCTGGTGGTCGCGACGGCGGGGGCGCCCGCCTCCACGACGACGGCCGCGCTCACCGGGTCCCAGGCGTTGGGCAGGACGAGGGGGCGGCCCGGCACATGCAGGGCACGGAAGGACAGGGCGAGGTCGTGCAGCGGGTACGTGAGCGTCATGGGGCGACCCAACCAGCCCGGGAGGGCGGGCACCGGCGGGAATCCGACTGTACGGCCGGACCCGCCCGGCCCCGCCCTCAATCGCGTTGACACCCTCACGGCGACGCTCGTACCTTGTACGAGGTCCTGTTGTCGCCGATTGGAGAAGGACGTTGCTCGTCTGAGGTCCTGAGACACCGCGTTCACACCGGTGAGGTGTGCGTGGCGTTCGACCTCGGCGTCCGAGCAGTCCTTCGGCACAGGCCCTTTTTTCATGGCCGCTCCGGCCCTCCCGGCCCCTCCCGTGCCCCAGGCCCTTCGGTTCCGCCTCGCGGTGTCTCGACACGCGTTCGCCAGACCGCACCCAGCAACCGCGAGGCCTGTATGTCATCATCCCTCACCTGCACCTCCCTCTCCTTCGCCTGGCCCGACGGCACCCCCGTCCTCGACGGCCTCGACATCGCCTTCGGCCCCGGCCGTACGGGACTCGTCGGCGTCAACGGATCCGGGAAGTCGACCCTGTTGAAGCTGATCGCGGGCGAACTCACGCCCGCCGACGGCACCGTCAAGGTGACCGGCGAGATCGGCCACCTGCCGCAGAACGTCACCCTCGACACCACCCTCCGCGTCGACGAGGCCCTCGGCATCGCCGCCCGGCGGGCCGCGCTGCACGCCATCGAGGCGGGCGACGCGTCCGAGGAACACTTCGAGACCATCGGCGACGACTGGGACGTCGAGGAGCGCGCCCTGGTCACCCTCGGCGAACTCGGCCTCGGCCACATCGGCCTGGACCGCACCGTCGGCGAGGTCTCCGGCGGCGAGTCGGTGCTGCTGCGCCTGGCCGCGCTCCTGCTGCGCCGGCCCGACGTCCTGCTGCTGGACGAGCCCACCAACAACCTCGACCTGTACGCGCGCCGGCGCCTGTACGCGGCCGTCGCCTCCTGGTCCGGAGTGCTCGTCGTGGTCAGCCACGACCGTGAACTCCTGGACCTGGTGGACCAGATCGCCGAGCTGCGCTCCGGCGAGGTCACCTGGTACGGCGGCAACTTCTCGGCCTACGAGGAGGCGCTCGCCGTGGA
The DNA here is from genome assembly GCF_033792105.1 of Streptomyces sp. WI03-4A. Taxonomy (NCBI): domain Bacteria; kingdom Bacillati; phylum Actinomycetota; class Actinomycetes; order Kitasatosporales; family Streptomycetaceae; genus Streptomyces; species Streptomyces sp. WI03-4A. The sequence continues at coordinate 57,554 of NZ_JARAUO010000005.1, forward strand.
ACAGGAGGCGGCCGAGCGGACGCTCCGGGTCGCCGAGGCGGACGTGCGCAAGCAGAAGCGCGAACTAGCCGACGCCCACGTCAAACTGGCCCGCCGCAAGCGGTACGGGCAGAAGATGTTCGAGCAGAAACGCGAACCCAAGATCGTCATGGGGGCGCGCAAACGCGCCGCCCAGGAGTCCGCGGGCAAGCACCGCATCATGCACGAGGAGCGGCTCGCCGACGCCAGGGAGCGGCTGGACGAGGCGGCGGACGCCGTACGGGACGACGACGAGATCCGCGTCGACCTGCCGTACACGGCCGTACCGCCCGGCCGGCAGGTGCTCACCCTGGAGAAGCTCCAGCTGGCCTACGGGGCGCGCGTCGAGGGTGTCCTCGACCTGCGCGGCCCGGAGCGGATCGCACTCGTCGGACGCAACGGCTCCGGCAAGACGACCCTGCTGCGGACCGTGGCCGGGGAGCTGGCCGCGGTGTCCGGGGAGGCGCGGACGCACGTCCCTTCGCGGTTTCTGCCGCAGCGCCTGGACGTGCTCGACGACGAGCTGACGGTCGCCGAGAACGTGGCCCGGTTCGCGCCCGGCGCGACCAACAACCGGATCAGGGCGCGGCTCGCGCGCTTCCTGTTCCGAGGCGCGCGGGCCGACCAGAGGGCCGGGACGCTCTCCGGCGGCGAGCGCTTCCGGGCGGCCCTGGCCGCCCTGATGCTCGCCGAGCCCGCGCCCCAGCTGCTCCTGCTGGACGAACCGACCAACAACCTCGACATGGCCAGCGTCCGGCAGCTGACCACGGCCCTGGAGTCGTACGAGGGCGCCCTGCTCGTCGCCAGCCACGACCTGCCGTTCCTGGAGTCCATCGGCATCACCCGGTGGCTGCTGATGGAGGAAGGAGAACTCAAGGAGACCACGCCCGACGCGCTCGCCGGCCCGGCCTAGCCGAGCGGCGGGGGTGTTGCGGGTGGGGCACGGCCTGACAACAAGGGGTTTTGTCCCGGCCGGGGCGCGCTGCATGATGGCGGACCGGCGCCGCTCGACCGGCGCCGGACCGCACCGCCGATTCGAAAGGTCCCTCGTGCCCAGCAAGAAGGCCCTCGTCCGCCGTCCCAGCCCGCGCCTCGCCGAGGGCCTGGTGACGCACATCGAGCGGGAGAAGGTCGACCCGGACCTCGCCGTCGAGCAGTGGGAGGCCTACGTCGAGGCGCTCGGCGCGCACGGCTGGGAGACGATCGAGGTCGACCCGGAGGACGACTGCCCCGACTCGGTGTTCGTCGAGGACACCGTCGTGATGTACCGGAACGTGGCCCTCATCACCCGGCCCGGCGCCGAGTCCCGGCGCGCGGAGACCGCCGGCGTCGAGGAGGCGGTGGCCCGGCTCGGCTGCTCGGTGAACTGGGTGTGGGAGCCCGGCACTCTGGACGGCGGTGACGTGCTGAAGGTCGGCGACACCGTCTACGTCGGCCGGGGCGGGCGCACCAACGCGGCGGGGGTGCAGCAGGTGCGGGCCGCCTTCGAGCCGCTCGGCGCGCGGGTGGTGGCCGTACCGGTGAGCAAGGTGCTGCACCTGAAGTCGGCGGTCACCGCGCTGCCGGACGGGACGGTCATCGGGCACATCCCCCTCGTCGACCGGCCGTCGCTGTTCCCCCGGTTCCTGTCGGTGCCGGAGGAGTCCGGCGCGCACGTGGTGCTGCTCGGCGGCCACCGGGTGCTGATGGCGGCGAGCGCCCCGCGGACGGCGGAGCTGCTGACCAGTCTGGGCCTGGAGGTGGTCACGGTGGACATCGGCGAGTTCGAGAAGCTCGAAGGATGTGTGACGTGCCTCTCGGTGCGGATGCGGGAGCTCTACGCCTGACCGGCTGATCCCCTCCCCCGGACCGCCCTGGGACCTGCGAGTCTCGGGGCTGTTCCGCATCCCCGGGAACGACATGTCCGGGGCCGTTGATCAGCAATCTTTACGACGGTCTTAACCTACGGCTTCGTAACCTACGGCTTCGTAGCCTACGATCTCGTAGCCTACGATCTCGTAGGTTTCCCGGCACCGCTCGCCGGACCGTCCCCCTTGTCGCTCGTTCCCTCTTTCTCCTTCCTCTCCTTCACTGCCCCCCGTACGGCGTCCCCCTGGAGTTCCCGTGACGATCACCTCCCCTCACCTCGGCAGCCCGTCCGTCTGGACCGACGCGAAGCTGCTGTACGCACTGGAGGAAGTGGTCGAGACCGAGCTGAACCGGCATCTGAAGGTCGCCAAGGACTGGATGCCGCACGAGTACGTGCCGTGGAGCGACGGCCGCAACTTCCCGGGCCTGTTCGAGGACGGGCAGGCGTGGGAGAAGGAGCACTCCAAGGTCACGGAGATCGGCCGGATCGCCCTCGTGGTCAACCTGCTGACCGAGGACAACCTGCCCAGCTACCACCACGAGATCGCCTCGCTGTTCGGCCGCGACGGCGCCTGGGGCACCTGGGTGCACCGCTGGACGGCCGAGGAGGGCCGGCACGGCATCGTGATGCGCGACTACCTGCTCACCTCGCGCGCGGTCGACCCGGACAAGCTGGAGCAGTTCCGCATGTCCCACATGAGCGAGGGCTTCGAGTCCGACAACCGGCACTCGATGCTGCACTCGGTCGCCTACGTCGCCTTCCAGGAGCTGGCCACCCGCATCTCCCACCGCAACACCGGTCACCAGTCCGGCGACCCGGTCTGCGACCGGATGCTGGCGCGCATCGCGACCGACGAGAACCTGCACATGGTCTTCTACCGCAACCTGCTGAAGGCCGCCTTCGAGCTCGCCCCCGACCTGACCATGCAGGCGGTCCGTGACGTCGTGGTCGACTTCCGCATGCCCGGCCACGGCATCCCCGGCTTCGAGCGGGCCGCCGCGCAGATGGCGATCGGCGAGGTCTACAACCTGCGCATCCACCACGACGACGTCCTGCAGCCCGTGCTGCGCTTCCTGAAGATCATGGAGATCGACGGCCTGGGCCCCGAGGGCCGTCAGGCGCAGGAGGAGCTGGGGCTGTTCATGGGCGGCCTGGACGCGGAGGCCCTCAAGTTCGACGAGCGGCTGGCCGCCCGCAGGGCCCGGATGGCCGCCCGCGGCGAGCGCTGACCCCGGGAGCCGGCCCGGCCCCGCGGTGGTGAGCGGGGCGGGTCAGCGCGAGGTGCGGCGCAGGGCGAGCCGTTCCTTCTCGGAGAGGCCGCCCCAGACGCCGAAGCGTTCGTCGTTGTCGAGCGCGTAGTCGAGGCAGGCCGAGCGCATCTCGCACATGCCGCAGATGCGCTTCGCCTCGCGCACCGAGCTGCCGGGCTCGGGAAAGAAGAAGTCGGCCCCGGTCTGCGCGCACAGGGCCTGCGTCTGCCAGGCGAGGCCGGCCGGGGTGATGGTTTCGAGCTGCATGGCAAGGATCGTGCCGTGCGCGGAAAAACGTTCGATCAACGCCGGATCAACGGCACCGCCCGAACCCCCCGGCCGACCTGATGATGCTCCCCCCGAGCCGGGCGGAGCACGGCGGCGCGCGGGAACGACCGGGAGTCGGCGGGAAAACCGCGGACGGGCGGCACGGCGGGGCACGTACGGTGCGCTGCCCGGGGCGCGCGGGAGCCGGCGGGTGAGCGCGGGAGCCTCGCCGGTGCGCACGGCAGCCTCACGGGTGGGCGGGGGCGCGGGAGCGGGGCCGTGTGTCCCGGAACGGGGCCGGGTGGGCGCGGGAACAGGGGCCGGCGGGCACGAAACCAGGACCCGGTGAACGCGGCGCGCGGTGGCACCTGCCACGCGGTGTCGGTGGGCGGTGCCAGACTCGACGGTGCTAAGGACCGGACCCGGCTCCCGGGCCCCCTTTCAAGGAGGGCGATGATGCTCACCACCCGTTTCGTCGACGGCGCGCCCAACTGGCTCGACGTCGCCACCCCCGACCTCGACGGCGCTCTCGCCTTCTACGGCGGTCTCTTCGGCTGGCGGTTCGAGTCGGCGGGGCCGGACGCCGGTGGCTACGGCTTCTTCCGGCTGGACGGCCGCACGGTCGCCGGCGGCATGCGGACCGGCCCGGACCAGGGGCCGCCGGCCTGGACGGTGTACTTCCAGAGCCAGGACGCGCAGGCCACCGCGACGGCCGCCGAACAGGCGCACGGCCGGGTGCTGTTCCCGCCCCTCGACGTGATGGGCCAGGGGCACATGGCGGTCCTCGCCGACCAGGCCGGCGTGCGGTTCGGCATCTGGCAGCCGGGGCGGACCAGGGGCGTGGACGCGGCGGACGAACCGGGCGCGCTGTGCTGGGTCGAGCTGTACACGGCGGACATCGCTGCGGCCGCGGCCTTCTACCACCGCGTCCTGGGCCTGGAGACCTCGGGCGTGCCGTTCCCGGGCGGCACCTACACCTGTGTCAACCCGAGCGGTGCCGGCGACGACGCGATGTTCGGCGGGATGGTCCCGCTGGCCGACGACCCGACGGAAGCGGCGGCGGGCCCCTACTGGCTGCCGTACTTCGCGGTCGAGGACACCGACGCCGTCGTCGAGGAGGCGCAGCGGCTGGGCGGCACGGTGCGCGTGCCGGCGACGACGGTGGCGGGCGTCGGCCGCATGGCCAGGCTCGCCGACCCGTACGGCGCCCGCTTCGCGGTGATCAGGAGCGAGACCCCGCAGGGCTGAGCCGGCGGGAAGCCGAGGCGCCGAGAGGCCGCGCCGCCGGACGCCGCGGCCCAGGTCGTCAGGCGGACGCGCGCCGTATCAGCGTGGTCGGCAGAACCACGCCGTCGCCGGACGCCTCCGCGGGAGCCGCGCCGGGCGTATCGCCGACGCGGCCGCGCAGCAGCAGGCGGGCCATCAGCCGGCCCATCTCCTCTATGTCCTGACGGACCGTGGTCAGCGGCGGCTCGGCCTGTTCGGCGACGGGCAGCACGTCGTCGAAGCCGATCACGGCCACGTCGTCCGGTACCCGACGGCCGTGCTCGCGCAGCACGCGCAGGGCACCGAGCGCGGTCAGGTCGTTGGCGGCGAACACCGCGTCCACGTCCGGGCAGCGGTCGAGCAGTTCACGCATGGCGCGTTCGCCGCCACTCGGGGTGAAGTCGCTCTCCACCACGAGCCGCGGATCGGCGTCCCCCATGACGTCCCGGTACCCGTCGAGCCGGTCCACCGCCGAGGTCTGGTCCAGCGCCCCGGTGATGTGCGCGATCCGGGTCCGGCCGAGACCCACCAGGTGACGCACGGCCTCGCGGGCACCGCCCCGGTTGTCGCTGTCGACGTACACCGGTCCCGGACCGCCGTCGCTCCAGTCGGGACGCCCGCCGAACACGGTGGGCACACCCGCCTTCCGGATCAGGCCGGGCAGCGGGTCGTCGAGGTGGAGGGAGAAGACGAGCGCGCCGTCGACATGGCCTCCGGCGAGGTAGCGGGCCACGCGGGCGTGGTCGGCGCGGCCCTCGGTGAGCAGCAGCACGAGCTGGTTGTCGTGGGCCGTCAGCTCCTTGCTGATCCCGCGCAGTTGCAGGGCGAAGAAGGGGTCGGCGAAGACCCGCGCCTCGGGTTCGGCGATGACGACGGCGACGGCGTCGTGCCGCTTGGTGACCAGGCTGCGCGCGGCCTGGTTCGGCACGTAGCCGAGCTCCTCGACCGCCTGCCGGACCCGTTCGGCCAGCGGCTCCCTCACCCCGTCCCCGCCGTTGACGACCCGTGACACGGTGGCCCGGGACACCCCGGCCCGCGCGGCCACGGCCTCCAGCGTGGGACGCGACACTGCCTCGGTCACTTCGGGACTCCTCATCGGCGGCGGGCGATCAGGATAACCGCGCCGCCGTACGTGCGTACGGCCCGGAAAAAGGGTTGCGCCACGCGCGGGGGCCGTCGTCCACGGGACCGTTGTCCACAGGCCGGTCGTCCACAGCCCCGGCCCGTTGTCAGTGCCGTGCTGCATTCTGTGACCAGTGGCGGAACGGGCGCCACGGACCACGGGGAGGCAGGGTGTTCAGGGGGATCGACGACGTCGACTGGGCGTCGATGGGGCACGCGTACACGAAGTCGGCGACCGATGTGCCGGAGTTGCTGTGGGGGCTGGCGTCGGACGATCCGGAGCGCCGGGAGATCGCGCTGGACGGCATGTACGGCGCGGTGCACCACCAGGGGGACGTCTACGACAGCACGGTGGCGTGCGTCCCGTTCCTGTTCGAGCTGATCGCGCATCCGTCGGTCGGCGACCGGGGCGCCGTGATCGGCCTGCTGTGCAGCATCGCGCACGCCTCGGAGGAGGACGAGGGGCCCGAGGGGGACGAGGGGGACGCCGACGAGGACGGGTTCGCCGGGGAGTTCGACGAGGACCGGCACGAGGAGTGGCTGAGGCACTTCTTCGTGGCGCGCGACATGGTCCGCGACCGCGCGGGGACCTTCCTCGGGCTGCTCGGCGACCCGGATCCGGGGGTGCGTGCCGCCGTACCGGGTGCCCTCGCCCGGTTGCACCCGGACCCGGCGCTGGTGTTCGGCGCCCTGTGCGACCGTCTGCCGGCCGAGACCGACCCCGGGGCAGCGAGAGCGCTGGCGCGTGCCCTGGGCACCCTGGCCCTGCGGCATCCGGCCGGCCTGGGCGCCGAGGCGGCCCGGGTGCTGCGGGAGCTGGTGTCCGGGACCCCCGATCCCCGGCTGCGGATGACGGCTCTGGCCCGGCTGGCGCGCTGCGCGCCCGGTGAACTCCCCCCGGACGCGGCCGCCGTCGCGCTGGACGTGTTGCGGCTGGCCCGGGAGACGGACGAACTGGGGCCGCCGCCGGACGCGCCGGAGCGGCCGCGCACCGACACCCTCATCTCGCAGGTGCGCGAGCTGGAGGCGGAGCACCGCCGCAGCCTCGGCCTCGACGACACGGCGGAGCTGGTCGACGAGCTGCACATGGCCCTGGGCGACCGCGTCGACGTGCGCTTCCCCCTTCTGGTGGGCCAGTTGGGCAGCCCGAGCCCCCGTCAGCGCAGGCAGGCCGTCGGCGTGGCGGGGCGGCTGCTCACCGGTTGGCGGGCCCCCGACGACGAGCCGCTGCTGGCGCTGGCCCGGCTGCTCGCCGACGACGACCTGCGCCTGCAGAAGGAGGTGCTGTCCGAGCTGCGGTACCTGGCGCCCGCCGCACACCGGGTGTCCGAGGCGGTGGCGGCCTACCTGGAGAGCTGGGACAGCCGTCCGCTGGAGACCGGCACACCGTTCCGGGAACTGGCCGTCGGCATGGCCTTCGAGGTGCTGGCCCTGCAGGGCGACGACCGGATCGTGCCGGCGCTCACCCACATCCTGGAAGTGGTGGAGATACCCGAGCGTCTGTCCCGGTGGATCGAGGCACTCGGCCCCGAGGGGGCGGCTCCGCTCGCCCCGGTCCTGCACGGCCGGCTGGCCGAGCTGGACCCCCGCGCACCGGGCGCCGACCTGGACCACCTCGTCCGGGCCCTGGCCGCCCTCCGCCACGAGGAGTCGGTGCCCCTGCTCCTCGACGTTCTGGGCAACGCCGCACACCTGTGCACGACGGAGGAGGTGCTGCTGGCCCTGTCCCGGTACGGCTCCCGGGCGGCCGAGGCGACCCCGCTCGTGCGCCGGCTGTGGCGCGACGGCGCCCTCGCGGACCGGCACCGGATCCATGTCGCCGAGGCCCTGTGGTCGCTGACGGGCGACGCGGAGGCGGTGCTGCCGGTGGTCGACGACGCCCTGTCGGCGCCGACGTGGTGGCAGTGGTCCGCCGCGATACGCCTGACCGAGGCGCTCGGTACGGCGGGCGCTCCGCTCGCGCCCCGGCTGCGCGGGCTGATCGCGGCCGACCACAGCCCCGCCCGCTCGGCCGTCGCCCTCTGGCGGATCACCGAAGATCCTCAGAGCGTTCTGCCCGTGCTCCTCGACCAGTGGCCGGCCACCCCGGCGGAACGCCCCACCATGGCCGCCTGCCTGGCCGACATGGGCCCCGCCGCCGCTCCGGCCCTGCCCCTGATACGCGCGGAACTGGCCTCCCCCCGCCGCCACAACAACAACGGCTCCCGAGGCAACATGCGCTACGACGTCGCCGCGGACGTCGCCCTGCTCACGGACTGCCGGCGGATCGTGGCGGGGGCCGGCGGATAGGCCTCAGCCCGTGCCTTCCCGGCGGGCGCGGCTCGGCTGGACGCGTTTCGGTTCGCCCGGCATCTTCGGGTATTCCGGGGGGTAGGGCAGGTCGCCCAGGCCGTGATCGTGTTCGTCGCGGCCGGCCAGCTCCAGGAGCGCCTCCAGGGAGTAGGCGTGGTCGTCCATGTCGGCGTGCACGTCACCGAGTTCGGCGAAGCGGGCCGGCATGGTGGCGAGGTCGAAGTCGCGGGGACCGGCCTCGCCGACCTCCTCCCAGCGCAGGGGCGCGGAGACGGGGGCGTGCGGGCGGGGCCGTACGGAGTAGGCGGAGGCGATGGTGCGGTCGCGGGCGGTCTGGTTGTAGTCGATGAAGATGCGTGCGCCGCGTTCCTCCTTCCACCACTTGATGGTGACCTGCTCGGGCATCCGGCGTTCCATCTCCCGGCCGACCGCGATCGCGGCGCGCCGCACCTGGGTGAAGGTCCAGCGCGGTTCGATGGGCACGAAGACGTGCAGGCCCCGGCCGCCGGAGGTCTTCGGCCAGCCGCGCAGGCCGCCGTACTCGTGCAGCACCTCGCGCAGTTCGTGGGCGGCGCGGACGGCGTCGGCGTAGTCGGTGCCGGGCTGCGGGTCGAGGTCGATGCGCAGTTCGTCCGGGTGGTCGACCGCGGTGCGGCGCACCGGCCAGGGGTGGAAGGTGAGCGTGCCGTACTGGGCGGCCCACACGACGGCGGCCTCCTCCGTGGGGCACATCTCGTCCGCGCTGCGGCCGCTGGGGAAGGTGATGTGGGCGGTCGGGATCCAGTCGGGCATGCCCTTGGGGGCGCGCTTCTGGTAGAACCACTCGCCGCCGACGCCGTCCGGGTAGCGTTCGAGGGTGGTGGGGCGGTCGCGCAGGGCGCGCAGGATGCCGGGGCCGACGGCGGCGTAGTACCGGGCGAGGTCCAGCTTGGTGAATCCGCGCTCGGGGAAGAAGACCTTGTCCGGGCTGGACAGGCGTACGGTCCGGCCCGCCACTTCCAGTTCCACCGCGTCACCCATGCGGCCACGGTAGGCGCAGCCTGCCCCGTGCGCACACCGGGCGGCGGCGGGGGTATGCGCGCAGAATCGGAGCCATGGATCTGCCGGTGATGCCGCCCGTGAAGCCCATGCTCGCCAAGTCGGTGGCGAAGATCCCGCCCGGGATGCACTACGAGGCCAAGTGGGACGGGTTCCGGGCCGTGGTGTTCCGCGACGGCGACGAGGTGGAGCTGGGCAGCCGTACCGGCAAGCCGTTGACCAGGTACTTCCCCGAGCTGGTCGCGGCGCTGAAGGAGCGGGTGCCGGGGCGGTGCGTGCTGGACGGGGAGATCGTGATCGCCCGCGAGGGGCGGCTGGACTTCGACGCGCTGACCGAGCGGATCCATCCGGCGGCCTCCCGGGTGCGGACGCTGGCCGAGCGGACCCCGGCGTCGTTCGTCGCGTTCGACGTGCTGGCGCTTGACGACCGCTCACTGGTGGAGGCACCGCTCACCGAGCGGCGGGCCGTGCTGGAGCGGGAGTTGTCGGGGGCGGGCGCACCGGTGCACGTGGCACCGGCGACGACGGACGCGGAGCTGGCGCAGCGGTGGTTCGAGCAGTACGAGGGTGCCGGGCTCGACGGGGTGGTCGCCAAGCCGCTGACGTTGCGCTATCTGCAGGACGAGCGGGCCATGTTCAAGATCAAGCATGAGCGGACGGCGGACGTCGTGGTGGCGGGCTACCGGTTCCACAAGAGCGGTCCGGTGGTCGGTTCGCTGCTGCTCGGCCTGTACGACGGCCGGGGCGGCCTGCAGCACGTGGGGGTGTCCGCGGCGTTCCCGATGAAGCGGCGCGCGGAGCTGGTCGAGGAGCTGGAGCCGCTGCGGATGGAGGACGTGGGCGGGCACCCGTGGGCGGCCTGGGGGGAGGAGGCGGCCCATGAGACGGCCCGGCTGCCGGGGGCGCCGAGCCGCTGGTCGGGCAAGAAGGACCTGTCGTGGGTGCCGTTGCGGCCGGAGCGGGTCGCCGAGGTGGCCTACGACCACATGGAGAACGGCGCCCGCTTCCGGCACACGGCGCGCTTCCGCCGCTGGCGCCCGGACCGGACGGCGGAGAGCTGCACGTACGCCCAGCTGGAGGAGCCGGTGCGCTACGACCTCGGCGAGATCCTGGGCGCGTAGGCGGGTTCTCGCCGGGCGCCCGGGAGGTCCCGGGCGCTCGGCGGGACCGTACCGGCCCCCCGCGGCTCAGGGCTGCATGAGGATCTTGATCGCGCCCTCCTGCTTGCGCTGGAACATCTCGTACGCGTGCGGCGCCTCGGAGAGCGGCAGCCGGTGCGTGGCGAAGTCGTCGACGCCGAGCGGGTCCTCGTCGGTGAGGTAGGGCAGGATCTCGTCGCTCCACCGGCGCACGTTCGCCTGGCCCATGCGCAGCTGGATCTGCTTGTCGAAGAGGGTGAGCATGGGCAGCGGGTCGGCCATGCCGCCGTACACGCCGCTGAGCGAGATGGTGCCGCCGCGCCGTACCAGGTCGATGGCCATGTGCAGGGCGCCGAGCCGGTCGACGCTGAAGCGTTCGGCGAGGGGTCCGCTGATCTTGCGCGGCAGCATGGCGGAGGCCGTCTGGGCGAGTTTGGCGGCGTGGCTGCCGTGCGCCTCGGTGCCGACGGCGTCGATCACGGCGTCCGGGCCCCGGCCGTTGGTCTCGTCGTGGATCGCCCGGACCAGTTCCTTCTCGTCGTCGAAGGCCCTGAGGTCGTAGGTGCGCACTCCGCGCCGGTTCGCCCGGGCGAGCCGCTCGGGCACCAGGTCGACGCCGAACACCTGCTCGGCGCCCCGGGCCAGCGCGATGCGGCAGGCCATGTCCCCGATGGGCCCGAGGCCGAGGACGGCGAGGCTGCCGCCGGGCGGGACGGAGGCGTACACGACGGCCTGCCAGGCGGTGGGCAGGACGTCGGAGAGGTAGACGAAGCGGTCGTCGGCCGGGCCCTCGGGCACCTTGATCGGCCCGAACTGCGCCTGCGGGACGCGCAGGTACTCGGCCTGCGCGCCGGGCACCGCGCCGTACAGCCGGGTGTAGCCGAACAGCGGGGCGCCCATGCCCTCGCCGGTGACCTGGGTGGTCTCGCACTGGGTGGGCAGCCCGGTCAGACACATCCAGCAGTTCCCGCAGGCGATCTGGAACGGCACCACCACGCGGTCGCCCACCGCCAGGTCGGGGACGCCGGGTCCGACCTCCTCGACGATGCCCATGGGTTCGTGGCCGAGGATGTCACCCGGGGTCATGAACGGGGTGAGCACCTCGTACAGGTGCAGATCGGAGCCGCACAGCCCGCTGGACGTGATGCGGATGACGGCGTCGGTGGGCTCCTCGATGCGCGGGTCGGGCACGTCCTCCACCCGCACGTCCCGCCTGCCCTGCCAGGTGACTGCCTTCATGGGGTCGCGCTCCCTTGGTCACTGTGGCGCGCCGATTCGCCCAGACGCGCCCGGTTTGCGGTGGCGCCCGGGTACCCGTGCGCGCCGCGGTGAACCACCGCCCCGCCCCGACGGCCGCCCCACCCGGGACCTCGCCGGCCTCGCGGCGCAGCCCGTTCGGCCCACCGGGCGCGCGCGATCGGCGCCGAACGGGTAAGGCCGACGAGGTATGGCCTACGACGACCCGACGAGCACACAATCGACGGATACGAACGGGGTGACAACGGTGGGCATGGGACACGGGGCGCGTCCCCGAAGAATCGGCCCGGTGGCGGTGCTGGCCGCCGCCCTGGTGACGCTTTCCCCGGCGACGGGCTGCTCCCGGCACGGCCCGTCCGACGACGGCCGCGCGCCGCACCGCAGCGCGGCCCCCGCGCAGTCGCCGACGCCGTCGCCGTCCGGCTCGCGGGCGTCCGGCTCGCCGCTCGCGGTGAAGATCGACAACGTACCGGCGGCTCGCCCGCAGACGGGGCTGGAGGCGGCGGACGTCGTCTACGCGGAACAGGTGGAGGGCGGTCTGAGCCGGCTGATGGCGGTGTACGCCACCCGGCTGCCGCAGTCGGTCGGTCCCGTGCGCAGCGCCCGCGAGTCCGACCTCGAACTGTTGCGCCAGTTCGACGAACCGACGCTGGCCTTCTCGGGGGCCCAGCGCAAGCTGCTGCCGCTGATCCACCGGGCCCCGCTGCGGGCCGAGTCGCCCGACGAGGCGGGCGCCGCGTACTACCGGGGCACCGGCCGGGCCGCGCCGCACAACCTGTACCTGCGCCCCGACCGGCTCCTGCGCTCCGCTCCCGGCAGGGGTGCGCTGACCACGGGCTTCCGGTACGGTCCCGCGCCCTCCGGGGGCAGGCCCGCGTCGTCGCGGACCGTGCGCTACCCCGCGGCCCGGTTCACCTTCACCTGGTCGGCGCGGCAGGGCGGCTGGCAGGTCTCGATGGACGGCACGCCCACGGTCACCACCGGCGGGCGGCGGCCGGCGCCGCCGACGGTCGTCGTGCAGTACGTGAGGATCCGCTCGTCCCGCTATCACGACGTGCTCGGCAACCACACGCCGTACACCGAGACCGTCGGCTCCGGGAAGGCCGTGGTCCTGCGGGACGGGCGCTCCTTCGACGCCACCTGGTCCCGGCCGGGCGCGACGGACGGCACGACGTTCACGGCGGCGGACGGCGGCCCGATGGACTTCGCCGACGGCCAGGTGTGGGTGGTGTTCGCCGCGGCACCCTCCTGACACGGCACGCGCGCGGCCTCCTCGTGGCTCCCTCTCAGCCCTCCGGTAGGGCCGCCGCGGGCTCGGCGGGGTTGCGCAGGTCCTCCGCGGCGTCGGCGACCCGGCGGATCAGGTCGAAGAAGAGCGCCTGCTCGCCGGCGGAGAGCGGGGCGAGGAAGACCTGGTTCATCCGGGCGGTGCGCACGGTCAGCCTGCGGTGGGTGCGCTGCCCCTCGTCGGTGAGGCGGAGCAGGAAGCGGCGGCCGTCCTGCGGATCGCGCACCTTGTCCAGCAGCCCGCGCCGGCCGAGCCGGCTGACGACCTCGGCGATGGTCGACCGGTCCAGTCCCACCCGCTCCCCCACGGTCCGCTGGTCCAGGCCCGGCTCGGCGACGAGCGCGTTCAGCACGGCGAACTGGGGTGAGGTGATCTCCTCCGAGACCATGGTGTTCCACAGCAGGTAGTGGGCCTGCTGGAGCCGCCGGGCCAGGTGCCCGGGGTGGGTGGCGAGGTCCACGGCGGCCATGTGCGCTCCCCTGGTCGATTCATCGGTGCACTGAACGATACCCGTACCAAAAGCACGATGTCTGCGGCACCGAACCTGGATGACACCAGGCCTTGACGGTGCGCGAACTTCGATGGCAGCGTGAGCGGCACCTCACGAAATACTCAGTGCGCTGATTAATTGCGAGATGAGGTTTCACGGATGGACAAGGTGGTCGCCACGGCCGCGCAGGCGGTGGCCGATGTGCCGGACGGCGCGTCCCTCGCGGTCGGCGGCTTCGGGCTGAGCGGTGTGCCGAACGTGCTGATCCGGGCGCTGTACGAGCGCGGCACGAGCGGCCTGAGCGTGGTCTCCAACAACTGCGGGGCGATGGGGTCCGGGCTCGCGGTGCTGCTGGCCGCGGGCCGGATCGCCCGGGTGACCGGCTCCTACATCGGCGCCAACAAGGAGTTCGCCCGGCAGTACCTGGCCGGCGAGCTGGAGGTGGAGCTGATCCCGCAGGGCACGCTGGCCGAGCGGCTGCGCGCGGGCGGCGCCGGCATCCCCGCCTTCTACACCCCGGCGGGGGTGGGCACACAGGTCGCCGAGGGCGGGCTGCCGTGGCGGTACGACGGCTCCGGCGGGGTCGCGCTCGCCTCGCCGCCCAAGGAGGTGCGCGAGTTCGACGGCACGCGGTACGTGCTGGAGCGCGGCATCCGCACCGACTTCGCGCTGGTCCGCGCCGCCCGGGGCGACCGGCACGGCAACCTTGTCTTCAACAAGGCCACCCGGAACTTCAACCCCCTGGCCGCCATGGCCGGACACGTCACCGTCGCCGAGGTGGAGGAACTGGTCGAGCCCGGCGCGATCGACCCCGACGCGGTGCACCTGCCGGGCGTCTTCGTGCGGCGCGTGGTGGCGCTGACTCCCGAGCAGGCGGCGGACAAGAAGGTCGAGCGGCGGACGGTGAGGTCCTGATGGCCCGGACACGTGAGGAGATGGCCGCCCGCGCGGCCCGCGAACTCGAGGACGGCCAGTACGTCAACCTGGGCATCGGCCTGCCCACGCTGATCCCGAACCACCTGCCGCCGGGCGTCGAGGTGGTCCTGGAGTCGGAGAACGGCATCCTGGGCACCGGCCCGTACCCCCTCGACGACGAGGTCGACCCGGACCTGATCAACGCCGGCAAGGAGACCGTGACGGTCCTGCCGGGCGCCTCCTTCTTCGACTCGGCGCTGTCCTTCGCGATGATCCGCGGCGGGCACATCGACGTCGCCGTCCTCGGCGCGATGCAGGTGTCCGCGGGCGGCGACCTCGCCAACTGGGCGGTCCCCGGCAAGCTCGTCACGGGCATCGGCGGCGCCATGGACCTGGTGCACGGCGCCCGCACGGTCGTCGTCGTCATGACGCACACCGCCAAGGACGGCTCCCCGAAGATCCTTGAGCGGTGCACGCTGCCGCTCACCGGCAAGGCGTGCGTGAACCGGATCATCACGGATCTGGCCGTGCTGGACGTCACCGACCAAGGACTCCTGCTGGTGGAGACCGCGCCGGGCGTGACCGTGGAGGACGTCGTCGTCAGGACCGACGCCGAACTGACCGTCGGGAAGGACGTGCCGTGAACCCCGTGTACATCGTCGACGCCGTCCGCACCCCGTTCGCCCGCCGCGGCCCCGGCACCGGCGTGGCCACCCTCCGCGTCGGCGTGGGCCAGGGCCTCACCCTCGTCCTGGAACGCCCATGAACAGTCAGGAACCCCCCATGGCCCTCACCCAGCAGGACATCGACCGGGAGATCGCGGCCGCGCACGCGGCGTACGGGAAGCGGGTAGCCGACGGCGCGCCGGCCGAGCACCACCCGCGCCGCGACTACGCGCCCTACCGCTCCTCCGTGCTGCGCCACCCGAAGCGGCCCCCGGTCGCCATCGACACCGCCGAGGACCCCGAACTTCTCGAGCTGCACTCCCCCGCCTTCGGCGAGCGCGACCTCACCGAGACCGACAACGACCTCACCCGGCAGCACACCGGCGAACCGGTCGGCGAGCGGATCACCGTCTCCGGACGGCTCCTGGACCGCTCCGGACGCCCGGTCCGCGGCCAGCTCGTCGAGATCTGGCAGGCCAACTCGGCCGGCCGCTACGCCCACCGGCGCGAACAGCACGACGCCCCGCTGGACCCGAACTTCACCGGGGCGGGCCGCACCCTCACCGACGACGAGGGCCGCTACCGCTTCACCACCATCCAGCCCGGCCCCTACCCCTGGCGCAACCACGTCAACGCCTGGCGCCCGGCCCACATCCACTTCTCGGTCTTCGGTACGGCGTTCACCCAGCGGCTGGTGACGCAGATGTACTTTCCGAACGACCCGCTCTTCCCGTACGACCCGATCCTGCAGTCCGTGACCGACGACGCGGCCCGGCAGCGGCTGGTCGCCGCCTACGACCACCACCTGTCGGTGCCGGAGTTCTCCCTCGGCTACCACTGGGACATCGTGCTGGACGGCCCGGCCGCCACCTGGATCGAGGAAGGACGCTGACACCGGCCATGACGACCACCGACACGAACGGCACGCAGCACCTGCCGCCCACCCCCTCCCACACCGTCGGCCCCTTCCACGGGTACGCGCTGCCGTTCCGCGGCGGCGAGGACATCGCACCCCTGGGCCACCCGGACACGATCACCGTGCACGGCCACGTCCTCGACGGCGAGGGCCGGCCGCTCCCGGACGCCCTCGTCGAGCTGTGGGGGCCGCGCCCGGACGGCACCGTCGCGCGGGTGGACGGCTCCATGCGCCGGGACCCGGCGACCGGCGGCCACCTGGGCCGCAACGGCGTGGAGTTCACCGGCTGGGGGCGGATCCAGACGGACGCGGACGGCCACTGGTACGCGCGCACCCTGCGGCCGGGAGCGCGCGGGGGCGGTGCCCCGTACCTGAGCGTGTGCGTCTTCGCGCGCGGCCTACTCGTCCACCTGTTCACCCGCATCTACCTGCCGGGCGACGAGGCGGCCCTCGCCGCCGACCCGCTGCTCGCCCAGGTGGGCGACCGGCGCGACACGCTGATCGCCCACGAGGAGGGCGGCGGCACCCACCGTTTCGACATCCGCCTCCAGGGCGAGGCCGAGACGGTCTTCCTGGAGTACCGGTGACCGCCCCGTCCGCCGGGCACGCGGCACCCCCGGACGGCGACGGCGACGGCCTGCTCGGCCCCGGCTGGGCCGGTGCCCCGGCCGCGCACGCGACCGGCGACGCCGCCTTCCTCACGGCCCTGCTCGACGCCGAAGCCGCCCTGACCCGCGCCCAGGCCGCACTGGGCCTGGCCCCGGCCGGGGCGGCCGAGGCGGTGACCCGCGCGGCCGATCCGGCCCGTTTCGACGTCCGCTCCCTCGCGGGACGCGCCCGCGCCGGCGGCAACCCCGTCATCCCGCTCGTCGCCGACCTCACCGAGGCGGTGGGCGAACCGTACGGACCCCAGGTGCACCGGGGGGCGACCAGCCAGGACATCATGGACACGGCCGTCATGCTGGTCGCCTCGCGCACCCTGGACCCGGTCCTGGCCGACCTCGCCCGCACCGAACGCGCCCTGGCCCGCCTCGCCGCCGCCCACCGGGACACCCCGATGCCGGGGCGCACCCTCACCCAGCACGCGGTGCCGACGACGTTCGGACTCAAAGCCGCCGGATGGCGCGCCCTGGTCCTCGACGCGCGCGACCGGATCACCCGGGTGCGCCAGGCCCTGCCCGCCCAACTCGGCGGCGCCGCAGGCACCTTGGCGGCGTTCCGGGAGCACGGCGCCCCCGGCCCGGTCGCGCTGGTCGAGACGTACGCCCGGGAAGTCGGCCTGGCCGCACCGCCGTTGCCCTGGCACACCCTGCGGACGCCGGTCGCCGACCTGGCCGGCTGCCTCGCGTTCACGGCGGGTGCGCTGGGCAAGGTCGCCGAGGACGTGCTGACCCTGTCGCGCACCGAGATCGGCGAGGTCGCCGAGGGCAGCGCCGGCGGCTCGTCGGCCATGCCGCACAAGGCGAACCCGGTGCGCTCCACCCTCCTCGCGGCCGCCGCCCGGCGCGCTCCGCAGCTCGCGGCCGTCCTCTACGGCTGTCTCGCCGCCGGGGACGAACGGCCGGCCGGGGCCTGGCACGCCGAGTGGGAGCCGCTGCGCGACCTGCTCCGGCTGGTCGGCGGAGCGGCCCGCGACGCGGCCGAACTCGCCGAGGGGCTGCGGGTGGACCGGGCGGCCATGCGGCGCGATCTGGACCTCACCCGGGGACTGATCGTCTCCGAGCGCCTGTCCGCCGCCCTCGCTCCCCGCCTCGGCCGCGCCCGGGCCAGGGACCTCCTCACCGAACTCGCCCGCCGGGCCCACGACGAGGACCGGTCGCTGGGCGAACTCCTCGCCGAGCAGCCCGCGTTGCAGGACGTCGATCTGGCCGAGCTGACGGACCCCGCCCGCTGCACCGGATTCGCCGCTGCCCTCACCGACCGCGCCCTGGAGCGAACTTGACCGCGACACTCCTCAACCACCTGGAAGAGGGCCCGGCCTCCGCTCCTCCGCTGCTGCTCGGTCCCTCGCTCGGCACCTCCCTCGCGCTGTGGGACGGGGTCGCCCCCGAACTGTCCACGGGACACCGGGTGGTGCGCTGGGATCTGCCGGGGCACGGCGGGTCCGCCGCCGGGCTGATCGGGCCGGGCGCCACCGTCGGCGACCTCGCCGCGCACGTGCTGGCGCTCGCCGACGCGCTCGGCATCGAGCGGTTCGCCTACGCGGGCGTGTCCCTGGGCGGCGCCGTCGGCCTGCACCTGGCCGCGCACCGTCCCGAGCGGCTCACCTCGCTGGCCGTGGTGTGCGCCTCCGCCCACTTCGGCGGTGCGGCGCCCTGGCGGGAACGGGCCGCACGGGTGCGCCGGGAGGGCATGGAGTGGCTGCTGGAGAGCGCCGAGGCACGCTGGTTCACGCCCGGCTTCACCGTGCCGCGGCTGCTCCGCGACCACCGGGACGCCGACCCGGAGGCGTACGCCGCCTGCTGCGACGCGCTGGCCGCCTTCGACCTGCGGGACCGGCTCGCCGGCATCACCGTACCGACCCTGCTGATCGCGGGACGCCAGGACCCCGCGACGCCGCCCGCGCACCTGCGGGAGATCGCGGACGCGGTGCCGGGCGCGGCGCTCGTGGAGCTGCCCGGCGCCTCGCACCTGGCGCCCGCGCAGTGCCCGCGAGCCGTGCTCACCGCACTGCGCACCCAGCTGGACGGGCCGCCGGCGAGCGGGATGGCGGTGCGCCGGGAGGTGCTGGGCGACGCCCACGTGGACCGGGCGCAGACCCGGCAGACCCCGTTCACCGCGCGCTTCCAGGACTTCATCTCCCGCTACGCCTGGGGCGAGATCTGGACCGACCCGACGCTCTCGCGCCGCGAGCGGAGCATGATCACGCTGACCGCGCTGGTCGCCCACGGCCACTACGAGGAGCTCGCCCTGCACGTCAGAGCGGCGCGGCGCAACGGGCTGAGCCCGGAGGAGATCGGCGCGGTGCTGCTGCAGACCGCCGTGTACTGCGGGGTGCCCGCGGCCAACTCTGCGTTCGCGACGGCCCAGCGGGTGCTCGCCGAGGAGGACGAACGGTAGCCGTGCACGCCGTGGACCACGGCCGGTAGCCGTGGACGCCGGGCGGGCGGCCGCCGCGCACCATGTGCGACACAGGGCCTCGGGTGCGCGACGGTCCTCCGGGCCAGGGCCTGTTGTGACAGTGGCGTCGTCGCCCACAGGCGCCACTGTCGCAGCAGGCCCTAGTGCAGTCCCCGGCCCGTCTCCAGCACCTCCCGGGCCTGTGCCGCGAGTCCGTCGGCGCCGCACGAACGGGCCAGCGCCAGGCCGCGGTTGAGCTCGGTCGTCGAGCGTGTGACGATTCCGTACTCGACGCGGGCGGCCGCGTGCTCGTACTGGCAGGGCGAGGCCTCCAGGTAGGCGACGGCCTGGGCGGCCAGGCCGACCGCCCGCTGGCCGGTCTCCAGGGCGGCCGCGCAGCGCAGGGCCTCGCCGATGGCGGTGTCGGTGCCGAACCGCTCGGCCTGCCGGCGGGCGTCGGCGGCGAGCCGGGCCGCCCGGGCGGGGTCCTGGACGGCGAGGGCCTTGGCCAGGTCGACGGACCAGGGCGCGAGGACCGGGTTGTGGCCGCCGCGGGAGACGGCGGTCTTCTCGGCGGCCTCCAGTTCGTTGACGCCCTCCTCGGTCCGGCCGACCGCGATCAGCAGCCGCCCACGCACGGAGCGGATGTCGGGCAGCACGATGGTGGACGGGTAGGGCGGGGCGAAGCCGTACTGTTCGGCTATCGACCAGGCCTCGCTGGTCTGGCCGCGCGCCAGCAGGGTGTCGACGAGGCCGCAGGTCGCCGACCAGTACAGGGGCAGTCCGCGGCCGACCCGCTCGGCCAGGGCCAGTGCCTCGCGCAGGGTGGACTCGGCGTCCTTGAGCCGGCCCTGCCTGCGGTAGGCGAGGCCGAGGAAGGCGTTGGCCAGGGAGAGATGGCCGCCGCGCCAGCCGGCACCGGTGTAGGCGCGCAGGGCCTCGGCGAAGAGGCTCTCGGCGCGGTCGAGCCGGTCGGCGTAGGTGTAGGAGCTGCCGAGCATCATCAGCAGTTCGATGCCCCACTCGCCGTCGGTCCAGCCGAGGCCGGGCGCGAGCCGCCCGTTGACGAGGGCACGGTCGCACAGCTGGAGGATCTCCTCGGCGTTCTCGCCGTGGGTCATCGCGTCGAAGCCGCGCAGGATCAGCAGGGCGCGTTCGGAGTTGTCCCGGCCGGTGCAGGTGGCGGCGAGTTCGGCCAGGCGGCGGGAGCGTTCCGGGGAGACGGTCTCGCCGTGGATGCCCTCCCACATGAACTGCACGGCCTGCAGCCGCAGCTTGACCGGGCCCGCCGCGTGCCGGGCGGCCTCGGCCTCGACGGTGCGGACCGCCTCCTCCAGCTGGTCGTTGTGGATCAGCGCCTGGGAGAGCCGGACCACGGCGTCGACGCGTTCGTCGGCGCCGAGGCCGGACATGGCGAGCGCGTTCTGCAGGTGCTCGACGGTGACGGCGGGCGCGGTCAGCAGGGTGGCCCGGCCGAGTTCGTAGAGCACCCGGGCGTGCACCTCGGGCCGGGGCGGCTCGCGCAGGGCGCGCTCCAGGCAGCGGCGGGCCGCGTCCGGCGCGCCGACGGCGAGGTGTTCGCGGGCGGCCTCGCGCAGCTGCTCCACGAGTTCCTCGTCGTCGTCCGGGTGCACCTTCAGCAGGTGCCGGGACGCCTCGGCGGCGCCGCGCCCGCTCTCGGTGACGATCTGGGCGGCGATGCCGTGCATGGCGGTGCAGACGCCGGGCGGGATCGAGTCGTAGACGGCGGAGGCGATCAGCGGGTGGACGAACTCCAGGTCGCCGACGTCCGTCTCGCCGGCGACCGTGGGGCCGGGTTCGGTGAGGATACGGGCGGTGCACAGCAGTTCGGCGCAGCGCTCGGCGGTGGAGGCGGGCATGCTGGCGAGCCGGGCGACCATGTCGACGGAGATGCCGGTGCCGAGGATCGCGGCCGCCCAGGCGAACCGGGTGGCCTCGATGCCGAGGCCCTTGAGCCGGTCGACGAGCCCGCCGCCGCGCGCGGAGCGGTTCAGGGCGCGCAGTTCGGCTGCCCGGGCCTCGACCGGCTGGACCTCGCTGTCCTGCACCTTGGCGAGGAGTTCGACGGTGTCGTACGGGTTGCCGCCGGTGACGGCCCAGACCTCGCGGCAGAACGGGTCGTCGGCCTGCCGGCCGACGGTGGCGCGGGTGAGTCCGGCGGTGGCGTCCGGGGTGAGGGCGCTGAGGTTGTTGACGGGGCGGCCGGCCGCGGCGGCCACCGCCTCCAGGAGGCGGGCGCTCTCGCCGTTCACCTCGCCGGGGCGCCGGGCGACCACGACCAGCACGGGCAGGTCGTCGAGGCGTTCGGCGAACGCGGCGAGCCAGCGCAGGGTCTCCTGGTCGGCCCAGTGCGCGTCGTCGACGAGCAGGACCAGCGGCCATTCACGGCGGGCGAGCCGGCGCACGGCCGCGACCAGTCCGTCGCACACGTACTGCGGGTCGACGCTGCCCTCTCCCGGGTCCACTATGCCGAGGGCGGGTCCGGCGATGTCGTACCAGTCGCCGAGGTACTCGCGGGCCTCCTCCGGCAGCAGCGACATGAGCGCGGGCTGCAGCAACTGGCGTACGACGTTGAACGGGACGGACCTCAGGGTCTCGCCGCCGCGCGCGGACCACACGGCGCAGCCCCGGCGCTCGGCGATGCGGCGGGTCTCGGCCAGCAGCGCGGTCTTGCCGAGGCCGGCCTCGCCCCGGAAGACCAGCAGGTTCCCGGCGGACGTCCGGTCGGCGCACAGGCCGTCGAGCGCCGCGGTGACGGTGGCGATCTCGGCGTCCCGCTCCCACAGGGAAGCCGAGCCGGCCGCCGACGGCCGTCCCTCCGTCATCCCGTTACCTCCCCAGGTCGCCCGAATGACGTACAGACCCCGAGCCTAGCCGTCCGGTGGGATGTGTGGTGGCTGGTCGGGACAGGTGTTGCCCCGCCGGGTGAAAGAGGAAGCGGCAGGGCGACGCCCTCGCCGCCCGACCAGCCGGTATGCGACCGACGCACCGTCAACAAGGCTGGAGCCACGCCGATTTCCGAGCACGCGAGGTACGGGAAGCACACGGAGTACGGGGAGCACACGGAGTACGCGGAGTACGCCGAGGACCGGGGTGCGCGCGGCGATGCCGGCTCGCGTGCACCGGCACGCGCACGGGCGCGTGCCGTGCGCGCGGTGGCGGCGGGCTCGGTGGGCAATCTCGTCGAGTGGTACGAGTTCGGCGTCTACGGCTTCCTGGCCACCGTGCTGGCCGACCGGTTCTTCACCCCGGCGGGCGGCGGCGCGGCGGAGGCGCTGGTGCGGACGTACGCCGCCTTCGCGCTGGCGTTCTTCTTCCGGCCCCTCGGGGCGGCCCTGTTCGGCTCGCTCGGCGACCGGGCCGGGCGGCGGCCGGTGCTGATCTGTGTGATCACGCTGATGACGGCGTCGACCGCGCTGATCGGCATGCTGCCCACCTACGCCACGGCGGGTGCGGCGGCGCCCTGGCTGCTGACACTCCTGCGAGCGTTGCAGGGGCTGTCGGCGGGCGGCGAGTTCGGCGGCGCGGTCACGCTGATGACGGAGTCCGCGCCACCCGGGCGGCGCGGACTGTACGGCGCCTGGCAGTCGTTCACGGTCGCGCTGGGCCTGCTGGCCGGAGCGGGAGTCGCGACGGCGACGGTCACCTTGCTCACACCGGCCCAACTGAGCGACTGGGGCTGGCGATTGCCGTTCCTGCTGGCGCTGCCGCTGGGTCTGGTGGCGCTGTGGCTGCGAGTGGGAC
Organism: Streptomyces sp. WI03-4A; assembly: GCF_033792105.1. Taxonomy (NCBI): domain Bacteria; kingdom Bacillati; phylum Actinomycetota; class Actinomycetes; order Kitasatosporales; family Streptomycetaceae; genus Streptomyces; species Streptomyces sp. WI03-4A. The sequence continues at coordinate 80,151 of NZ_JARAUO010000005.1, forward strand.
TCGACGAGACGCCCCGGGTCGGGGAGGGCGAGGCCGGCGGTCTGCGAGGCGGCGCGGGGGGCGCTGCGCGTGCCGGCCACGGCGTGACCGGCGGCCCGCCGGGCGGCGCCGGAGATGACACCCGGGTACGGGACGGCTTGACCGGCGGTCCGCCGGGTGACGCGGGGGCCGTCGCCTTGGTCGCGGACGGCCGGGACGGCGGCCCGCCAGGCAGCACGAGGGTCGTCGCGCGGCTGGTGCCGACGGCCGTCGGGCGGGTGCTGGGGTGGTCGGCGGCCGGATACACGTTCCTGGTCGTCCTCCCCTCGTACCTGCAGGTCACGCTGCACGCGGACGTCCGGCAGGCGCTGCTCGCGACCGTGCCGGCCAACCTCGGCTTCGCGGCGGCGATCCTCCCGGCGGGCCTGCTCAGCGACCGGGTCGGACGGCGGCCGGTGATGCTGACGGGGGCACTGCTGGTGACCGCTTCGGCGGTCCCGCTGCTCCGTCTCCTTCAGGACGACGGGACCTCCGCCGCGGCGAAGGGCGCAGCCACGGCCGCCGCGGGCGCGATGGTCGGGCTGATGGCGGGCCCCGGGCCCGCGCTGCTCGCCGAGATGTTCCCGGCGCGGGTGCGCTGGACCGGGCTGGGACTCGCCTACTCCCTGTCCAACGCGGTGTTCTCGGGGTGCGCCGGGCTGATCATCACCGAGGCCGTGCGGCGGACCGGGAACGCGGACGTGCCCGCCTACTACGCGGCGGCGGCCTGCGCGCTCAGCGCGCTGGTGCTGGCGTGGCGGCCGCGGAGGACACGAACCCGCGCCGGGGAGCCCGGTGAAGAGAGAAGCGGTCAAGAGGTCGCAACGGAAGAGGCAGTACGGAAAGGGAGGTCCGAGCGGTGCGGGTGATCGGGCTGATGTCGGGGACGTCGTACGACGCGGTCGACGCGGCGGCCGCGGATCTGCGGCTGGACGGGGACACGCTGGTGCTGCGGCCGCTGGGCATGGTGAGCGCGCCGTACGACGACGGGCTGCGCGAGGCGCTCGGGGTGGCGCTGCCGCCGGCCTCCGTCCCGCTCGCCGAGGTGTGCCGCCTCGACACCCGGATCGGGCAGGCGTTCGCCGCCGCCGCGCGTCGAGCGAACCGGGAACTGTGCGCGGGGAGTGCCGAGTTGGTGGCCTCGCACGGGCAGACCGTCTACCACTGGGCCGACGGCGGCCGGGTGCACGGCACGCTCCAGCTGGGGCAGCCCGCGTGGATCGCCGAGGCGACCGGGCTGCCGGTGGTGTCCGACTTCCGCGCCCGGGACGTCGCGGCCGGCGGCCAGGGCGCACCCCTGGTGAGCCTCGTGGACCTGCTGTGGCTGCGGGGCAGGCCGGGCACGCCGGTCGCGCTGAACATCGGCGGCATCGCCAATCTGACCGCCCCGGACGGCACCGCCTTCGACACCGGCCCGGGCTGTGCGCTGCTCGACGCGGCGGCCCGGGAGTACAGCGGCGGACGGCTGGCCTACGACGCGGGCGGGGAGCTGGCCGCGCGGGGCCGGCCGCACCGGCCGCTGCTCGACCGGCTGCTCGCCGAGCCGTACTACGCGCTGCGGCCGCCCAAGACGACCGGCAAGGAGCTGTTCCACCCCGGGTACCTGCGGGCGGCCGGGGTGGACGGCTTGCCGGCGCAGGACGTGCTGGCGACCCTCACGGTGCTCACGGCGCGGACGGTCGCGGACGCGGTGCGGTCGGCCGGTGCCACGGAGGTGGTCGCCTCCGGCGGCGGCACCCGCAACCCGGTGCTCATGTCCGAGCTGCGGCGGCTGCTGGCACCGACCGGGCTGCGCACCTCGGACGAACTGGGCCTGCCCGCCGCCGCGAAGGAGGCGTACGCCTTCGCGGTGCTCGGCTTCCTCACCGCCCACGGCCTGCCCGGCACCGACCCCCGGGCCACGGGCGCCCGCCGGCCGAGCGTGCTCGGCTCGGTGACCCCGGGCCGGGACGGCCTGCCCGCACCCCGGGGAACGGGCGCCGCACCGCGAAGGCTGGTGGTGACGACGGAGGCGGACCGAGCGGAGGGAGGAGAGGAGGAACGGGGCCGTCAGCGCCCCATGAGCAGAGACCGGTGACAGAAATCCGCGCCGGAATGCCCGTTAAGAGAGGTTCGCGACGGCCCGCTCCGCACCTTCTCATACCGCTTTCACCGACGCCTCATACGGTGGGGGCATGACGCAGGTGACTCCTCCCGGGTGGTACCCCGATCCCGGGCAGAAGAATGACGGTCCGCCCACCGAGCGCTGGTGGGACGGCAATGCCTGGACGGACCGGACCCGCCCCGCCGGGACGGCCGCCACGTGGGGTCCCCCGCCGCAGCCCACGGCCGCCGGCGCACCGCCGGCTCCCCCGGCGTACCCGGCCCAGCCGGGCCACCAGGTCCACGCGGGCCATCAGCAGGCCTACCAGGGCTACGGGGCGTATCCGGCCTATCCCCCGGCCGCGCCCCGGCGCGGTCTGCGCACCGGCATAGCCGTGGCGGCGGCGGTGGCGGTCCTGGCCTGCATCGGCGTCGGTGTGGCCGTCCTCTCCGGCGACGGCGGGCACGGTGACGGCGACCGCGCGGGCTCCTCCCAGCAGGGGTCCGGCGGCCGGAACGGCGGCCCGGGCGGACCCGACGGCGGCTCGGGCGGCCCCGGTGGTTCCGACGGCTCGGGCGGTTCGGACGGGTCCGGCGGGCCGGGCGGGTCGCCGTCGCCCGGGCAGTCCGCCGCGCCCAAGATCAAGGGGGGCGGCACGGTGCCCGATCCGGCGAACGGGATCAGCCTGCCCGTGCCGGACGGCTGGACCGGTCAGGCGATGCGCGCCGGCGCGCAGGTGTCCTCCGACGACTCCTACAAGTGCCCGGGCAACAGCGCCCAGACGTGCACCGCGGGCGGCGCCTACAGCGCGCCCGCCGTCGTGCTCGGCACGAAGGGCGACACGGCCGAGGCGGTGGCCGAGGCGGACATCGCGGCCAACGCCAAGGAGTCCTACGGCGGCAGCAGCTACGGCGGCATCACCTCGCACGAGGTGCTGGCCTCGAAGGCGGTTACGGTGGCCGGCCAGAAGGGCTACCTGGTGCGCTGGAAGGCGGTCACCAGCAAGGGCGCCGACGGTTACGTCGAGTCGGTCGCCTTCCCCTCGCCCAACGACGCCAGGCAGCTCGTCGTGATCCGCTTCGGCCTGGACGTCGGCCAGAAGGTGTCCGTCCTCGACGACATCCTGAAGGGCGTCAAGGTCTCGTCGGGCGGCGGCGACGGCCAGAACGTCTGAGACGAGTGCCGGCCGGGCGGGGCTCCTCTCCGCTCAAGTGGAGCCCCACCCGGCCGGGGGGTGTGCGCCGCCCCCGTCCCCACGGTGCGGCGCGGTCAGGTCACCGTTCAGTCATCCCGTGAACGGCGGCCTGGGTCTTCAGGTCAGGCCCAGTGCGGGCAGCACGGTGGCCTCCACGAACCGGACGAGGTAGTCGGCGTCGGCGTAGTGGCCGGTCAGGACCGGCCGCACCCGCAGGACGCCGAACATCATGGCGGGGATGTGCTCCAGCGCGGGATGCCCGGCGGCCACCTCGCCGCGCTCCACGCCCCGCTCCAGGATCGCCTGCAGCGCGGCGATCTCGGGCAGCACCAGCGCCTCGCGCAGCGCCTGCGCCAGTTCCTGGTCGGCCGTCACCGCGTGCCCCAGCGCCTGCATGAGCCGGGCGTCCTTCTTGGACCAGTCGCCCGCGGCCCGCGCGGCCTGCCGCAGGTCCTCGGCGAGTGAGCCGGTGTCGATGCCGGCGAAGCGCACCTTGCGGTTGGCGCGCAGCGCGGCCGCGACGAACTGGGGCTTGGTCCTCCACTGCCGGTAGAGCGTGGACTTGCTGCACCGGGTGGTCGCGGCGACGCCCTCCATGGTCACGGAGTCGTAGCCGCACTCGCGGATCTGCTCCAGCACGGCGTCGAAGAACTCCCGCTCACGCTCAGGCGTGATCTTGGAGCGGCGCGAAGCGGCGACCGTCTCGGGTCCGTCCGCTGCCTGCGACGTCATGCGCTGACTCTCCTCACTCGTGCCCGGCCCACGGAAGAAAGATCCGTCGAAGGTCGGCCCGGAACGCTGTCTCCAGTGTGTCGCAATCCAATCGATACGCAAGTGTACCGGTACTCCAGCGTATCGGTACACTGGCGTATCGGTACACTGTCGTATCGGTACGCGGACGTATCGATGACTTGGGCCCCCCGGGACCCGGACACCGCCCCGCGAACCACCGACCAGCACCACCACGCATCACCGCTCCACCACGCACCACCACCCGCACGACCGTCAGCGAAGGGGCCGGGGGATGAACGCCCGAACCGAGCCTGCAGAACCGGAGCCGGACGCGCCGACGACAGCGCGCCCGCCGCTCCTCCGTGAGTTCCTGCTCGTCGCGGGGCTGTTCCTCGTCTACAAACTCGGGCGGCGGCTGGCCGTCGGCCACACCGCGGACGCCTTCCGGGACGCCCACCGCGTGTGGGGCCTGGAACGGGCCGCGCACCTGCCCGACGAGACCGCCGTGCAGTCCGCACTGCTGCACGGCGACACCCTCGTCCACCTGGCGAACACCTACTACGCGGCCGTGCACTTCCCGGCCACCCTGGCCTTCCTGGTCTGGATGTACCTGCGGCGGCCCGCGCACTACGTGTGGGCCCGCCGGGTGCTGGCCGCGGTGACCGCCGCCGCGCTGGTGCTGCCGTTCACCTTCCCGCTGGCCCCGCCGCGGATGGTCACCGGCACCGGCCTGGTGGACACCGGCCGGCTCTACGGCCCCTCCGTCTACGGCCCGCCGGCCGGCGACCACCTCTCCAACCAGTTCGCGGCGATGCCCTCACTGCACTTCGGCTGGGCCCTGATGGTGGCGATCGGCCTGATCGCCGCCACCCGTTCGCGCCTGCGGTGGCTGTGGCTGCTGCACCCGCTCGTCACCCTGCTGGTGATCGTCGGCACGGCGAACCACTACTGGCTGGACGCCATCGCGGCGACCGTCCTGCTCGGCGTCGCGCTCGCGGTGGTCCACCCGCCGGCCCGCGCGTCGGGCACGGCGGCCGGACACGGCTCCGGACGGCTCGCGCCGCGGGAAGCCGTCCTGGCGGGAGCGGCCCGGTGAGCGCCGCCGCCCTGGTCGCCGTCGGCCTGTCCCTGGTCTCGGCCGTCGCCTACGCCCTCGCCGCCGTCGCCCAGGAGCGCCTGGCCTCCCGGGCCGCCGGGACGGGCCTGCTGCGGCTGCTCGGCACCGGCGCCTGGTGGTCGGCGGTCGGCCTGAACGCGGCCGCCGCGCTGCTGCACGTCGTCGCCCTCGAGTACGGACCGCTCACCGTCGTCCAGCCGCTGGGCGCGCTCACCCTGGTCGCGGCCGTGCCGCTCGGGGCGCGGGCGGCGGGCCGCCGGGTCAGCGGGCCGGAGTGGCGCGGCACGGCGCTCACCCTGCTGGGGCTCGCGGCGCTGCTGGTGACCGCGTCCGGGCCGGCGCCCGAGCGGACGCTGAGCCTGACCGAGGCGCTGGCGGTCGCCGGTACGACCGCGGCGCTGATCGGGGTGCTGTCGCGGCCCGGTGCCCGCCCGGGGCTGCGGCACGCGACCGCCTCCGGCTTCGCCTCGGGAGTCGCCTCCGCGCTCACCCAGACGGTGACGGTGGCGGCCACGGACCGCACGGGCACGATGCCCGGCGTCGAGGTGGCCCTGGTCGCCCTGCTCGTCGCCGGGTTCGCCACCGGCGGGCTGCTGCTGTCGCAGACCGCCTACCGCGGCGGCCTCGGGGCCCCGCTGGCGGTGGTCACGCTGACCAACCCGGTGGCCGCGGCGGTGATCGGACTCTCGCTGCTCGGACAGGGCCTGCGGGGCGGGACCGGCGGCATCCTGCTGGCCCTGGCCGGCGCGTGCCTGGCCGCCTGGGGCGTGGTCCTGCTCACCCGCACCGCCCCGCGACCGGCGCGCGACGGCCGGGCCCAGGGCGGCACCCCGGCCGTGTCCGCGGGGAACGGCGTCCTCGCCGCGACCGCATCCGACGACGCCCACCCGGTGGCCGCGCGGGACGGCGTCCTCGCCGCGGCGGTACCCGACGACGCCCATCCGGTGGCCGCCGTGCTGGCGCTGGAGCCGCGCACGGCCACCGCCGAACCGGCGCTGACACCGCGGCAGCCGGAGCAGCCCGGGCACCTCACCTCGCGCTGACCCCGGACACGGCGACGGCGGCCGGCACGCGCACGTGCGCGTGCCGGCCGCCGTCGCCGTCGTGCCGTCCGGGTGCCGGGCCGGTCAGCCCCAGCCGCGGGAGTCCTGCTTGAGCGCGGTGTCGACGGTCAGGGCCGTCGCCACCACCAGGCTCAGCAGCGGCTCGGGCAGCTGGTAGTGGATCTGCAGGACGTAGTTGTCCGCCGTGGTGAACAGCGTCTTGGCAAGACCTTCCCAGGTCTTGGTGATCCGGGCGACCTCGTTGTCCGCGTGGTCCACGATCGCGAAGTTCCAGGCCCGCCAGTTCTCCGCCTTGATCGCGCCGACCTGCCGGCCGTCCGCGTTCATCGCGAAGTTGATCTTCCCGATCATGTTCTGCTGGACGATCTCACCGACCGGCGAGCCGTCCGGCCGGGTCACGATGACCCGGGACTTGAAGAACTTGGCGGGCCGGGTCAGCACGAGCTGCGGCTGCCCGTGGGCGTCGCGGATCTCCAGCCTGTGGGTCATGAACTGGTCGAGGCTGGAGACGAAGCGCAGGATCTTCTTCAGCGCGCTCTGGCCGACCTCGGTCACCGCGCCGAGCTCGCGGCCGTTCTGGTCCATGACCTTGTACTCGTTGGTCAGCTCGATGAGCTTGGCCTTCTGGTTCACGACCAGGACCGGCTCGGTGAAGAGGGTGCCGCCACCGGCCCCGCCGGCCGCGACGCCCGCCTGCCGCTGCACCTGGCGCTGCACCCTGGGGTCGGCGCCCTGCTGCTGCGGGATGTGGGCGGCGGCCTGCTGGGGTGCGGCCTGCTGGGGTGCGGCCTGCTGCTGCGGCACCTGCCCGGCGCCCTGCTGCGCCGGGTTGGTGTGCTCCGTCCACTGGGCGCCGTCCCAGTAGCGGAGCGTCTGGGCCGCCCCGTGCGGATCCGGGTACCAGCCTGCAGGAGTGTTCGATTGCGTGGTCACCGGGGCACACTACCTTGATGTGACCCGTACCTGACCAGTCCGTACGGAGCGGTGTTCATCGCCCGTTCACCCCGTGACGATGGCCGGGTCGCTGACTCCGGGGAGCCCGTTCTCCACGTGGCCGGCGAAGCCGCGCAGGAAGGCCGGGTCGGCGTCCGTGGTGACGGTCAGGTCGTACCAGCGCTTGCTGGCCGCGAGGCCGAAGGTCTGCCTGACGGTGGCCCCGGACCGCACGGTGACTGTGACCGGGCTGCCGCCGTAGCCGCTCGCGACCTTCAACGTCACCGTTCCGGAGCCCTTGTTGGTGAACGTGAGCTCCAGGCCCTCACCGGCGTGCCGGGCGGTGACCTCGGGTCCCCTGACCTTGTTGCGGCCCTTGAAGACGCGCAGGAAGCCGTTGGGGCCGTGCACGGTGAGGTCGTAGGAGCCGCCGGAGTAGGCCGAGTTCCAGGTGTCGGAGAGGGTTTTGCCGGCCTCGGTGGTGTAGGCCCAGGGGCCGTCGGTGCGGTTGTTCGAGGTGATGAGGAAGGCCGCGCCCGCCTGCGGCCCCGAGGCGAAGGTGAGCGTGAACTTCCCGGCCGCGGTGTCCGCCGAGCCGTCGACGGCCGGGGCGTACCGCAGCGGGCGGGTGGGCCGGCTGCCGCGCTCCTGCTTGGGCAGCGAGGGGTTGGCGGGCGGGGTGGGCACGTAGTCCGGGTGGCGGTCGCGGTCCGGCGGCCGGTAGCCGGACGTGGACGGCAGCGTGACCGGTGCGGTGTCCTTGCGGGAGAAGTCGAACGCCGTCGTCAGGTCGCCGCAGACCGCCCGGCGCCAGGGCGAGATGTTCGGCTCCTGGACGCCGAAGCGGCGCTCGACGAAGCGGATGATCGAGGTGTGGTCCAGGGTCTCGGAGCAGACGTAACCGCCCTTGCTCCAGGGGGACACGACGAGCATCGGCACCCGCTGGCCGAGCCCGTAGGGGCCCGCGGGGTGGCTCGCGCTTCCCTTGAACAGGTCGAGGGAGGGGTCCACGGTGGACTTGCCCTGGGCGGCGGAGGCCGGCGGGAAGGGCGGGATCACGTGGTCGAAGAACCCGTCGTTCTCGTCGTAGGTGACGAACAGCGCGGTCTTCGCCCACACCTCGGGGTTCGAGGTGAGCGCGTCCAGCACCTGCGAGATGTACCAGGCGCCGTAGTTGGCGGGCCAGTTGGGGTGCTCGGTGAAGGCCTCGGGGGCGGCGATCCAGGAGACCTGGGGCAGCGTGCCGCCCTGCACGTCGGCCCTGAGCCGGTCGAAGAAGCCCTCGCCCTTGCGCGCGTCGGTGCCGGTGCGGGCCTTGTCGTACAGCGGGTCGCCGGGCTTGGCGTTGCGGTACTGGTCGAAGTACAGCAGGGAGTTGTCGCCGTAGTTGCCGCGGTAGGCGTCGCTGATCCAGCCCCAGCCGCCGTTCGCGTCGAGGCCGTCGCCGACGTCCTGGTAGATCTTCCAGGAGACCCCGGCCCGCTCCAGCCGCTCGGGGTACGTCGTCCAGCTGTAGCCCGCCTCGTCGTTGCCGAGGACCGGGCCGCCGCCCTTGCCGTCGTTTCCGGTGTAGCCCGTCCACATGTAGTAGCGGTTGGGGTCGGTGGAGCCGATGAAGGAGCAGTGGTAGGCGTCGCACACGGTGAAGGCGTCGGCGAGCGCGTAGTGGAACGGTATGTCCTGCCGGGTCAGGTAGGCCATCGTCGTGGCGGACTTGGCCGGCACCCACTTGTCGTACTTGCCGCCGTTGAACGCGGCGTGCCCGTCGTTCCAGCCGTGCGGCAGGTCCTGGATGAAGGCCAGGCCCAGGTCGTCGGCGTCCGGGTGGAAGGGCAGGATGTCCTTCGTGCCGTCGGACTGCTTCCAGACGGACCTGCCGTTCTGCGTCACCGGCCGCGGGTCGCCGAAGCCGCGCACGCCCCGCATCGAACCGAAGTAGTGGTCGAACGAGCGGTTCTCCTGCATCAGGACGACGATGTGCTCGACGTCCTCGACCGAACCCGTGCGGTGGTGCGCGGGCAGGGCGGCCGCGCGCTCGATGCTGCTGGACAGCGCGGTGAACGCCGACGTGGCGCCCGCGAGCTGGAGAAAGCGCCGCCGGTTGACTTCGGGCATGGGTGTGGGTCCTCTCGTCCTGCGTTCCTGACGTACGCGGTGCCGCCGGATGACGGGAACTGCGCGCAGCGAGTGTTCCAAGAGCAGCAAACGTCAGGGAAGGGTGCGATGGCGCCCATGTGAAAGTCGCCGGTACGGCAGGGGGCTGAGGCCAGTGTGACCTCTGCCCCCTGCCGCCGGCCGGAACGCCGCGCCGGTGAGGGACTCCTGTCGTACCCGCGGCTCAGCTCCCCAGGTACGCCTCCACCTCGCTGAACTGGGCCGCCGGCCATCCGGTGTTGGCGCTGACGCTCAGCCGCAGGTACCGCAGGTTCGTGCCGCCGGGCAGGGAGACGGTGGCGGTGTTGCCGGTGGCCGGATCGAAACGGTAGCCCTGGGAACCGGCGACCGTGGAGTAGGCCGAGCCGTCGGTGCTGCCGAGCACCGTGATCGTCTGGGTGCGGGCGCCCCAGGCCGGGGACGGGGGCAGCTTCAGCACCAGGCGGCGCACGGCGTGGGACGAGCCGAGGTCGACCGTCCAGGACTGCGGGAAGGCGTTGTTGGCCGACTCCCAGTAGCTGCCCGCGTCGCCGTCCACCGCCTTGCCGGGGGTGTAGACGTCCTGGGAGCCGGTCGCGGTGGCCGGGCGGCCCTTGGCGAGGTTGCGGCCGGGGTCGGGGTCCGGGGTGCCCTGGCCGGGCCGGGGCCAGGTGGAGCAGTCGGACCAGGTGCTGGACCAGCCGGCGTTGCCGCCGCCGTCGGTGAGGGTGAAGGGTCCGGAGTTCGCCGGGTAGGGGCAGTTGTAGACGCCGGCCGCGCCGACGGAGCTCGCGGTGACGTCGCGGAAGGTGGCGGCGCCCTGGGCCTCCGCCTGGACGACGACCGTGCCGGTGCCCCGCACGGTCGCGCCGTTCACGGTGACGTTGCGGACCGGATACCCCTGGCCGCCGCCGGAGACGAACTCGAAGGCGCTGTAGGGGCTGTCCGTGATCGTCGTGTTGGTGATGCTGACGGTGGCGTTGATCGCGCTGTCGTAGGAGTCGACGCGCAGCGCGCCCATCGGGTGGTTCCAGTTGGGGTTCACCGCGCCGGTGCGCACGAGGGTGTTGCCGTCGACGGTGATGGTGCCGGCGAGCGGGGAGAAGGGGTCGGCGAACTTCTGGTTGGAGATCGCGATACCGCTGCCGAGGGCGTTGGTGTCGGAGATCAGGTTGCCCCGCACCGTGAGGTCGGTGCCGCCGTAGATCGCGATGCCGTTGGCGAGGTTGGGCTGCGAGACCGTGTTGTTCTCGAAGCTGGAGTCGGTGTCCGGCGCGTACAGCGACCACATGGCGAGGGCGTCGTCGCCCTGGTTGCGCAGGAAGTTGTTGCGCACCCGGACGCCCTTGGCGCTGCCGTTGAGGTTCAGGCCGTCGGCGGTGGTGTCGAGGACGCGGTTGTTCTCGACCACGAGGTTGTCGTTGTTCCCCGTCAGCCAGAAGCCGCACTTGAGGTGCTGGATCCACATGCCGGACACCGAACTGTTCGGTCCGAGCGAGCCGTTGACGAAGTTGTCCGGGCTGGAGTCGACGCGCTCGGTGACCTCGCCGATGACCGCGAAGTCCTTGATGTGCACGCCGCCGCTGGAGCCGGTCTGGTCGATGAAGCGCGAGGTGTGCACGACCGAGTACCAGCTGCCCGCGCCCTGGAGCGTCACGTCGCGCACACCGCTGAGCGAGGAGGTCAACTTGTAGTCGCCCGGCGGGATCCACACCACTCCGCCCCGGGCCGCCACGATGGCGTCGCGGAAGGCCTGGGTGGAGTCGCCGTTGCCGCTGGGGTCGGCGCCCTCGGCGACGACGGACACCGAGCCGGCGGGCTGGGCGGCGGCCCCCGCGACCTGTTCGAAGTCGGCGACGTCCACGGTGACCTGGGTTCCGGTGGACTCGAAGGCGACCCTGTCGCCCGCCTGCACGTTCCGGCCCAGCAGGAGGCGGGCGTCGTCGAAGAAGTGGTGGGTCCTGGCTCCGGCGATCCAGCCGGTGTCGACGTAGGAGTACTTGGAGGTCACCGGGAGCGTCCTGGCGGTCCTGGTGCCGTTGACGTACACGTTCAGGGAGCCGGACTGGCCGTCGGGGACGCTGTAGGAGAGGTTCACGGCGTTGGCGGCGCGCGGGACGGTGAACTCCACCCGCTGCCCGGAGCCGAGCCGTACGGCCTGCCGCCCGGACGCCTCGGAGGCGAGGGTGCCCTGCGTGTAGTCGGGTCCGATCCTCGTGCCGGTGGTGGTCGCGGACTCGGCCTCCACCGAGGTGAAGGGGAGGGTGGCGCCCGCTGCGGCGTGCGCCGTGGGGGCGAGCGAGACGAGCATGCCGGCGGCGAGGGCGACGACCGCCCCCATGCTTGGCATGCGCCTGACATTCCTATGGATGGTGGCGTGCATGTGCCGATCCCTTCACGGTGGGGGTTCGTGGGGCAGCGCTGCGGCGCGCCGGACCGGCTGGGCCCGGTCCGGCTCGCCCGGCGGCTCAGGCCTGCAGCCAGACCGCCGTGTCCGGGGGCAGCCGGCCCGCGTCGTCCAGCGGGCCGCTGCCGAGCAGGAGCCGGGAGTGCGGCGGGAGGTCGACCGGCTCGGGCGCGAGGTTGACCACGCACACCGCTCCCCCGCCGCGGGCGAAGGCGAGGACACCGTCGGGGGCGGGCAGCCAGGCCAGCGGTCCGTCGCCGAAGACCGGACGGGCGGCGATGGCCGCGCGGTAGAGGGCGAGCATGGAGCCGGGGTCCCGCTGCTGACGGTCGACCGCGTACGAAGGCCAGTCGGCGGGCTGCGGCAGCCACGGCTCCTGCTGCGCGCCGAATCCCGCATGCGGCATACCGGCGGCCCAGGGCAGCGGCACCCGGCAGCCGTCCCGGCCGGGGTCGGCGCCGCGCGAGCGGAAGTACATCGGATCCTGTATGCGGTCGACCGGGATCTCGGCCTCCGGCAGCCCCAGTTCCTCGCCCTGGTACAGGTACACCGCGCCGGGCAGCGCCAGCGACAGCAGCGCGGCCGCGCGGGCCCGCCGGGTGCCGAGCAGAAGATCGGTCGGGGTGCCGAAGGCCTTGGTGGCGAAGTCGAAACCGGTGTCCTCGCGGCCGTAGCGGGTGACCGTGCGGGTGATGTCGTGGTTGCACAGCACCCAGGTGGCGGGTGCGCCGACGGGAGCGTGCTCGGCGAGCGTGGTGTCGATGGCCGTGCGCAGCCGGCCGGGCTCCCAGGGGCAGGACAGGAAGGAGAAGTTGAAGGCGGTGTGGAGCTCGTCCGGGCGCAGGTAGCGGGCGAAGCGCTCGGCGTCCGGGAGCCAGACCTCGCCGACGAAGACGCCGCCGTACTCGTCGGCCACCCGCCGCCAGGAGCGGTAGACGTCGTGCAGTTCGTCCCGGTCGACGAACGGGTGCGGCTCGGGCCGCGAGGCGAGGTCGGGCAGGGCCGGGTCCTTGGCGAGCAGTGCTGCGGAGTCGATGCGGACGCCGGCGACGCCCCGCTCGAACCAGAAGCGCAGGATGTCCTCGTGTTCCTGGCGCACCGCCGGGTGGGCCCAGTTGAGGTCCGGCTGCTCGGGGGTGAACAGGTGCAGGTACCAGTCGCCGTCGGGCAGGCGGGTCCACACCGGCTCGGTGGCGCCGGCGAACTGCGACGGCCAGTCGTTGGGCGGCAGTTCGCCGTGCTCGCCGCGGCCCGGCCGGAAGTGGAACAGCTCGCGCTCGGGGCTGCCGGGCCCGGCGGCGAGCGCCGCCCGGAACCAGGGGTGCTGGTCGGAGACGTGGTTGGGCACGATGTCGACGATGGTCCGGATGCCCAGCTCACGTGCCTCGGCGATGAGCTTCTCCGCCTCGGCGAGGGTGCCGAAGGCCGGGTCGACGGCCCGGTAGTCGGCGACGTCGTACCCGCCGTCCTTCATCGGTGACAGGTACCAGGGGTTGAACCACAGGGCGTCCACGCCGAGTTCGGCGAGGTACGGCAGCCGGGCGCGGACGCCGGCGAGGTCGCCGGTGCCGTCGCCGTCGCCGTCCGCGAAGCTGCGGACGTAGACCTGGTAGATGACGGCGGAACGCCACCAGTCGCGGTCTTTTTGGGCAGGGGTGGGCTGTCCCACTGAGCTTGCCTTTCTGTAGACGGGGCGGCGGCGTCAGCCCTTGGTGCTGCCCGCGCTGATCCCGGCGATGATGTGCCGCTGGAAGACGAGGAACAGCGCCACCATCGGGATGCTGGCGATCACCATCGCGGCGATGAGCACGGTGAGCTGGATGTTCTGCGAGAGCTGGACCAGGGCCACGCTGATCGGCTGCTTGTCGGTGTCGGAGAAGACCATCAGCGGCCACAGGAAGTCCTGCCACACCGCGACCAGCGCGAAGATCGACACCACGCCGAGGACGGGCCGGGACATGGGCAGCACGACCGACCACAGGGTGCGCAGCTTGCCGGCGCCGTCGATCTCGGCGGCCTCCATCACCTCGCGCGGCAACTGGTCGAAGAACCGTTTGAGCAGGTAGAGGTTGAAGGCGTTGGCGACGGCCGGCAGCCAGATGGCGAGGGGGTCGTTCAGCAGGCTGGTGTGGATCAGCGGCAGGTCGGCGACGGTCAGGTACTTCGGTACGACCATGGCCTGAGCCGGGACCATGAGGGTGGCGAGGATGCCGCCGAGGATCACCTTCCCGAAGGCGGGGCGCAGCTTGGACAGCGCGTAGGCGGCGGCCGTGCAGAACACGAGCTGGAACGCCCAGGCGCCGGCCGCCTGCACCAGGGTGTTGCCCAGGTGCCGCGGCAGCTGCATCAGGTCCCAGGCGTCGGTGTAGCCGCCCAGGTGCCAGTCGTGCGGGACCAGCGCCGGAGGGGTCCTGGCGACCTCGTCCGGGGACTTCATCGCCCCGGTCACCATCCAGTAGACGGGGAAGAGGAAGGCGAGCGCGAAGAGGACGACGACGGCCGCGAACACCGTCCAGTAGATCGCCCTGCCGCGCGGCCGGGCGAGGGTGGCCGGCGAGATCAGGGTGCGGGTGCTCATGCGGTGTCCCCCTCGGTGCGGGTGAGCCGCAGGTAGAGGGCGGAGAAGACGCCGAGCAGGACGAGGAGCATCACGCTGAGCGCGCAGGCGCCGCCGAAGTCGTTGTAGAGGAAGGCGTACTTGTAGATGAGGTAGAGCACGGTCACCGTGGCGCTCTCGGGTCCGCCGCCGGTGATGACGAACGGTTCGGTGAACACCTGCATGGTGGCGATGATCTGAAGGAGCATCAACATCAGGATCACGAACCGGGTCTGCGGGACCGTGACGTGCCGGACCCGCTGGAGCAGGTTCGCGCCGTCCAGTTCGGCGGCCTCGTACAGCTCGCCCGGGATGGACTGCAGGGCGGCCAGGTAGATCAGGACGGTGCCGCCCATGTTCGCCCAGGTGGCCACGACGACCAGGGAGATCAGCGCGGTGTCGGTGCCGTTGGACCAGTTCGACGTCGGCAGGTGCAGGAAGCGCAGGGTCTCGTTGGCGAGGCCGGCCCCGGGGTCGTAGAACCACTTCCACAGCAGGGCGCTGACCACCGGCGGGATCATCACCGGCAGGTAGACCACCACCCGGAAGAAGGCTTTGGCGTGCCGGAGTTCGTTGAGGACGAGGGCGAGCAGGAAGGGGACCGCGAACCCGATGAGCAGGGCGAGCACGGTGAAGGTGAGCGTGTTGCGCCAGGCCGCGCCGAACTCGGGGTCGTGCAGGACGCGGGTGAAGTTGGCGGTGCCGACCCACTGCGGCTTCGAGCCCGGCGTGTACTTCTGGAAGGCGATGACGACCGCGCGGATCGCCGGGTACCAGGAGAACAGGGCGAAGCAGAGCAGTCCGCCGAGGAGGAAGGCGTAGGCGCGGGCCTGGTCGAGGAGGCGGCGCCGCCTCCGGCCCCCTACCGGGGGCGGCGCCGGGACCTGGTGGACGGCGGCGTCCGCGATCGGACGCCGCTCGGCCGTCTTCGTCATGGTGGTCAGCTCCGGGGAATGCTGTCGATCTTGGCGGACGCCTCCTTGAGGAGCTGGTCGATGTCTGCGTCCTTCTTGGTGAGGACGGCGGAGACGACGCTGTCGAGGACGGAGTAGATCTGCTGGGCGTCGGGCGGCTCGATCTTCATCTGGAGCTGCTGGTTGCCGTCGAGGAACGCCTGGTAGTTCTCCACCGGGACGTTGGCGTTGGCCTTCTTGACCTGCTGGTCCTTGGCGTCGGCGGCACCGGTGAACAGGCGCGGCTCGGGCAGGCCGACGGGCGCGTCGTTCTTCTTGGCGCGTGCGTAGTCGCCGAGGAAGCCCTTGCCGGGGGTGAGGAACATGTGGTCGAGCCACTTCAGGCCGGCGCGGATCTGGGCGGGCGTGTCCTTCTTGTTGAACATGTAGCCGTCGCCGCCGATGAGGGTGCCCTTGCCGCCGGGCATGGGGGCGAGGGCGAGGTCCTTGTAGTCGCCGCCCTTCTCCTTGACCAGGATCGGGATGTTGTCGGGCGCGGAGAGGTACATCCCGAGTTTGCCCGAACCCATCATCTGCTGGACGTCGTTGATGATGAGGAGCTGCTTGCTGCCCATGGAGTCGTCGGTCCACCGCATGTCGTGCAGGTTCTGCAGGACGGCGTGGCCCTCAGGGGTGTCGACGCTGGCCTTGCCGTCGGCGCCGACGACGTCGCCGCCCTGGGAGTACAGCTCGGCGGTGAAGTGCCAGCCGCCCTGGTTCTGGGCGCTGTAGTCGGCGTAGCCGACGGTTCCGTTGCCGAGCGCGGCGATCTTCTCGGCGTCGGCGCGGACCTCCTCCCAGGTCGCCGGTGGCTTGTCGGGGTCGAGTCCGGCCTTCTGGAACAGCTTGCGGTTGTAGATCAACCCCATGGAGTATCCGGTCCGCGGTATGCCGTATACCTTCCCGTCCACCGTGTAGATGTCGCGCAGCTGCTTCTGGATGGTGTCGTAGCTCTTGAGGTCCTTGAGGTACGGCGTGAGGTCGGCCGCCTGGTTGATGTCGACGACGTGCCGTGCGTCGGTGAAGTACGTGTAGAAGACGTCCTCCATCTGCCCGCCGGCGAGCTTGGCGCCGAAGGTCTTCGGGTCCTGGCAGGGGAACGCGTCGTGGGCGGCGACGTCGATGTCCGGGTTCTGCTTCTCGAAGGCGGCGGTGTCGTCGTCGAAGAACCTGCGGTCGACCTTGGCGCTCTTGGGCGGCTCGCAGTTGACCGTGATGCGTGTCTTGCCGCTGGCCGTGTCGTCGTCGCCCGACCCGCAGGCGGACGCGGCGAGGGCGAGCGAGGAACAGACGCCGATCGCGACGACGGTACGGCGGAACCCGGTGTGTCTCATCGGTGGACCCCTCATGGCACTCAAGGCAGGAGCTGTGGGCGTCGCACACTCAAGCACCGCCGACACCGTGCCGCAAGATGTCGCGCAGAATCTGAAATTATTTGGCAACCACGCGGATCTTCCTGATGTCAGTCGCGGGGGGCTTGCCCGGTGGAACCCCGTACCACCAGCTCGGGCTCGAACAGCAGCTCCTCGGCGGGCACCGCGGTGCCCCCGATCTGGACGTTCAGCAGCTCGACCGCCGCGCGGCCCATGGCCTCGATGGGCTGGCGGACGGTGGTCAGCGGGGGTTCGGTGCAGTTCATGAACGCCGAGTCGTCGTAGCCGACGACGGAGATCCGCCCGGGGACGTCGAAACCCTTGCGGCGGGCCGCGCGGACGGCACCCAGGGCGAGCGGGTCGCTGGCGCAGATGATGCCGGTGACGCCCCGGTCGATCAGCCGGGAGGCGGCCGCGTGGCCGCCCTCGATGGAGAAGATGGCCCGCGCCACGAACTCGTCCGGCAGGTCGGCCGCGATGGCGCGCGCGGCGGCCAGCTTGCGCGCCGAGGGGATGTGGTCGCCGGGGCCGAGGACCAGGCCGATGCGCTCGTGACCGAGGGAGGCGAGATGCCGCCACGCCTGCTCGACGGCGACGGCGTCGTCGCAGGACACGGCCGGGAAGCCGAGGTGTTCGATGGCCGCGTTGACCAGCACCACCGGGATGTTGCGGTCGGCGAGCAGCCGGTAGTGGTCGTGCGGCGCGTCGGCCTGGGCGTACAGACCGCCGGCGAAGACGACACCGGAGACCTGCTGCTGGAGCAGCAGCTCGACGTAGTCCGCCTCCGAGACCCCGCCCTTGGTCTGGGTGCACAGCACCGGGGTGAGCCCGAGCTGGGCGAGCGCACCCCCGATGACCTCGGCGAACGCCGGGAAGATGGGGTTCTGCAGCTCCGGCAGGACCAGGCCGACGAGCCGGGCGCGCTCGCCGCGCAGCTGGGTGGGGCGCTCGTAGCCGAGAACGTCGAGGGCGGTCAGCACCGCCTGTCGGGTGGCATCGGAGACCCCGGGCTTGCCGTTGAGCACCCGGCTGACCGTGGCCTCGCTGACCCCGACCTTCTTCGCCACTTCCGCAAGTCGTCGCGTCATGAGCGCAAGCGTATCGCAAGTTATGCAAGTCGTTTGCGTAATGGAGGCAGGGGCCACCCGGGCCGGTGAAGGGGGTGTCCGGCCCGGCCCCGTCGGCGACCTGAACGCCGACGGAGCCGGGTCAGTCCTCGGCGGCCGGGACGACCGACAGGTGCGCGCCCGCACCATGCGGCCGCCGCGGCCGCGTGGTGCGGGCGGCGGAACGGCGGGGGTCGCGCAGGACCATCGTCAGCCGGGTCAGCCCGATCCCGGCCAGCGTCGGGGGCGTCTCGTCGACGATCCGGCACTCGGTCGGGCCCCGGCGCGGGTCCGGGTGGAGCAGGAGGCGCACGGCGCCGTCGAGCCGCGTCCCGGCCTCACCGACGGCACGGATCCAGTGCGGCAGCCCCTGCCGGTAGGCGGCCTCCATGATCGGGTCCTGGGCGATGTCCCGGCGCACGGCCTGGAGTTCGTGGTCGTGGCCGTACCGCTCGAGCGCCGTCCTGAAGTGGGCGAGCATCGGCAGGCACCAGCCCGCCTCGTGCTCACCGAGGATGTCACCGGCGTCCGGGTGGAACAGCACGAAGCGCAGGAAGTTGTCCCCGGGCAGGGCCGTCGGATGCGGGCGCACCCCGCGGAAGAGGGCCTCGAAGGCGCCGTTGCCCATCACCACGTTCCAGCGGTGGTCGACGACCAGGGACGGGAAGGCGACGGCGTCGAGCAGCGTGGCGCAGTCCTGGAGATACGCCTGGTCCTCGCGGCTCTCGGGGACGGACCGTGGTGCCGGCCACCGCCCTCCTGCCTGATGTGCCATCGGGAGGTCACCCCTCTTGCCTCTGCGCCCTTCACGTGGCGATGCGATCCTGCTGCCCCGACGAGAGCCATGTCAACTATCGTGGCATTTCATGCCGGTTGACGGCTGAAATTCGCCACAGTTGTGGCGAGACCTGGATGTGAGTTCGAAGCACCCGCTACTCTCCGGGAAGTTCACGCAACCGCTTGTGAAGATGCACGGACGCCCCCTGAATCCCTCGAGAGACGTAGGAGTTCTGTCGGTGACGGATGGCTACGAGGATCCGGGCGCCACGGAAACCGCTCAGCTTCCGGCCGTCGTCGCCCGCGTCAGCGCGCTCGCCGACCGGCTCGGCGTGCCGCAGTCCGAGGTCTTCGACGTCGGCCGGCTCTCCGTCGCCTGCGGCGTCCCGGAGCCGGTGGTCAAGGCCCTGCTGGCCGGCCGCCCCGCGGGCGAGCCGGACGTCCAGGCCCGCTTCCTGCAGCGCCTCGACCTGCTGCGCCGCACCCGGCTGAAACCGGGCGGCCGCAAGTACACCCAGCAGGAGATCGCCGACGGCGCCGGCATGTCCCGGCAGCAGGCCGGCGCGCTCATCAACGGCGACCGCCGGCCGACCATGGAGCACTGTGACGCCCTGCAGCGGTTCTTCCGCGTGCACGCCGGCTTCCTCACCGCCGAGGACCCCGAGGCGCTGGCGGGTGCGCTGCAGCGCACCGAGCAGGACCTGCTGCAGAAGCTCGCCGACCGGGAGCGGGCCGCGGCCGAGTCGGCGCAGGACCCGCTGGAACGGCTGCTCCAGGACCACGGGGTGCGCGGAATCGCCTGGCGGGCCGCGCAACTGCCCACCGACCAGCACCGGGACAAGGTCGCCGAGTGGCTCGACATGCTCCTGGAGAGCGTCAAGCGGCCCGAGTCGTGAGCGGGGGGAGGACCGTGGGCATCGGCAAGGACATGCGCCGGCTGTGCGCCGAGCTGGTCGGGGGGCTCGCCCTGCCCGCGCAGGCCCCGCCGCACGAGGTGTACCGCGCGCTGTGCGAGGCGATGAGCCGCCGCCGCGGCCGCCCCGTGCACTTCCGTACGGCCGCCTTCCCGCCCGGCACGGCCAGCGGCCTGTGGCTGGACATGACCGACCGCGACCTCGTCGTGGTCGAGGAACGCACCGCCCCCGACCACCAGTTGGTGATCCTCGGCCACGAGCTGTGGCACATGCAGGCCGACCACAGCGGCCATCACGTCGACGGCCTCGGTGCCGGTGCCGGTGCCGGAGTGGCGACCCGGCTGCTGGGCGACGACCCCGACCAGGCCGCGCTCCAGGCCACGGTCCTCCGGGTGGCCGCCCGCACCCGCTTCGACCAGGCCGAGGAACGCGAGGCCGAGACCTTCGGGCTGCTCCTCGCCAGCAAGTGCCGTACCCGCATGACCGGTTCGGGCCTGCGCGGGCCGGTCCGGCGGGACGACGTGGCGGGCCGCATCGAGGCGTCCCTGGGCTACCCGGGGCCCCAGGGCTGAGCGGGCCGGCGGGCGCCGACGAGGGACGGAACGGGACGCCGAAGCGGAGCGGGCGCCGACGCGGAGCCAGGTGTCGGCGAGGAGCGAGGCGTCGGCGGAAGGCGAGGCGTCGGCGGGGAGCCGGTCACCGACCAGAAGCAGGGCGCCCGGCAGGAGGGCCGACGGCGGGGAGGCCCCGGCCAGGGCATTCCGCGGCCCCGGTGGGATTTTCCCTCCGCTGAGCGGGCGAACCGTGGCAGTGCGCAACGGCGTTGTCAGTGGGGGGCGGCAAGCTGGACACGTGCGCCACGACTCGGCGCACGGCGCCGCAGGGCGCGTGACCGTGACGCCGAACCGGGGAGAGCCGACCGATGCCCACCGCCGTACTGACCGACCGTGAACGCACCGCCGTACAGGCCTACCTGCGGCTGCTGCACACCGTACGCGCCGCCTTCGACGGGCCACCGGACGGCGGCGGGCCCGTGGTGGTGCCACCCGTCGTGCTCGCCGAGGCGGACGGGGCGCTGGCGCGGGCGGGACTGACGGGCAACGAGGAGGAGTTCCTCCGGCTCGTCGGCCACTGGTGCCCGCGGGAGTGAGCCCGCGGCACGGGGCCGTCCCGCTCAGCGGTGCGGGACGGTCACCGCCGTCAGCACCAGGCCGTCGGCGACGAGCCAGGCGCCGTCGAACGCGCTCAGCCGTACGCCGCCCACCAGCGGCCCGGGGACCAGGAGCCGGGCCCGGAAGCCGCCTCGGGTGACCGACCCGGCGTGGCTGCCCGACCCGGCGTGGGTGACCAGCTCGATGTCCGCCTCGGAGAAGTCGAGCCAGGCGTGGGCCAGCGGGAACCACGCCTTGTACACGGACTCCTTGGCGCTGAACAGCAGCCGGTCCCAGTGGACGCCGGGCCGGGACGCGCTCAGCGCGCGGTGCCGCCGCTGTTCGGCGGGCAGCGCGATGCTCTCGAACACCTGGTCGGGCAGCGGCGCGTGGACTTCGGCGTCGATCCCGAGGGAGGCGAGGTCCCCGGCGCGGACCAGGGCAGCGGCCCGGTAGCCCTCGCAGTGGGTCATGCTGCCGCTCAGGCCCTGGGGCCAGGCCGGGGCGCCGCGCTCGCCGGTCGGCACGGCCTGGGCCGGCACGCCGAGCTTCTCCATGGCGAGCCGGGCGCAGACCCGTACCGCCGTGAACTCCCGGCGGCGCTTGTCCACCGCGCGGGCCACGATCCGCTCCTCCTCGGGGTACAGCGTGGCGTTCTCCGACTTCTCGTCACCGAACGCCTCCACGGCCACCACCGACTCCGGGAGCAGCTCCTCGATCACCGGGCCCGACCTCCATCGGCAGAATGCGGCGCGGCTGCCCCGGGGGTGCGGAGCGCTTGCGCCATTCGCGGGGGTATCCCACGGACACCTCTTCGAAGCGGACACCCTCGTGCCAGGTGGTCCGCGGGATGTGCAGATGGCCGTAGACCATCGTCTCGACGCGGAACCGGCGGTGCCAGTCGGCGGTGAGGGCCGTGCCGCACCACATGGCGAACTCCGGGTGCCAGAGCACGTCCGTCGGGTGCCGGTCGAGCGGGTAGTGGTTGGCGAGGACCACGGGCAGGCCGTCGGGCAGCGCGGCGAGCCTGCGCTCGGTCCGGGCGACGCGGTCCCGGCACCACTCCTCGCGCGTGCGGTACGGGTCGGGGTGGAGCAGGTACTCGTCGTTGCAGACGATGCCGGTGCCCTCCGCGTAGGCCAGGCCCTCCTCCTTGGTGGCGCAGCCGGGCGGCAGGAACGAGTAGTCGTACAGCAGGAACAGCGGAGCGACGGCGACCGGGCCGCCGGGTCCCTCCCACACCGGGTACGGGTCCTCCGGCGAGGTGACACCGAGTTCCTGGCACAGGGCGACCAGGTGCTGGTAGCGGGCGACGCCGCGCAGGGTGACCGGGTCCTTCGGGTGGGTCCACAGCTCGTGGTTGCCGGGCGCCCACAGCACCTTGCGGAAGCGGCCCGCGAGGATGGCGAGGGTCCGGCTGATGTCCTCGACGGTCTCCGCCACGTCCCCGGCGACGATCAGCCAGTCGTCGTCCGTGTGCGGGCGCATCTCCTCGACGAGCGCGCGGTTCTCCGGATAGGAGACGTGCAGGTCACTGATGGCCAGCAGCTGTCCGGCCCCGGCCGTCGACCCCACCCCGCACCCCTTATTCCGATGATCCGTCAGCACCACGACAACACATTCCCCGGCCCGGGACAAGGGCGACCGGGCCGGGCGGGGCGGACGGACGTGGCGGACGGTCGAGCCGAAGGGGGTGGACGGCCGAGCCGAAGGGGGGCCGAGGGGGCCTGTGGGGCCCCGGTGAATCCGTAACACTCACGTTGCACGCGCAGGCGTTTGAAAGCCGTATGATCGCCCCGACATCGGCGCCCTCCCTCCCCCTTTTCCCAGGGCCGTTCGGCGTCCCTTCCTCCCTCCTGCCCGGGCACGGGCCGCTCCGCCCTGCCCGAAATCCCCGAAAGGCGGCCTGCATGCCTTCTCGCGTACGCGTCTGGCTCAACCGCACGTACGCGGAGAACGTGTTCTTCATGGATCAGCTGCGGAGGAATCCCAGCGACCGGGCGGTGGAGGTCCACGCGACCCACGGTGACGCCGACTCCCCCGTGCTGGCCGCCGCCGACACCGCCGACCTGGAGCCGGAGGGCCTGTCCCCGGCCGGCTACGTCGAGTACGCCCTGGACCAGTGCGCGCGGCGCGGCATCGACGTGTTCGTACCCCGGCTGCACCAGGCCGCGATCGTGGCGCACCGGGCCGAGTTCGAGGCCGTGGGCACGGCACTGCTGGCGCCTACACGCGAGGCGATCGCGGTGTTCGAGGACAAGGCGACGGCGTACGAGGCGGTCCGCTCGGTCGGGGTGCCGGTCCCGCCGTGGTGGCGCGTGCGGACGGCGAGTGAACTGGTCTCCGCCGTGGAGGAGTTGGAGGCGGCGGGAGAGGTCGCGTGCTTCAAGCCGGCGTCCGGCGCCGGCGGTGTCGGCTTCCGGGTGATCACGCGTGAGCCCTTCTCGCTGGCGCACCTCGGCGGCTTCCCCGGTCCGCACGTCCAGCTGGACCTGGTGGTCGAGGCGCTGGAGCGGGCGGCGGAACCCGTGAACTGGCTGGTGATGCCGCGGCTGGGTCAGCCCGAGGTGTCCGTCGACTGCCTGACCGGCCCGGACAACCGCGTCCGGCTCGCCCTGGGCCGTACGAAGAACGGCCGCCGCCGGGGCTTCACGCTGCACAAGAAGTGGCTGGAGCCGGCCCGGCTGGTGGCGGAGGGCTTCGGGCTGCACTATCTGTCCAACGTCCAGTTCCGGATGCACGGCGACCGCCCGGTGCTCCTCGACGTCAACACCAGGCCGGCCGGCGGCCTGCACCAGCTCTCCCTGTGCGGCGTGAACGCCCCGTGGGCGGCGGTGCAGTTGGCGCTCGGCGAGGACCCCGGCATGATCGAGCCGCCGTTCCTGGGACAGGACTACACCATCGTGTCCGGACCACGGCCGCTCCGCGCGGTCTCGCTTCCCCCGCAGCGGACGACTCAGCCCCAGATCCTGCTGCCGGCGGTCCCCGCCCCCGCCCCCACCGTTCAGCAGACCTCGCCGGAGGCGCTGCCCCTGTAGGCGTCTGTCTACAGTCGACCGTCGGCCGCATGCCGTCGGCCGTATGCCGTCACCCTCTGGCCGTCGGCTGCCGACTCCCCACCCCCACCGGTATGGACCAATCCTGTCCTGCTCCTTGACAGCCGGATTGGTCCAAACCAACTTGGTTGGCGCACCCCCCACACTCCCCTGCACTCCCGAACACCCCCATCCCCACAGGGAGATCGCGTGCGCAACCCACTCAGACGCACCAGACGTCGGCTGCTCGCCGTGCTCGGCACCGTCGCTCTCGCCTTCGGCGGAGCCCTCGCCCTTCCCGGCACCGCTCAAGCGGCCAACATCCTGACCAACCCCGGCTTCGAGTCCGGCGGCCTGTCCCCCTGGACCTGTTCCGGCAACCTAGGCTCGGTCGTCTCCTCCCCCGTGCACGGCGGCTCCAAGGCCCTGCAGGGCGCCGTCACCTCCAGCGACAACGCGCAGTGCAGCCAGACGGTCGCCGTCCAGCCGAACACGTCGTACACGCTGCAGGGCTGGGTCCGCGGCTCGTACGTCTACCTCGGCGTCGACGGCGGCGCCTCCACCTGGACCACGTCCCCGTCGGCGTACAGCCGGCTCAGCGTCTCCTTCACCACCGGCGCCTCGCAGACCAGCGCCACCATCTACGTGCACGGCTGGTACGCGCAGGGCACCTACAATGCCGACGACATCAGCCTGGACGGCCCGGGTGGCGGCGGAGGCGGCGGGGACACCCAGGCGCCGACCGCGCCCGGCGGACTCACCTCGACCGGGAAGACGTCGTCGAGCGTGTCCCTGCAGTGGAACGCCTCCTCGGACAACGTCGGCGTGACGGCGTACGACGTCTACAGCGGATCGAATCAGGTCCTCACCGTCGCCGGTACGTCCGCCACGGTCAGCGGACTGTCGCCGAGCACCTCGTACACCTTCAGCGTGAAGGCGCGGGACGCGGCCGGGAACACCTCGGCGGCCTCCAACTCCGTCACCGTCACGACCAACGCGGGCAGCGGCGGCGGAACCTCCTTCAAGCAGGCGGCGCCCTACCTGTACGAGGGCTGGGGCGACCCGCCGAGCCCGTCCACGGTGATGAGCGCGACCGGCGTCAAGTGGTTCACGATGGCGTTCATGCTCGACTCGGGCGGCTGCAACCCCGCCTGGGACGGCAGCCGGGCGCTGACGGGCGGGGTCGACCAGACCGCCGTCAACCAGATCCGGTCCGCCGGCGGTGACATCGTCCCGTCGTTCGGCGGCTGGCAGGGCAGCAAGCTGGGCGCCAACTGCTCCTCCGCAAGCGCGCTGGCCGGAGCGCTGCAGAAGGTGATCAACGCCTACTCGCTCAAGGCCATCGACATGGACATCGAGAACACGGACGAGTTCGAGAACGAGGCCGTGCAGGCGAAGATCCTGACCGCGCTGAAGACGGTGAAGACCAACAACCCGGGGCTGAAGACCATCGTCACCTTCGGCACCTCGACCACCGGCCCGACCTACTACGGCAACCGGCTCATCGAGCAGGCGAAGTCGCTCGGCGCCGACATCGACGTCTTCACGATCATGCCGTTCGACTTCGGCGGCGGCTCGGACATGTACGGCAACACGGTCAACGCCGCCGAGGGGCTGAAGGCCAAGCTGAAGTCGACGTTCGGCTGGGACGACGCGACCGCCTACTCCCACATCGGCATCTCCGGCATGAACGGCCTGTCCGACCAGCAGGAGACGACCACCCCGGCGATCTGGACCCAGATCCGCGACTGGTCCAACGCGCACCACATCGCCCGGCTCGCCTTCTGGTCGGTCAACCGCGACCGTCCCTGCGCGGGCGGCGGGGTCGTCTCGAACTGCTCCGGCATCAGCCAGAACAACTGGCAGTTCACCTCCATCACCGCCGGGTTCACCGGCTGACCACGACACGGACGCACCAGACACAAGCACAGACACAGTCACAGTCGCAGTCGCAGTCACAGTCACAGGAATGACGAAGATCCCCCCGGCCGACGGGCCGGGGGGATTTTTTTCCGCCCAGGGTGTATCAGGGCCGGACCGGGCCGCTCTACATGTCAGGAACGGGGGAAGCACGGGGGACGGGGAGCACGGGGGAAGCACGGGGGAACACCCGGGGGTACGGGGGAAGCACCACCCGGGGAACGGGGGATCGGGTCGGCCGGCCGCAGTCACGGGGAGCGGCCGGCCGCCCCGAAGAACGGCGCTCGCCGCCGTCCCCGCTCCAGGTGCCAGGGACCGCTCTCCCGCCGCTACTTCAGGTACGCGAGGCCGGGATGAACGGCCGTGTACCCGTCGACCAGCCGCCGCGCCACATCTACCGAGTCCACCAGCGGGTGCAGGGCGAACGCCTTGACGGCCGTCGTACGCGAACCGGACGCTGCGGCCGCGAGCACCTCGCGTTCGACGGCCTTGACCGAGCAGACCAGACCGGTGGCGTGCCCGGGCAGCGGGGCCACCGCGACCGGGTGGGCGCCGTTGGCGTCGACCAGGCAGGGCACCTCGATGACGGCGTCCGGGTCGAGGACCGACAGGGTGCCCTGGTTGCGCACGTTCAGGATGAGGGTCGTGCGCTCGTCGCGGGCGATGGCCCGCATGAGGGCGAGGGCCACCTTCTCGTAGCCGCCGGAGAGGTCGTCGGCCTCGCGCTCACCGGCACCGGACGTCTCCCGGTTCTCCGCCATGTACGTCGCCTCGCGCTCGTTGCGGGTGCGGTCCCACGCGCCGATGGCGGACACGTCCGCGCGCCCGGCCTCCTCGTAGAACCGCGCCTGCTGGTCGCGCAGAAAGGCACCACGGGTCTTCTCGGCCTCCTGGTAGGCCCGTACGGTCTCCCGGTTGAAGTAGTAGTAGTGCAGATACTCGTTGGGGACGGCGCCCAGCGACCGCAGCCAGTCGGCGCCGAAGAGCCTGCCCTCCTCGAAGGAGACCAGCAGGCCGGGGTCGGCGAGCAGGCGCGGCAGCTCGTCCCGGCCCGCGACCCGCAGACCGCGCACCCAGCCGAGGTGGTTGAGGCCGACATAGTCGATCCACGCCTCCTTCGGGTCGGCGCCGAGGACCCGGGCGATACGGCGGCCGAGGCCGACCGGCGAGTCGCAGATGCCGATGACGCGGTCGCCGAGGTGGCGGGACATGGCCTCGGTGACCAGTCCGGCCGGGTTGGTGAAGTTGATGACCCACGCGTCGGGTGCCAGCCGGGCCACCCGCCGGGCGATGTCGACGGCGACCGGGACCGTCCGCAGCCCGTAGGCGACACCGCCCGCGCCGACCGTCTCCTGGCCGAGGACGCCCTCCGCCAGGGCCACCCGTTCGTCGTTCGCCCGGCCCTCGAGGCCGCCGACACGGATGGCGGAGAAGACGAAGTCGGCGCCGCGCAGTGCCTCGTCGAGGTCGGTCGTGGTGGTCACCCGGGGAGCGTCGCCGACGGCCGAAGCCTGCTCGGCCAGTACACGGGCGACCGTATGCAGTCGACCGGCGTCCAGATCGTGCAGCACGACCTCCGTGACCCGGCCCTCAGCACGGTCCGCCAGCAGCGCCCCGTACACGAGCGGAACCCGGAACCCGCCACCGCCCAGAATCGTCAGCCTCACACCCGCACCTCTCCCGCACGCACCGCCATCTGCCCCGACCGGACCGTCAGGAACCCTACTGGCCGCGCCAGGCAGGACCCGTGTTCCTTCCCATGACCTGCGCGCCCCGGCAACCGGACGGCCCCGCCGGCCGTCCTCCTGATCACCATGCTCAGTACAAGTCCGGCCGGACCTCCGGCCTCCCCGGTGGGCCAGCTGCTCGACTTCACCTGGACCCAGACCCGCGCCTGCGCCTTCGCCATCGCGCTGCTGTCGGGGGTGGCGGCGTCGACGCTGCTGCCGCCCCTGCCCGTGGCCCGCTACGACCTGCTCGTCGCCTACGGTGTGCTGCTGACGCTGCTGTTCTGGCGGCGCGGCTGGGAGAGCGGCCGGGACGTCGCCGTCATCGCCGCCTGCCATGTCATCGGCCTGGCCTTCGAACTGGTGAAGGTGGCACAGGGCTCGTGGAGCTATCCGGAGCCGGCGGTGCTGAAGTTCGCGGGCGTCCCCCTGTACGGCGGCTTCCTCTACGCGGCCGTAGGCAGCTACGTCTGCCGGGCCTGGCACCTGTTCGACCTGGAAGTGGTCGGCTACCGGCCGCGCGCGACCGCGGTGGTCGCCGCCGGCATCTACATCAACTTCTTCAGCCATTACTGGCTGCCCGACGCCCGCTGGCCCCTGGCGGCCCTCCTCGTGGCCGTCACCGCGGGCACCTCCGTGCGGTTCACCGTGCGCGGGGTGCGGCGACGGATGCCGCTCGCGCTGTCGTTCACCCTGATCGGATTCTTCCTGTGGCTGGCGGAGAACCTGGCCACCGCAGTGGGCGCCTGGCGCTACCCGTACCAGCTCCACGGCTGGCAGCCCGTCGACGTGTCCAAGTTCGGCGCCTGGTCCCTGCTCATCAGCGTCACCTTCGTCCTGGCCGCCCTCGGCAGGACGCGCACCGCCACCGCCACCGAGCCGACGGCCCACCCCTGACGGACCGACGGCTCGCACGCAGGGTCCCCCGGTCCACCACGACCGGTCTCCCGTATGCGATCACCCGCATACGGAAGCCCGCATACGGTCGACACCAGCCAGTCGACCCCGCTCCCTCCTTCAGAGCCCCGACACCCGTCACCCCTCGCTCGTCACCCCAGTCTGGTCTGGACCGATACGGGCCGCTTCGAGGCATGAACTCCCGTGCCGGGTAAGGACTTTCCTTGCTTCAAGTCTTGACGGCCGCAAGGCCGGGGAGCACATTGGCGGCAGTCTGAGAGCGCTCTCAACGCATCGTGGGAGCGCTCCCCATCCGCACTCCCCGTACCCGAGAGGTCCTTCCCCCATGAGTGAATCCTCCGGAATACCCAGACCCCGGGCTTTCCGGCGCGCGCTCGTCGCCGTCGTCGCCACGCTGGGTCTGGCCGCGGCGGCCGCGACGGCCGCCACCCTCCCCGCCAGCGCTTCCGCCCCCACGCCTCCCTCCGGCTGGACGCAGCTCTTCCTCGACGACTTCAACGGCTCGGCCGGTTCCGGTGTCAACACCTCGAACTGGCAGTACGACACGGGTACTTCGTATCCGGGCGGTGCCGCCAACTGGGGTACCGGGGAGGTCGAGTCGATGACCTCGAGCACCGACAACGTCGCGCTGGACGGCAACGGCAACCTGCTCATCACCCCGCGCCGCGACGCGTCCGGGCACTGGACCTCGGGCCGTATCGAGACCACCCGGACCGACTTCCAGCCGCCGGCCGGCGGCAAGCTGCGCGTCGAATCCCGGATCCAGATGCCGAACGTGACCGGGGCCGCCGCCAAGGGCTACTGGCCGGCCTTCTGGACGCTGGGCGCCCCCTTCCGCGGCAACTACCAGAACTGGCCGAGCGTCGGCGAGCTGGACATCATGGAGAACGTGCAGGGCCTGAACACCGACTGGGCCACGATGCACTGCGGCAGCAACCCGGGCGGTCCCTGCAACGAGACGTCCGGCATCGGCAACTCCACCGCGTGTACCGGCACCACCTGCCAGGCCGGCTTCCACACCTACGCCATGGAGTGGGACCGCTCGACCAGCCCCGAGGAGATCCGCTTCTACCTCGACGGCGTCAACTTCCACACGGTGAAGGCCAATCAGGTCGACGCGACGACGTGGGCGAACGCCACCAATCACGGCTACTTCGTCATCCTGAACGTGGCGATGGGCGGCGGATTCCCGGGGGCCTTCGGCGGCGGTCCGGACAGCGGCACCGAGCCGAACCACCCGATGGTCGTGGACTACGTGCAGGTGCTCCAGTCGTCCGGCGGTGGCGGCGGCACCACTCCCCCGCCCTCCGGCAGCCGGGACGCCTACTCCCCCGTCCAGGCGGAGTCCTACGACAGCCAGTCCGGTGTGAGCACGGAGACCACCACGGACACCGGCGGCGGTCAGGACATCGGCTATCTCGCCAACGGTGACTGGGCGCTCTACAAGGGCGTCAAGTTCGGCTCCTCGGCCGCCACCCAGTTCTACGCGCGGGTGGCGAGCGGGGCCGCGTCCGGGGTGAGCGGTCTGGTCGAGGTACGCCTGGACAGCCGTTCCAACGCCCCCGTCGGCAGCTTCGCGCTGTCCAGCACCGGGGGCTGGCAGTCGTGGCGCACGGTCCCGGCGAACATCGGCTCGGTGACCGGCACGCACGACGTGTATCTGACGTTCACCAGCGGCCAGCCGGCCGACTTCGTGAACGTGAACTGGTTCGACTTCGGTCACTGACCAGGCGATCTCCCGCCCCGGTGTGCGCCGCCCCAGCGGCGCGCACCGGGGCGGACGCGTTCCGGGGCGCGTGCGTTCCGGGCAGCCGCGGGTCCGCCACCGGCTGACTTCGCTCGGGCCGACGCCCGGCTGACGCCGCTCGCCCCACCCGACCACCGCCACCGCCACCGCGGCTCCGCCCGGAACACCGCCGCCGCCACCGCTACCGCAGCTCAGCCCGGAACGTCACCGGGTTGACCCCGGTGTGCAGATGGAAGAACTTGGAGAAGTTCGCCGCGTCGGGGAAGCCGACGGCGGCGCCGACGCGGCCGATCGGGAGGTCCGTGTGGGCGAGGAGGCGTTTGGCCTCCAGGATCACCCGCTTGTCGATGAATCCCTTCGGCGTCTCCCCGGTCGCGGCACGGACGGCGCGGACGAGGGTGCGGCGGGAGTAACCGAGCGCGTCGGCGTAGGCGCTGACGCTGTGGTTGGTGGCGAAGTCCTGCTCGACCGCGTCCCGGAAGAGGGTGAAGGTGGTGTCCGCCTGCTGCCGTGACGCCTGTGCCGAGCTAGCCGCGAGATGGGCGAGGCGCAGCAGGAACGCGGTCAGGGTGTGCCGGAGCACCGCGGTGTGCAGGGTGGCCGGGAGCGTGGCGGTGTCCTCGTACTCGCGGCGGAGCTGGTCCAGGGCGGCCCGGAGCGCGGCGAGTTGTTCGGGGCGGGGGCGCAGCAGGGGCGGCTGGTCGTAGCGGTAGAGGCCGGTGGCCTCGACGGTGGCGCGGGGCAGGAAGCCGGGTTGCATGGTGAGCACGGTTCCGCGGTACTCGCTGGTCCGGGAGAACCGGTGGACCTGTCCGGGGCGGATCCAGAGCAGGTCGCCGGCGGTGGCCTCGTACTCGGCGAAGTCGATCATGTGCCGTACGGGGCCGTCGGTGAAGAGCATGACGACGTGGAAGTCGATGCGGTGGACACGGTGCAGCGGGGCGTCGGCGTGCCAGGTGTGGTCGTCTCCCATGGGGCCGACCTGCATGCCGACGCCGCCGACGGCCAGTTCGACCGGGAAGGGGAAGGTTCTGATCGCGTCGCCGCCGGTGGGGCCGCCGCCTTGGGGTGGTGTGTCCGCCATGTTCGCTTTCGTGCCGCTCCTGTCGCGCGATCACTGTCCCAGATTCACCACAGGGTGACACACCCCGCCCTTCCTTCTTAAAAGTCAGACTTTTACTTTTGAACGCGTCCGGCCAGCAATCCTGCATTGAACGAGGACTTCTTGAAGATGAGCACGCAGACATCCGACCGCTTCGAGTGGACCGATCTCGACCGGCGTGCCGTGGACACCGCCAGGCTTCTCGCGGCAGATGCCGTGCAGAAGGTCGGCAACGGCCACCCGGGCACGGCGATGAGCCTGGCCCCTGCCGCGTACACGATCTTTCAGAAGGTGATGTGGCACGATCCGGCCGACCCGGAGTGGGCCGGCCGTGACCGCTTCGTGCTGTCCCCCGGCCACACCTCGCTGACGCTCTACACCCAGCTCTTCCTGTCCGGGTACGAGCTCGGCCTCGACGACCTGAAGGCGTTCCGTACGCACGGTTCGAAGACGCCCGGTCACCCTGAGTTCGGGCACACCGCCGGCGTGGAGACCACCACGGGCCCGCTGGGCCAGGGTGTGGCGAACGCGGTGGGCATGGCCATGGCCGCCCGCTACGAGCGCGGCCTGTTCGACCCGGACGCCCCCCAGGGCGAATCCCCCTTCGACCACACCGTCTGGGCGATCGTCTCCGACGGCGACCTGGAGGAGGGCGTCTCCGCCGAGGCCTCCTCCCTCGCCGGCCACCAGAAGCTCGGCAACCTGGTCTTCCTCTACGACGACAACCACATCTCCATCGAGGGCGACACCGCGACCGCCTTCTCCGAGGACGTGCTGAAGCGGTACGAGGCCTACGGCTGGCACACCCAGCGCGTCGAGCCCACCGCCGACGGCGACATCGACGTGCCCGCGCTGTACGCGGCGCTCGGCGAGGCGCGGGCCGAGACCGGTCGGCCGTCGATCATCGCCCTGCGCACGATCATCGCCTGGCCCGCCCCGAACGCGCGGAACACCGAGGCCTCCCACGGCTCGGCGCTCGGCGAGGACGAGATCGCGGCCACCAAGCGGCTCCTCGGCTTCGATCCGGAGCAGGCCTTCGAGGTCTCCGAGGAGGTGCTCGCCCACACCCGCCGGGCCCTGGACCGGGGCGCCGAGGCGCACGCGGCCTGGGACAAGCGGATCGCCGAGTGGCGTGCCGACCAGCCCGGGCGGGCCGCGCTCTTCGACCGGATCAGCAAGGGCGAGCTGCCCGAGGGCTGGCAGGAAGCCGTGCCGGTGTTCGAGGAGGGCAGGTCCGTCGCCACCCGTGCCGCCTCCGGCAAGGTGCTGCAGGCCCTCGGCCCGGTGATCCCCGAGCTGTGGGGCGGCTCCGCCGACCTGGCCGGCTCCAACAACACCACCATCGACAAGGGCAGCTCCTTCCTGCCCGCGGGCAACCCG
Source organism: Streptomyces sp. WI03-4A (assembly GCF_033792105.1). Lineage (NCBI taxonomy): Bacteria > Bacillati > Actinomycetota > Actinomycetes > Kitasatosporales > Streptomycetaceae > Streptomyces > Streptomyces sp. WI03-4A. The sequence continues at coordinate 112,532 of NZ_JARAUO010000005.1, forward strand.
CTGCCCGAGGCCGACCCGTACGGCCGTACGGTCCATTTCGGCATCCGCGAGTTCTCCATGGCCGCGGAGATGAACGGCATCGCCCTGCACGGCAACACCCGGATCTACGGCGGCACCTTCCTGGTGTTCTCCGACTACATGCGCAACGCCGTAAGGATGTCGGCGCTGATGCAGCTGCCGGTGACGTACGTGTGGACGCACGACTCCATCGGTCTCGGCGAGGACGGCCCCACCCACCAGCCGGTCGAGCACCTGGCCTCGCTGCGTGCGATTCCGGGCCTGAACGTCGTCCGCCCGGCGGACGCCAACGAGACCGCGGTCGCCTGGGCCGAGATCCTGAAGAGGCACGCCACCGACCCGGCCCCGCACGGACTCGCGCTGTCCCGCCAGGGCGTGCCGACGTACGCGCCCCACGAGGACGCGGCCAAGGGCGGCTATGTCCTGCGCGAGTCGTCGACCGAGACCCCGGAGGTGATCGTCATCGCGACCGGTTCCGAGGTGCAGCTCGCCGTCGCCGCGCGGGAACTGCTGGAGGCCGAGGGGATCGGCACGCGGGTGGTGTCCATGCCGTCCGTGGAGTGGTTCGAGGAGCAGCCGCGGGCCTACCGCGACGGCGTCCTGCCGCCGGCGGTGCGGGCGCGGGTCGCCGTCGAGGCCGGGATCGGCCTGACCTGGCACCGGTTCGTCGGGGACGCAGGTCGGATTGTCTCCCTCGAACACTTCGGTGCCTCCGCCGATGCGACCACACTGTTCGCCGAGTTCGGCTTCACCCCCGAGAACGTCGCCGCCGCTGCCCGCGCCTCGCTGGCCGCCGCGCACGCCTGATACCGACGCGATAGGAAAGATGATCACTGTGACCGAAGCAATCGGGACCCCGGGAGCCCTCAAGCGCCTCGCCGATGAGGGGGTGTCGGTCTGGCTGGACGACCTGTCGCGCACCCGGATCGCCTCGGGCGGCCTGGCGGAGCTGGTGGCGAACGGCGGTGTCGTGGGCGTCACCACCAACCCGTCGATCTTCCAGGCGGCCATCGGCTCGGGCGAGGGCTACGAGGAGCAGCTGACCGACCTCGCGGTGCGCGGTGTCACGGTCGAGGAGGCCGTGCGGATGATGACGACCGCCGACGTGCGGGCCGCCGCCGATGTACTGCATACCGTCTACACCGCCTCGGACGGCCGCGACGGCCGGGTCTCCATCGAGGTCGACCCGCGCCTCGCCCACGACGAGAAGGCGACCGTCGCCGAGGCCAAGCAGCTCGCCTGGCTGGTCGACCGCCCCAACGTGATGGTCAAGATCCCGGCCACCCGGGCCGGCCTGCCGGCGATCACCGAGGTCATCGGCCTCGGCATCAGCGTCAACGTGACGCTGATCTTCTCCCTGGAGCGCTACCGCGCGGTCATGGACGCCTACCTGGCCGGCCTGGAGAAGGCCCGCGAGCGCGGCCTCGACCTGTCCACGATCCACTCGGTGGCGTCGTTCTTCGTCTCCCGCGTGGACTCCGAGATCGACAAGCGGCTGACGGCCCTCGGCACCGACGAGGCCCTGGCGCTCAAGGGCCGGGCGGCCCTCGCCAACGCGCGGCTCGCCTACGAGGCGTACGAGGAGGTCTTCTCCTCCGGCCGCTGGAACGCGCTGGAGAAGGAGGGCGCGCACCGGCAGCGTCCGCTGTGGGCCTCCACCGGTGTGAAGGATCCCGCGTACAAGGACACGCTGTACGTGGACGAGCTGGTCGCGCCCGGCACCGTGAACACGATGCCGGAGGCCACCCTGAGGGCCGCCGCCGACCACGGCGAGATCACCGGTGACACGGTGACCGGCGGGTACGAGCAGGCCCGCGCGGACCTCGCCGCCGTGGAGCGGCTCGGCATCTCCTACGACGAGGTCGTCCAGCAGCTGGAGGACGAGGGCGTCGCCAAGTTCGGGACGGCCTGGCAGGAACTGCTGGACGCCGTCACCAAGTCCCTGGACAGCAAGGGAGTTGACGCGTAATGACGACCAAGGCCCCGGAACCCGGGACACCCGCCGCCGAGGAGGTGCGCGTGCCGGTCGGCCCGGCCGCCGACTGGGTGAACCCGCTGCGCGACGCCCGCGACCGCCGGCTGCCCCGCATCGCGGGCCCCTCCGGCCTGGTCATCTTCGGTGTGACCGGCGACCTGTCCCGCAAGAAGCTGATGCCGGCCGTGTACGACCTGGCCAACCGCGGTCTGCTGCCGCCGGGCTTCTCGCTGGTCGGGTTCGCCCGCCGCGACTGGGAGGACCAGGACTTCGCCGAGGTCGTGCACGACGCGGTGCGGGAGCACTCCCGCACCCCGTTCCGTGAGGAGGTGTGGCAGCAGCTCGCCGAGGGCATGCGGTTCATCCCCGGCGACTTCGACGACGACACCGCGTTCAAGCAGCTCAAGGACGCCGTCGACGAGCTGGACGCCTCCCGCGGCACCGGCGGCAACTTCGCGTTCTACCTCTCGGTGCCGCCGAAGTTCTTCCCGAAGGTCGTGCAGCAGCTGAAGAAGCACGGCCTGGCGAGCCCGCCCGAGGGCTCCTGGCGGCGCGCGGTGATCGAGAAGCCGTTCGGCCACGACCTGGCCAGCGCCCAGGACCTGAACGCGATCGTGCACGACGTGTTCGAGCCGGACCAGGTGTTCCGGATCGACCACTACCTCGGCAAGGAGACCGTCCAGAACATCCTGGCGCTGCGCTTCGCCAACCAGATGTACGAGCCGATCTGGAACCGGTCGTACGTCGACCACGTGCAGATCACCATGGCCGAGGACATCGGCATCGGCGGTCGCGCGGGCTACTACGACGGGATCGGCGCCGCCCGTGACGTCATCCAGAACCACCTGCTGCAGCTGATGGCGCTGACCGCCATGGAGGAGCCCATCGCCTTCGACGCGGAGGCGCTGCTCACCGAGAAGCTGAAGGTGCTGAAGTCGGTGCGGCTGCCGGAGGACCTCGGCATGCACACCGTGCGCGGCCAGTACGCGGCCGGATGGCAGGGCGGCGAGAAGGTCGTCGGCTATCTGGAGGAGGACGGCATCGACGCGAAGTCGAAGACCGACACCTACGCCGCGCTCAAACTGGGCGTCGACAACCGCCGCTGGGCGGGCGTCCCCTTCTACCTGCGGGCCGGCAAGCGGCTGGGCCGCCGGGTCACCGAGATCGCGGTGGTCTTCAAGCGGGCCCCGCACTCCCCCTTCGACTCCACGGCGACGGAGGAGCTGGGCTCGAACGCGATCGTCATCCGCGTCCAGCCCGACGAGGGCATGACCGTGCGGTTCGGCTCCAAGGTGCCGGGCACCTCGATGGAGATCCGGGACGTGTCGATGGACTTCGCCTACGGCGAGTCCTTCACCGAGTCCAGCCCGGAGGCGTACGAGCGGCTCATCCTGGACGTGCTGCTCGGCGACGCCAACCTGTTCCCCCGTCACCAGGAAGTGGAAGAGTCCTGGAAGATCCTGGACCCGATCGAGGGGTACTGGGCGGCGCACGGCAGCCCCGCGCAGTACGCGTCGGGCAGCTGGGGCCCGAGGGAAGCGGACGAGATGCTCGCACGAGACGGACGGAGCTGGCGCAGGCCATGAAGATCGACCTGACCGACACCACGGCAAGCAAGATCAACAAGGCGCTGGTGCGGGGGCGCCGCGCCATCGGCACCCCGGCCGTGGGCATGGTCCTGACGATGGTCATCGTCACGGACGAGGAGAACGCCTACGACTCGATCAAGGCCGCGGAGGACGCCTCGCGCGAACACCCCTCGCGGACCCTGGTCGTCATCAAGCGGCACGCCCGCACCCTGCGCGACCGCACCCACTCCCGGCTCGACGCCGAGGTCCGGGTCGGCTCCGAGGCCGGCACCGGCGAGACCGTCGTGCTGCGCACCTACGGCGAGGTGTCCGACCACGCCGACTCCGTGGTGCTGCCGCTGCTGCTGCCGGACGCCCCGGTGGTCGTGTGGTGGCCGGTGGACGCGCCCGACGCCCCGGCGAAGGACCCGCTGGGCGCGCTCGCCCAGCGCCGGATCACCGACCTGTACGCGGTGGAACGGCCGATGGAGGTCCTGGACACCCGCAGCCGCAACTACGCCCCCGGCGACACCGACCTCGCCTGGACCCGGCTCACGCTGTGGCGGTCCATGCTGGCCGCCGCCCTGGACCAGGCCCGCACCGAGGTGACCTCCGCGGCCGTCGAGGCCGAGCAGGACAACCCCAGCGCCGAACTGCTGTCGCGCTGGCTGGAGGCCCGCCTGGGCGTCCCCGTGGACCGGGTGGTCAGCGCGGGTCCGGTCGTCACGGCCGTGCGGCTCGGCACCGCCAACGGCGAGATCGTCATCGACCGGCCGGAAGGGCCGCTCGCCACGCTGACCCTGCCGGGCCAGCCGCCGCGCACCCTCGCCCTGAAGGTCCGTGTCACCTCCGAACTCATCGCCGAGGAGCTGCGCCGCCTCGACGCCGACGAGATGTACGCCATCGCCCTCAACGGCGAGGCCACCAAGGAGAACGCCTGACATGTCCGACGCACCGTCAGACACCCCCGTGCTCACCCGCAGGCCCGAGTGGGCGGCCCTGGCCGACCACCGTGCCGAGGGGCAGCCGCGCCTGCGCGAGCTGTTCGCCACGGACCCCGGCCGCGCCGAGCGGTACGTCGTCCGGGTCGGCGATCTGCACATCGACTACAGCAAGCACCTGATCACCGACGCGACCCTCGCGCTGCTGCGCGAACTCGCCGCCGCCACCGACGTCTTCGGTCTGCGGGACGCCATGTTCCGCGGCGAGAGGATCAACGTCACCGAGAACCGGGCGGTGCTGCACACCGCGCTGCGGGCCGCGCCCAACGCGGTGGTCGAGGTCGACGGCGAGAACGTCGTACCGGCCGTGCACGCCGTGCTGGACAAGATGGCCGGCTTCGCCGAGCGGGTCCGCTCCGGCGAGTGGACCGGCCACACCGGCAGGCGGATCAAGAACGTGGTCAACATCGGCATCGGCGGCTCCGACCTCGGTCCCGCGATGGCCTACGAGGCCCTGCGCGCCTACACCGCGCGTGAGCTGACGTTCCGTTTCGTCTCCAACGTCGACGGCGCCGACCTGCACGAGGCCACCCGCGACCTGGACCCGGCCGAGACGCTGTTCATCGTCGCCTCCAAGACCTTCACCACGATCGAGACGATCACCAACGCCACCTCGGCGCGCTCCTGGCTGCTCAAGGCCTTCGACGGGGACGAGAAGGCGGTGGCCAAGCACTTCGTGGCGCTGTCCACGAACGCGGAGAAGGTGTCGGACTTCGGCATCGACACGGCCAACATGTTCGAGTTCTGGGACTGGGTCGGCGGCCGCTACTCGTACGACTCCGCCATCGGCCTGTCCCTGATGATCGCGATCGGCCCGGACCGCTTCCGCGAGATGCTGGACGGCTTCCGCCTGGTCGACGACCACTTCCGCACCGCGCCCGCCGAGGCCAACGCCCCGCTGATCCTGGGCCTGCTGGGCGTCTGGTACGGCGACTTCCACGACGCCCAGACCCACGCGGTGCTGCCGTACTCGCACTACCTGTCCAAGTTCACCGCCTACCTCCAGCAGCTCGACATGGAGTCCAACGGCAAGTCGGTGCAGCGCGACGGGCGTCCGGTGCAGTGGCAGACCGGGCCGGTCGTCTGGGGCACGCCCGGCACCAACGGGCAGCACGCGTACTACCAGCTCATCCACCAGGGCACCAAGCTGATCCCGGCGGACTTCATCGGCTTCGCCGAGCCGGTCGCCGAGCTGAGCGGCGAACTCAAGGCCCAGCACGACCTGTTGATGGCCAACTTCTTCGCCCAGACCCAGGCCCTCGCCTTCGGCAAGAGCGCCGAGGAGGTCCGCGCCGAGGGCGTGCCCGAGGAGCTGGTCCCGCACAAGACGTTCCCGGGCGACCGGCCCACGACGACGATCCTCGCCCGCGAGCTGACCCCGTCCGTCCTCGGCCAGCTCATCGCCCTCTACGAGCACAAGGTGTTCGTACAGGGCGCGATCTGGAACATCGACTCCTTCGACCAGTGGGGCGTGGAGCTCGGCAAGGTCCTCGCCAAGCGCGTCGAACCCGCCCTGACCGAAGGCGCCGACGTGCCCGGGCTCGACCCCTCCACCACGGCCCTCGTCGCCGCCTACCGCACTCTCAAGAACGCATCGGAGAACTGATCATGCAGCTCGGTCTCATCGGTCTCGGCAAGATGGGCGGCAACATGCGCGAGCGGATCCGCCGCGCCGGCCACACCGTCATCGGCTACGACCGCAACCCCGAAGTCTCCGACGTCAAGAGCCTCGAAGAACTGGTCGGCAAGCTGGAGGCGCCCCGCACGGTGTGGGTGATGGTCCCGGCCGGCACCGCCACCCAGGGCGTCATCGACGAGCTCAAGGACCTGCTGTCCGAGGGCGACACGGTGGTCGACGGCGGCAACTCCCGCTGGACGGACGACGAGAAGCACGCCGCCGAGCTCGGCGTGAAGGGCATCGGCTTCGTCGACGCGGGCGTCTCCGGCGGCGTGTGGGGCCTGCAGAACGGCTACGCCCTGATGGTCGGCGGCGACAAGGAGCACGTGGAGCGGCTGCGGCCGGTCTTCGACGCGCTCAAGCCCGAGGGCCCGTACGGCTACGTCCACGCGGGCCGGGTCGGCGCGGGCCACTTCTCGAAGATGGTCCACAACGGCATCGAGTACGCGATGATGCAGGCCTATGCCGAGGGCTGGGAACTGCTGGAGAAGGTCAAGTCGGTGGACAACGTCCGCGAGGTCTTCCGCTCCTGGCAGGAGGGCACCGTCATCCGCTCCTGGCTGCTCGACCTCGCGGTCAACGCCCTGGACGAGGACCACCACCTGGAGCAGCTGCGCGGCTACGCGGAGGACTCCGGCGAGGGCCGCTGGACCGTCGAGGCGGCCATCGACAACGCGGTGCCGCTCCCGGCGATCACCGCCTCGCTCTTCGCCCGGTTCGCCTCCCGCCAGGACGACTCCCCGCAGATGAAGATGGTCGCGGCGCTGCGCAACCAGTTCGGCGGGCACGCCGTCGAGAAGAAGGACTGACCGGCCGTGGGGGACCTCCTGCTGGTCCGCCACGGTGAGACGGAGTGGAGCAGGTCGGGACAGCACACCAGCTGGACCGACCTGCCGCTGACCACGCTCGGTGAGGAACAGGCCAAGTCCCTCGCTCCGCTGCTCACCGGACGGACCTATGCCCTGGTGCTGACCAGCCCGCTGGGCCGCGCCGTGCGCACCGCCGAGCTGGCGGGCCTGACCGGGGCCGTGCCCGAGCCCGAGCTGCACGAGTGGGACTACGGCGGCTACGAGGGCGTCACCACGGTCGACATCCACCGCGACCGGCCCGGCTGGGACCTGTGGACGGACGGCGTGCCGCCCGGACCCGAGGGGCACCCCGGCGAGTCGCCGGAGGAAGTCGGGGCCCGGGCCGACCGGGTGCTGGCCCGGGTGGACGCGGCGCTCGCCGCCGGCACCGGTGACGTCGTCCTCGTGGCGCACGCCCACGTCCTGCGGGTGCTCACCGCACGCCGGCTGGGTCTGGCGCCCGCCGAGGGCCGCCTCTTCCAGCTCGCGACCGGCACCGTCGGCCGGCTTTCCACCGAGCACGGCCACCCCGTGATCGCCGAGTGGAACCGACGCCCCTGACAGCGCCACGCCGCGGCCCGGGTCACCCCGTGTGACCCGGGCCGCGGCGCTGCCGGGCACGGAATCGGCGCCCACCCTCCCGCGCCCGGCACGGATGTCACGGGCGTCCCCGGCAGGACCAGGCAGGCCCCGGAACCGGTGTGACCGGCGTCCCCGGCAGAACCCGGGACGGGCGTCACGGGATCCAGGCGCCCTCGGCGGGACTTCGGCAGTGCACGGAACGGGTGTGACCGGCGTCCCCGGCAGGACCCGGGACGTCCCGGCGGGCCTGCTTCTAGAATCACCGGCACTGCCCCACGCCCGAAGGAACCCGATGACCAGCGCCGAAGAGCCGGCACGCCCCGAGGGGCGGGCGCGTGACGCCGCGCGCACCAGGGCCGAGATCCTCGACGTGGCGACGCAGGAGTTCGCGCGGGCCGGCTACGACGGCGCGCGGGTGGACGAGATAGCGGCCCGCACCCGCACCACCAAGCGGATGATCTACTACTACTTCGGCGGCAAGGAACAGCTGTTCACGGCCGTGCTGGAGCGGGCGTACGGGGCGATCCGCGACGCCGAGCGGCGCCTGGAGGTGGACGGCCTGGACCCGGTCGCGGCGATCCGCCGGCTGGCCGAGCTGACGTTCGACCACCACGAGCGGCACCCGGACTTCGTCCGCCTGGTCAGCATCGAGAACATCCACGGCGCCCGGCACATCGCCGCCTCCCGGAAGCTCGGGCGGATCGGTTCGCCGGCGCTGGACGTGATCCGCCGGATCCTGGCCGCCGGGCGGGAGTCCGGAGTGTTCACTGCCGACGTGGACGCCGTCGAGCTGCACGCGATGATCAGCTCGTTCTGCTTCTTCCGGGTGGCGAACCGGCACACCTTCGGTGTCCTCTTCGGCCGCGACCTGGTGGCCCCGGCGCAGCGCGAGCGCTACCGGACCCTGCTCGGCGACATGGTGATCGCCCACCTCACGGCGGAGCGCACCGCCGCCGGCTGACCGCCCCTCGGCGCGCTCCGCCGAACGGATGCAGTCCCCTCGTCCGCCCGGTGGGGCAGGCGGGACTTCGCGGACACGGCCTGGGGCCGTGGTTCAGGCGGGGTGCGCCACCGCCGCGTCGAGCAGCGGCCCGAGCTCGCCGGTCACGGCCCTCAGCGGGCGTACGTCCTGCTCCGCGCGGGCCATGAGGATCGCGCCCTCCAGGGCGCTGATCATCAGGGTGGCGAGGGTGTCGGCGCGGTCGCCGGGCACTCCCATGCCGGTCAGGGCCTCGGCGACCGGGCCGCGCCAGGCGGCGAACGCGGCGGCCGCCGCCTGTCGGGTGGAGGCGTCCTGGGCCGCGCAGTCCACCGTCGCCGCGGCGACCGGGCAGCCGGCCTCGAAGCCGTCCGCCTCGTACTCCCGCGTCCACTGGGCGGCCATCGCCGCGAACAGCCCGCTCGGCGTCGGCCGGTCCAGGCCCGCCAGGAACCGGGCCACCCGCTTGGCCGCATACCGGCCGGCCCAGCCGACGGCCTCGTTGACCAGCTGTTCCTTGCCACCCGGGAAGTAGTGCTGGAGCGATCCGCGCGGCGCTCCGGCGTGGGCGGCGACCTCCCGCATGCCGGTGGCGCCGACCCCCTGGCGCCGGATCAGCTGGGCCGCGCTGAACACCATCCGCTCGCGCGGTCCGTGCCGCGACTCCGCCATCCGTGACCTCCGCTCGCCGGCGCGCGCCCGTGCTCGCATCCGCCCGGTCCGTCCCACCGCTCCACCACTCTATGACCGACGTCATAAGAGCCGCTACTATGACGACGGTCATAGTCGGCCTGTCGGGGCCGGGGGCCGTGGAGCGGAGGGCAGTGCCGTGAAGGTCGGATTCATCGGTCTCGGGGTGATGGGCCGGCCCATGGCGCTGCGCCTGGCGGCCGCCGGCACGCCCCTCGTGGTGTGGAACCGGACACCGGAGCGGGCCGAGCCGCTGCGCGCGGCCGGCGCCGAGGTCGCGACGGACCCCGGGGAGGTGTTCGCGCGGGCGGAGGCGGTGCTGCTGATGCTCGCCGACGAGGCGGCCCTCGACGCGGTCCTGGGGCGCGGCACTCCCGAGTTCGGGGGCCGGGTCGCCGGGCGGATCGTCGTCCCGATGGGCACGACCTCCCCCGAGCACTCGCGTGCCGTGGAGGCCGAGGTGCGCGCGGCCGGCGGCCGGTACGTGGAGGCGCCCGTCTCGGGGTCGCGGGTTCCGGCGGAACGGGGGGAACTGGTGGCCATGCTCGCCGGCGAGGAGTCCGCCGTCGACGCCGTACGGCCGCTGCTCGCGCCGCTGTGCCGGGATACGTTCGCGTGCGGTGCGGCGCCGGGCGCACTGCTGATGAAGCTGGCCGTGAACCTCTTCCTGATCACGCTGGTGACCGGACTGACCGAGGCGTTCCACTTCGCCGACCGGCAGGGCCTGGACCGGCGGCTGTTCCTGGAGGTGCTGGACGCGGGCCCCATGGCCAGCGGGGTGTCCCGGATGAAGGCGCCCAAGCTGCGCGAAGGGGACTTCGCCGTCCAGGCCGCCGCCCTGGACGTGCTCAAGAACAACCGGCTCATCGCCGAGGCGGCCCGCGGGGCGGGGCTGGCCTCACCGCTGCTGGACGTGTGCCACGCCCTGTTCGAGGAGACGGTGGGGCTGGGTCACGGCGGACAGGACATGGTGGCGGTGCTGCGCGCGATCGAGGCACGGTCCGGCGCCGGGGCGGCCCGGCCCCGGTCCGCATCCCCCGGGCGGGCCGCGGCTCAGCCCTTCGGGATGCCGTAGACCCGCTCGACGGGCAGCCGTACCACCAGCCGGCGGTCGCGGACCATGGCGGCCCGGTAGTCGTCCCAGTCCGGGTGCTCGCCGAGGACGTCCCGGTAGAGCCGGACCAGTTCCTCGACGGTGTCGTCATGGGGATCGCGGGCGACCGGCGACAGCTCGGCCGTACCCTCGGCGACCGTGTACGCCCAGCGGTCGTCGCTGGTGACGTGGTAGGAGGCGCGGGGGTCGCGGCGGAGGTTGCGGGTCTTGGCCCGGCCGTCGGTGACGGAGATCCGGACGATCCGCTCCTCGGGGTAGTAGGCGTGGCTGACGTTGGACAGCTGGGGCCGGCCGTCGCCCTTGAGCGTGACCAGCACCCCTCCCCTCGTACCGGCAAGCAGCCGGAGCAGCGCGTCCTGCGTCGAAGCCCGTGTCGAGTCCTGCGTCGAGTCCTCTGTCATACGGGCGTCAACTGGCCGGGGCCGTCCCGCATTCCCCGCGCCCGGGAGGCACGACAACCGCGAGTAGACACTGTCTACTCGTCGCTGGTAGACAGTATCCATGAGCGAGTCAGACACGGGATCCAGGGGCGAGTCCGACACGGGCCTGCGGGCCCGGCTGGTGGATGTGGGCGTGGAACTGGTGGCCGCCGAGGGGGTGCAGGCGCTGACGCTGCGGGAGATCGCCCGGCGCGCCGGGGTCTCCCACGGGGCGCCGCGCCGCCACTTCCCCACCCACCGTGAGCTGCTGTCCGCCATCGCCCACCGGGGGTTCACCGACCTGGGCGACCGGGTCGGCAGGTCCGCGCCCGGTGTCACCGGCCCGCGCCGACGGCTGACCGGACTGGCGCGGGCCTACCTGGAGTTCGCGCTGGACAACCCGGGCATGTACGAGCTGATGTTCCGTCACGACCTGCTGGACAGCGGCGGCTCGGTGCTCAGGGAGACCAGCCTGCCGCTGTTCGGGGTGCTCGCGGACCTGGTGGGTCGGGTCAGGCCCGAGGCGGACGCCCGGCGGGTGGCCGGCGCGCTGTGGGCGAACCTGCACGGCGTCGCCCAGCTCTGGCACTGGAACAGCCTCCAGCTCGCCACCGGCGAACAGCAGTTGGGCCCGCTGCTCGACGCGGTACTGGACGCCCACCTGGGCCCGCGGGACGAGCGGTGAACCGCGGCCTGACGCTGGCGAGCAGTGTGGCGGGGGCCGTGCTCGTCGCCCTCGACGGTACGGTCCTCACGGTCGCCCAGCCCTCCCTGCAACGGTCGCTGCACGCGTCGTTCGCCTCGGTGCAGTGGACGAGTACCGCGTACCTCGTCGCGGTGGCGAGCCTGCTGGTGTTCGCGGGGCGGCTCGGCGACCGGTACGGGCACCGGCGGGTGTTCGGGCTCGGCATGCTGGGGTTCGGCGCGGCGTCGGCGGGCGTCGGCCTGGCGCCCGGCATCGGCTGGATGATCGGACTGCGGGTGGCGCAGGGCGTGTTCGGGGCGCTGCTGCAGCCGGCGACGCTCGGGATGCTGCGGGCCGCGTACCCGCCGCAGCGGCTGGCGGTGCCGCTGGCCGTGCGCACCGCCGCGATCGGCCTGGCGGCGGCAGTGGGTCCGCTGCTGGGCGGGGTACTGGTGAGCGGTCTCGGCTGGCGGGCGGTGTTCTTCGTCGGCGCGCTGCCCGCGGCCGGCTTCGGGCTGGCGGCGTTCGCGCTGCCGGGCTCGGACCGCCGCCCGGCGGTCCGAGCCCCGCTGGACCTGCCCGGGGCCCTGCTGCTCGCGCTCGCCCTGGCCTGTCTCGTGCAGGCGCTGGTCACGCTGCCCGGCTCCAGCGCGTGGGGCGTGCCCGCGCTGGGCGGTGCGGTGCTCGCCGGAACCGTCTTCGTGCGGCACGAGCGGCGCGGCGCGCATCCGCTGCTGCCGCCCGGCGTGATCGGCTCCCCGGCGGTGGGGGCCGCGCTCGGCCTGCTCGTCGCCGCGTCTGCCGCGCTGTTCGGCACCCTGTTCGCCGAGACGTACGTGCTCCAGCGGCGGCTGGCCCTCGACCCGTTCCAGAGCGCCCTGCGCAGCCTGCCGCTGGCGGTGCTGATGGTGCTGTCCGCCGTCCTGTGCCCGGCGCTGCTGCGCCGGCTGGGCGCGCGGCGGACGGTCGCGGCGGCCATGGCGCTGCTCTCGTCGGGCGTCCTGGTCCTGTCCGGGGCCACCGGCACGCCCGCCCTCGGGGGTGGTTTCGCGCTGCTGGGCGCCGGTTTCGGCACGGTGATGGTGGCGGCCACCGAGGTCGTCGTACGCGGCGCGCGGGTGGCGGTGGCCGGGGTCGCGGGCGGCTTGCAGCAGACCGCGCTCAACGTGGGGCCCGTGCTCGGGGTGGCCGCGGCGACGGCGCTGATGGGCGCCGGGCCCCGGCCGGCGCTGCTCGTGCTCGCGGCCGTGGCGGCGCTCGGTGTACCGGCCGCCCGCGCGCTGCCCGGACCCGGTGCCGCGCCGGACAGGGAGATCACGGACGGGCGGGTCCGTCCGGGTGTTCCTGCGCGACGATGAGGGTGTGCGTCCCGGCAGGCGGGCCGGAGCGCACGCGCGGGATCGATGCGGAGGAGCACGATGGCACAGCTGCGGCAGGAAGCCGACCCGGACGAGGCGGGGCTCTGCCCGGAGGCCCTGGGGCGGCTCGACGAATTCTTCGCCCGTCACGTCGAGGAGGGCCGGCTGCCCGGGTACCTGGTGTCCGTGGCGCGCGGCGGCCGGGTCGCCCACCTGACCGTCCACGGCCACCGGGACGTCGCCGCCGGGCTGCCGGTCGGGACGGACACCCTGTGGCGGATCTACTCGATGACCAAGCCGGTCACCGCGGTCGCGGTGCTCCAACTGGTGGAGGACGGCCGCCTGTCGCTGGACGACCCGGTCGACCGGTACCTGCCCGCCTTCGCCGAACCGCGGGTGTACGAGGGCGGTGCGGGCGCCGGGGTCCGCACGCGTCCGGCCGCCGGGCCGGTCCTCGTCCGGCATCTGCTCACCCACACGGCGGGCCTGACCTTCGGCTTCTACCACGAGCACCCCGTGGACGCGCTCTACCGGGAAGCGGGCCTGGAGTACTCGGTGCCGCCGGGCAAGGATCTCGCGCAGACCGTCGAGGTGTACGCGCGCATGCCGCTGCAGTTCGAGCCGGGCACGAGCTGGAACTACTCGGTCGCCTCCAACGTGCTGGGCCGGCTGATCGAGGTGGTCTCCGGCCGGCCCCTGGACGCGTACGTCGCGGAGCGGATCCTGCGCCCGCTCGGCATGACCGACACCGGCTTCCACATCGCCCCCGAACAGGTGGACCGGCTGGCCGAGTTGTACGGCGAGACGGAGGAGGGCGGTATCACGCCGGTCCCCGGGCTGCCGGTGCTGGACCGGCCGCGGTTCCTGTCCGGCAGCGGCGGTCTGGTCTCCAGTGCGCCGGACTTCCACCGGTTCATGGAGATGCTGCGCCGGGGCGGCGAACTGGACGGCGTCCGCCTGCTGTCGCCCGGCACGGTGGCCCGGATGTCACGCAACCAGCTGCCCGGGGAAGCCGAGTTGAGCTCCTTCGGCGCCCCCGCCCACCAGGGCCGCGCCAACCGGGGACTCGGCTTCGGCTTCAACGTCTCCGTGGTCACCGACCCGACCCGCACCCTGGCCCCGACCAGCCGGGGCACGTACGGCTGGACCGGAGTCGCCACCACCGCCTTCTGGGTCGACCCGGCCCACGACCTCACCGTGCAGTTCATGACCCAGGTGCGGCCGAGGGGCCTGAAGGTCTTCCCGGATTTGCGCCGGCTGGTGCACGAGGCGCTGACGGACTGACCCCGAGGACCGCCCGGCCGGCCGCCGCGGTCACGGCTTCCGGCCCTCGGATGCGCACCAACGGCGCTGTGATGCGGGTCACTTGCCGGACTGGAACTCCGTGCCCGGCATCGGCGAACAGCGGGTGACCACGACACCACGACCCGATTCCCGAGGACGTGCATGAACCACAGAGGTGGAACGTGACCCCGCTGCGAGACAACGGCGCCGCGGCCGCCCCGGCGACGGCCGCGAGCGGCGGCTCCGACGGCTCGGTCATCGAACGGTCCTGGGAGACGCCCGACGCGTTCGCCGTGATCTTCGACCGCTACGCCGACGACATCCACCGCTACATCGCCCGGCGCCTCGGCTCCGACACCGCCGACGACCTGATGGCGGAGACCTTCGTGATCGCCTTCCAGCGGCGGCGGCGCTACGACCCGGCGCATCCGCACGCCCGGCCCTGGCTGTACGGGATCGCCACCAACCTGATCGGGCGTCACCGTCGCGACGAGGCGCGCCGGTTGCGGGCGCTGTCGCGGGTGGCCTCCCTGGCGCCCGGGACGGAGCACGACGGTCCCGAGGACGGGGTCGCCGAACGGCTCAGCGGCGGGTCGCACAGCGCGCTGGCCGGCGCCCTCGCCGGGCTGCCCGCCCGGTACCGGGACGTGCTGCTGGTGATCGCCTGGGGCGAACTGGACTACGAGGAGGCCGCGCAGGCCCTGAGCGTGCCGGTCGGCACCGTGCGCTCCCGTCTGCACCGGGCCCGCACCAGGCTGCGCAAGGCACTGGCCGCAGCCGGCCACCCCACCTCGACCGCACCGCAAGGAGACCGATCATGGATGAGCTGACGCAGGTGCGGGACTGGGACACCGGCGCCGAGGGACTCTCCGACCGGGCCCGTGCGGCGGCCCGGGCCCGCCTGGAGACCGCCGTCACCGAGGAGTCCCGCGGTCGCACCGCCCGCACCGGCGGGCTGAACCGGCGCCTGGTGCTGCGCACCGCGCTCGCCGGCGCCGTCGCGGCGGGCGCGGGCGTCAGCGTCGTCGTCACGCGCGACGGCGACGGACACGACCGCACGACCCGGCTGGACACGGTCAGCGCCGCCGAGGTGCTGCGGCGGGCCGCCGACCGGTCCCGCACCGCGAACCGCGACCTGCCCGTCCCGCGCGACGACCAGTACTTCTACACCCGGACGTACGTCGTCCAGACGTACCTCAACGGCGGCAGGACCCGGACGTGGACCGACGAGAGCTGGACGTCGGTGGACGGCTCGAAGCCGTCCCTGCGCCAGGAGAACGGGAAGATCCACCACGACCCGCCGCTCGGCAAGCACGAGGTGCGCTGGCCGCCGACCGTCTACTCCGAGCTCCAGCGAATGCCGACGGACCCCGACAAGCTCCTGGCCCAGTTCAGGCCCGGCATGAAGAGCTCGCTGCTGAACGACGTGCAAGCGTTCTTCGAGGGGTGCATGCTGCTGACGGAGCCCCGGGTGCTGCCTCCGGCGCTGCAGGCCGCCGCCTTCGAAGCGCTGTCGAAGCTGCCCCGGATCAGGCTCGACTACCACGACGCGACCGTGACCGGGCGGCGCGCCGTCGGCGTCTCGCACCCCAAGGCCGCCTTCACCTTCCTCTTCGACCGCAAGACCTACGACTACCTGGGCCTGCGCACCAAGGGCAGTTCCGCGAAGAAGGTGAACGGCGAGTGGAAGCAGGTCAACTACTACTACCGGACCACAACGCTGGAGGACATCCAGGTGGTCGACCGCATCGGACAGCACCACTGAGCCGCCCGACCGGGGGGCCGCGCAGCGCAGGCGGACCGGCCGGCCCGAAGGCCCCTCTAGGTATCCCGCCGGAAGCTGAAGTCCAGTCCCTCATCGGAGAGTTCGGCCAGCCAGAGGGCTGATCGCGCGGCGGTCTCCGCCGCCCGGTTCAGGCCGGCCGGCAGGGATCCGTCGAGGATGTGACGGACGCCCAGGGCGAGGGGCCGGGAGACGCAGCGGGCCATCGCCGACTCCTCCTCGTCGCCGACGAGGTCGAGCAGGTACCCGCCGGTCCAGGTTCGGTCCGCGGCCTCGACCGTCAGGGACACCGAGAGCACCACGCGGTCGCGGTCGGCGTCCGTGGTCGGATGGGCCGCCGCCAGTTCGCGGGCCAGGGCGGCGATGCGCTCGTCGTCGCCCGTGCGCAGTTCCTCGAAGACCGGCTCCCACGCCTTGCGCCAGCCGTCCAGGCGCAGCGTGCCGCGCACGAAGGTACGGGGCGTCCAGGCGGCCGGCAGCCCGTACTGCTCGACGAAAGGGACGCTGTCCCGGTTGGGGTAGGCCTCGAAGGTCTCCCCGGCCAGGACGAGCGGCCGGGTCGCCTCCCAGGGCCGGGCGGCGGTGACCTCGGCGCCGTCCTGCAGGTAACGGGCGGGCGCTCGCAGCGCGTTGAGGACGCCGAGGGGTGCCCAGCTGAAGCGGTACCGGAAGTCGTTCGGGACCGCCGGGACACCGCCGCAGTAGGAGGTGAGGCGGTAGGCCGCCGGGGTGTCCGGTCCGATGTCCGCACGTGCCCGGCCGATGAGGCTGTGCGCGAAGAGGTGGTCGATGCCCGGGTCGAGGCCCGCCTCGGTGAGCACGACGAGACCGGTGGCCAGGGCCGTCGGGACCTGGTCGAGCACCTCGGGCGAGACGTAGCTGGAGCAGGCGAAGTGCGCCCGCGCCCGGACGCAGGCGGACAGCAGCCCGGCGTGTTCGGGCGCGGGCAGCATGGAGACGACGACGTCGCCGGGCGCCAGTGCGGCGGCGAGGGCCGGCAGGGTGAACGCCCGGGGTCCGGCCCGTCCCGTCAGGCCCATTCCGGCCAGGGCGTCGGCCGCGCGTTCCTCGGTGCGGTGCCACAGCCGTACCCGGCCGGCCCGCTCGCACAGGTCCGCCAGTCCGCTGCCGGTGGACAGGCCGGCGCCCACCCAGTGCACGGTGCCGCTCGCCGGAACGCGCTCAGTCATGACGCAACTACCCTTCTGCGATGCCGAGTTCCCGGCAGGCCTGGTGGAACCGGTCGAGACAGCGCCGCCAGGCCGCCGAGGTGCCGAAGCCGAGCAGTTCGGGCAGCAGGGCCGCGGAGAAGTCGGTGCTGGACTCGCGGGGCAGCAGGGACGGCAGGTTGTCGATGGCGATGAGGTCCAGCGGCGGGTCCTCGCGCAGCCGGCGCGCCGGGGCGGTCCAGTCGGTGGTGCGGTCGTAGACGGGCAGGACGTTCAGCGGGGAGCCGACGTCGCAGGTGACGTCGCACAGGGTGCGCAGGCGGCGGGCCGGGTCGTCCAGGTCGGTCTCGCGCAGGAAGGGCGGGACGGGGGTGGTGGCGAGGACGCAGTTGAGCATCGCGTCGTGGGCCAGCAGGGCCGCGCGGTCCAGGTCGCGGGTCTCGGCGAGGTCCCAGCGGGTGGCGGTCACGCCGGCGGTGTCCAGGGCGGCGTTGGCGCCCCGGCCGCTGCGGCCCAGCGCGCCGATCACGAGAGCCGTGAACTCCTCGTCATCGGCGACCGGTTGGAGGGCGGCGTCCAGTTCCTCTCTGCCGGTCGGCCGCAGGGGGGCGCTCAGCCGGCCGCGGTGCAGGAGCACGGTGAGGGCGGCGCCCAGGTAGCCGGCCCAGTAGCCGAAGGCGGCGAGCCTGCGGCCGTGCTCGTCGACCAGGTACTCCAGGTCCAGCAGTGCTCCGCCCCCGGCCGCGAACCGGCGCAGCAGGTCGGCCGCGCCCGGCTGCCCCTTGTAGGCGTGCCCGAAGGAGATGTGCCGGTGTGTCAGCCTGGGCGGGTCGCCGGGGAGCTCCTTCAATCCGAGGATCACCGCGTCCGGCGGGGCCGTCACCCAGGAGCCCGCCGGTGCGGTGCCGCAGCCGGCCGCCACGTACTCCTCCAGGGGGAAGATCCGCTGCGGGGACTCCTCCACGGTCAGGCGGACCCCGTCCGCGACGAGACGGCGGGCGTCGGTGGGGACGACCGGCGTGCGCCGCTCGGTCGTGCGGGCCTCGTGGCGCAGCCACAGGTGGAGCTCGGTCATACCAGGTTCGCCTCCGGGCGCGGGGCGTCGGCCGCGAACCGGCCGGCGCTCAGGGGGCTGACGTCCAGGAAGGGTACGCGGCCCAGGTACAGGTCGCGGACGATCTCGCCCACGGCGGGTCCCTGGAGGAAACCGTGTCCGGAGAAGCCGGTCGCATACAGAAAACGGGATACCGAGGACGCCTCGCCGATCAGCGCGTTGTGGTCGGGCGTGTTCTCGTACAGACCGGCCCAGCCGCCGGTGCGGCGCAGTTCCAACAGGGCGGGGGCACGGCGCTGCATCGCCTCGCACAGCCGGGGGATCCAGCGGTCGTGGGTGTCGGTGGCGAAGCCGGGCCGCTCGTCCGGGTCGGACATGCCGAGCAGCAGTCCGGGGCCCTCGGCGTGGAAGTAGAGGCTGGTGGTGAAGTCGATGGTCATGGGCAGCGCCGGCGGCAGGCCGGGCACCGGTTCGGTGACGGCGATCTGCCGGCGCAGCGGCCGTACCGGCAGGTCCACGCCTGCCAGGGCGCCGACCGCACGTGACCAGGCACCGGCCGCGCAGATCACCGTGCCGGTGGTGATGCGGCCGCGGGTGGTGGTGACGGCGGTGACGGTGCTGCCGTCACGTTCGACGCCGGTCACCTCGGTGTGGCGCAGGATGCGGGCGCCGCGGGCGCGGGCGGCGGCGGCATAGCCCTGGACGACCGCCTCGGGGGTGCAGTGGCCGTCGTCCGGGGAGTAGGCGGCGGCCAGCAGCCCGTCGGTCCTGATCAGCGGCGACAGCCGGAGGGCCTCCGCCGGGGTCAGCATCCGGCTGGGCACTCCGAGGGAGTTCTGCAGGCGCACGCCCGCCTCGAAGGAGGCGACCTGCTCGGGCGTGGAGAGCAGGAACAGGTAGCCGACCCGGTGCAGCCCGATGTCCTGGCCGATCTCCTCCTCGAACCGGCCGAAGGCCTCCAGGCTGCGGGCGCCCAGCTGGATGTTCAGCTCGTCGGAGAACTGGGCCCGCACCCCGCCCGCGGCCCGGGAGGTGGAGCCCGCGGCGAGTTCGTCGCGTTCCACCAGGACCACGTCCCGCACTCCGGCGCGCGCCAGGTGGTAGGCGATGCTCGTGCCCATCACCCCGCCACCGACGATGACCACCCGGGCCCGAAGGTTCACTCGCCGCCTCCTTCACCGCGCGGTTCACGGCCCGGGCCGCCGCCGCGTCCCGGATGCCGAGTCCGACGCTGTCGCTGTAGACGATGTCACCCGGGTGCCGCGCGCGCCACGGCGCCGGGCGGGCGCCTGCCCTGGCGGGCTCCCTCCGGCAGGCTCCCCCGGCCGGGACCCAGGCGGGACGGGCCCGACGGTCGGCCGTCGGCGGTCCGCCGTCGGCAGTCGGCGGGCCGGAGCCGTGGGCAGGGGCCCGGCGGGCGGGAGCCGGCGGTTCAGGAGCCGTGGGCGACCGCGTCCAGGTGGGGCAGGATGTGGTCCATCCGCTCCCGCTTGGTCCGCAGGTAGGTGATGTTGCTCTCGCACGGCTCGATCAGCAGCGGCACCTGCTCGGCGACCTGGATGCCGTGCCGCACCAGCGCCTCTCGCTTGCGCGGGTTGTTCGACATCAGGCGGACCGAGCGCACCCCGAGGTCACGCAGGATCTGCGCGGCGACGCCGTAGTCCCGGGCGTCGACCGGCAGGCCGAGCGCCAGGTTCGCCTCGACCGTGTCCAGGCCCTCAGCCTGCAGGGCCATCGCGCGCAGCTTGGCCAGCAGGCCGATGCCGCGCCCCTCGTGCCCCCTCAAGTAGACGACGATGCCGCTGCCTTCGGCGACCACCGCGCGCATGGCGGAGGCCAGCTGGTCGCCGCACTCGCAGTGCTGGGAGCCGAACGCGTCCCCGGTCAGGCACTCCGAGTGCAGCCGGACCAGAACGTTCTCGCTGCCGATCTCGCCGTGCACGAGGGCGACTTGCTCGTCACCGCGGTCGTGGTCCAGGTAGCCGATCGCCTGGAATTTCCCGTACACGGTGGGCAACGGGGTATTCACGACGCGTTCCGCGCCCGAACGCCGCGAAGACTTCTTGCCGAGGACGCCGAGGTTTTCTGTCATGATCTGATTCCTAAGCAGAGACGAAAGGCCGGGAAAAGATGAGTGGTTCGGGCGCGCGGCCGGTGGCATACGGGGTGGTGCCGGCGGACACTACGGAAGACGTACGGATGCGGGGGGCGGGCGTTTCAACACAGGTCGCCGTCCTTCCCGTCGGCAGCCTCGAACAGCACGGGGCGTACCTTCCGCTGGCGACCGACACGCTCGTCGCCTGTGCCGTGGCACGGGAGATCGCCGAGGCGTACCCGGTGCACCTCCTTCCTCCGGTGACGGTGTCCTGCTCGCACGAGCACGCGGCCTGGCCGGGGACCGTCAGCATCTCCGCGCCGACCCTGCACGCGGTGGTCGGGGACATCGCCGAGTCGCTGCGCCGCTCCGGTGTCGAGGCGCTGGTCGTGGTCAACGGGCACGGCGGGAACTACGTGCTGGGCAACGTCGTCCAGGAGGCGTCCGCGCGCGGGGAGCGCATGGGGCTCTTCCCGGCCGCGGAGGACTGGGAGACGGCTCGGCAGCGGGCGGGGGTGACCACCTCGCTGCTGACCGACATGCACGCGGGAGAAATCGAGACGTCGATTCTGCTGCACTCTCACCCCGAATTCGTCCGCCCTGGATACGAGTCCGCCGATTTCACCGCGGACGACCGTCGCCATCTGCTCACCGTGGGAATGTCCGCCTATACCGATTCGGGCGTCATCGGCCGTCCTTCCCTGGGCTCGGCGGAAAAGGGGAAGGAACTGCTGGCGAGCCTGGCGGATTCGTTCGGCGCGCTTTTCGCGCTGCTCACGTCCCCCGACGGCGCCGGCGCGGTACGGGAGTAGCCGCGCAGCCCGGTCCACCAGCGGGCGACGAGGACGACGGCGCCGGGCAGGGCCGCGACGAAGCTGAGCACGCCGTAGACGACGGCGACGGCCACTCCGCTGCTCGCGCCGAGCCCGGCGGCGCCGAACGCCCAGGCGGTGACGCCCTCGCGGGGGCCGAAGCCGCCGACGTTCAGCGGCAGGCCCATGGCGACCAGGGCGAGGACGGCGAGCGGGAGCAGCACCGCGACGGACGCGGCGGAGCCCGCGACCCGGGCCGCCACGACGAACATCGCGAGGTGCCCGGCCAGGACGACGGCGGAGGACAGCGCCACTCCGGGGCCGGACCGGCGGGAGAACAGGCCCTGCCGTGCCTCGGCGAGGAACCGGCGCATGCCGCCGCCGGGGGCGGAGGCGCGGTTGCCCCGGACGACGCGGACCACGGCGAGCGCGGCCGCCGCGGCCAGAGCCACCGGCAGGCCGAGGACGCGGACGTCCGACCGGACGGGCGACGGCAGGGTCAGCAGCACCGCCGCACCGAACACCGCGAGCGCGATCTGCCCGGCGACCCGCTCCAGGACGACCGCCTTCACCCCGCGCCGCATGTCACCGGCGCTCTGCCCGTGCCGCACCGCCCGGTGCACGTCGCCGAGCACGCCGCCGGGCAGGGCCGCGTTGAGGAAGAGCGCCCGGTAGTAGTCGGCCACCGCGGCACCCAGCGGCAGCCGGATGCCGAGGCCCCGGGCGACCAACTGCCAGCGCCACGCGCTGAACACGGTGGTGACCACGCCGATGCCGGAGGCCGCCAGCAGCGTCGTCGAGTCGATCCGCCGAAGCCCGTCGAGCAGCACGCCGGTACCGAGCCGCCACAACAGCGCGGCGAGGATGACCGTGCCGGCCACGGTGCCGAAGTGGGTGCGCAACGCTGGGGAGTTGAGACGTGCGAGGAGGGTGCGGGGCGCGGGTGTCCGGGCGGAGGTGTCGGATTCCCCGGTGTGCTGTGGCGACTCGGAGGTGCCGGCTGCCTCGGCAGGCAGGCAGGCGCCGAGTTCGCCAGGCGCGCAGGCCCCGGACCCGGCCGCCTCGATGGCGCCGTGCTCCCCCGTCGTGGCGGATCCGGACCCGCCCGGCGTCGCGCCGCCGGCCCGCACGGCCTCACCCGCGGGCAGCTCCAGCAGCGCCGTCGACGCCTCCGGCGGGCGGGCCGTGCCCGCTCCTCCCCCGGCCGGCTCGCTCATGAGGCCCCTCCCGACGGCCGGGGCAGGGCCAGCAGGTCGGTGTGCTGGACGACGGCCTCCAGCTCACCGGCCTCGCACGCGGCCAGGCGTTCGCCGAGGTAGCGCTCGGCGCGCTCGCGCAGTTCGGGCCGCTGTTCGACGGCCGCGCCCACCCAGCCGCGCAGCCACTGCGCGGTCAGCGCGGCGTGCTCGGGGCCCAGCCGCCACGGGCTGGGACGCAGCCGCACCGTCATCCCGCGCTCGGCGAACGCCTCGCAGGCGACGGTGACCGCTTCCGGGCCGAGCAGGCCGGTCCGGCGCTGGTGGGCGTTGAACGCCTCGGTGAGCTCCGCGTCCAGCGGGTCGGCCGGGGCGAGTTCGACGCGTCCGGCGACGGACAGCGTGAGCAGGGCCGGGCAGCCGGCGCCGGCGCACGCGTCGGCGAGGGCGTCGATCTCCTCGCGGGTGAGGACGTCCAGCAGCGCCGAGGCCGTCACCAGGGAGGCCCCGGCCAGCGCGTCCGGGGTGAGCCGGGCGACGTCGCCGCGGCGCGTCTCGACCGAGACCCGGCTGCCGTCGGCGGCGGAGCGCGGGGAGGCGACGGCGGCGAAGTGCAGCAGGTAGGGGTCGCGGTCGTGCAGGACCCAGTGCTGGGCGCCGTCGAGGCGGGGCGCGAGCCAGCGGCCCATCGAGCCGGTGCCGCAGCCCAGGTCGTGCACCACGAGGCCGCCCTCCCGGTCGGGCAGGGCGGCGAACCGGTCCCGCAGCGGGTCCAGCAGGTCCGCCGCCCGGGCGTCCGCGTCGGCGGGTTCGCGCAGTTGCAGCCACTCCGGGGCGTACCTCGCCGGCTCCTCGCCGGCGTCGTGTCCCCCGGGCCGGTCGTCGTGCCCGCCGTACTCGCCGTGCTCGCCGTGCCCGCCGTGGTTCGCGTCGGCGCCGTCCCTCAGCCGCAGGGTGGCCCGCTCACCGGGCCGGGTGACAGGACCGGCACCGGGGATCACACCCGAGGAACCGCCATGTTCGCCGTGCCCTCCCTGCCTGCCCTGCTCGTCGGGCCCGTCCGGCCCGGCGGCCGCACCGGACGGCTCGCCCGTCCGCTCACCGGCGTCCACCCGTGTCTCCTCGCTCCCTGCGGGCAGCTGGTACGCGCCCTCGCGGGGCCCCGGCTGGGCGGGGATGCCGCCGGTCACCGTCGTCGTCTCGGTCATGCCGCCCTCCCCGGGGCCTGCGGAAGCCGGCCGAGGACCCCGGCCAGGCTGCGGGCGGTCGTCGCCCAGCCGTCGAGGGCGGCGCGGCGCCCGCGCGCGGCGGCCTTCAGCCGGCGGCGCACGTCGGGTTCGCCGAACCAGCCGCGCAGTTCGGCGGCGAACGCGGCGGGGTCCTCCGGCGGCACGAGGATGCCGGGGACGCCGCCGTCGGGGGCGCGGCCGACCGCCTCGGGCACCCCGCCGACGTCGGTGGCCAGCACCGGTACACCGCGCGCCAGGGCCTCGGTGACGGCCATGCCGTACGTCTCCGCGTAGGAGGTGAGGACCATCAGGTCGGCCGCCGCGTAGCTGGCGTCGAGTGCGGCGCCGGCCTGCGGCCCGATCAGCCGCAGCCGGTCCTGGAGGCCGTGTTCGCGGATCAGGCCGCGCAGGTGGGCGACGTACTCCGGGTCGCCGGTCAGCCCGCCGACGCAGTCGCAGCTCCACGGCAGGTCGGTGACCGCGGCCAGCGCCTCCACCAGCCGGTGCTGGCCCTTGCGCGGGGTGACCGCGGCCACGCACAGGAGGCGGGAGACGCCGTCGGTGCCGGGGGCGAGGGGCGCGATGTCGGCGCCGGGGGCGGCGGCGTGCACCCGTTCGGGCGCCAGGCCGTGGTGGGAGACGAGGCGGCGGACCGCCCAGTCGCTGGTGGCGATCACGGCGGGCACCGCGCGCAGCACCGCACGCTCGCGCGCGTCGAGGTCGGCGGCCACGAGCGGGTCGAGGCCCGTCTCGTCGCCGAGGGGCAGGTGCACCAGTACCGCGAGGCGCAGGCGTTCGGTCTCGGGGACGACGACCTCGGGGACGCCGCAGGCGACCAGGCCGTCCAGCAGGACGACGGTGTCGTCCGGCAGTTCGCGCAGGGTGCGGGCGAGTACGTCGCGGTCGGCCCGGCCGGGGCGCGGCCAGCTGCCGGGCACCGCGTGCCGCACGGCCTGCCAGCCGAAGCCGGGCAGGTCGAGGCAGACCCGGCGGTCGTAGGCGTTGCCGCCGCTCGGCGCGGCCGGGTCGTCGACGCCGCCCGGCATGACGAAGTGCACGGTGCGCAGGGACATGGGGATGATCCCGGCCTTCTCGGAAGCGGTGGGCTGCGCGGGCACGTAGGCGAGCCGCGTCTTCGCCATGGTCGTCTCGGTCACAGGCCACGCTCGTAGCTCGCCCAGGCGATGTGTGACTCGTGCAGGGTCACCGAGAGGGACTTCAGGCCCTTGGCGCCCTCGCCGAGCGCGCCCTTGTGGACGCGTTCGGCGAGCCGGTCGGCGATGACCTTGGCGAGGAACTCGGTGGAGGTGTTGATTCCCGCGAACTCGGGTTCGTCGTCGAGGTTGCGGTAGTTCAGTTCGCCGGTGATGGCGCCGAGTTCGCGCGTGGCCAGACCGATGTCCACGACGATGTTGTCCTCGTCCAGCTGTTCACGGCGGAAGGTGGCGTCCACCAGGAACGTGGCGCCGTGCAGTCGCTGCGCGGGTCCGAACACCTCGCCGCGGAAGCTGTGGGCGATCATGATGTGATCGCGGACGGTGATGCTGAACAACGGACGACCCTCCAGGTGCGGCGCGTCTGGTGTCCCCGGCGGTTCCCTGCCGGGGGATGCCGTGTAGTACGGCTCCTGACTTCCCCGTGTTCAGCCTCTCCTCACCCTTTTCCTGCTCAGGCACTCGTCCCCGCGCAGGTCAGGTCGCGGGTCGGGGGTCCTGACCGTAGCTGATGCGGTGGCACAGGGCCGGGATCTCGCCGGAGGCCAGCTTCGGCATGAGACCGGGCAGTTCCTCGAAGGAGCTCTCCCCGGTGACCAGGGCGTCCAGTGCCGGGTCGGCGAGCAGGTCGAGGGCGAGCGCCATCCGTTCGGCGTAGCCGCGGCCCGCGCGGGCCGCCGGGGAGACGGTGCCGACCTGGCTGGCGCGCACGGTGAGCCGGCGGGAGTGGAAGGCCTCGCCGAGCGGCAGGCTGACGCGCCGGTCGCCGTACCAGCTCATCTCCACGACCGTGCCCTCGGTGGCGAGGAGTTCCAGGGAGCGGGTCAGTCCCGCCTCGGTGGCGCTGGCGTGCACGACCAGGTCGCAGTCGCCGAGGGCCTCCTCCGGGCCGGCGAAGTCGACGCCGAGCGCCCGCGCCGTCTTTGCGCGCGCCGGGTCGGCGTCGACGAGCTGGAGCCGTACGCCGGGGAAGCGGGCGAGCAGCGCGGCCACCGAGCAGCCGACCATGCCGCCGCCGACGACCGCGATCCGGTCGCCGACCAGGGGCGCGGCGTCCCACAGGGCGTTCACCGCGGTCTCCACGGTCCCGGCCAGCACGGCCCGCCCGGCGGGCACCGACTCGGGTACGACGGTGACGGCGCTCACCGGAACGACGTAACGGCTCTGGTGCGGATACAGGCAGAACACCGTACGGCCCAGGAGGTGCGCGGGGCCCTCCTCCACGACGCCGACGTTCAGGTAGCCGTACTTCACCGGCCCGGGGAAGTCGCCCTCCTGGAACGGGGCCCGCATCACGGCGTGTTGGGACGCGGGCACCCCGCCGCGGAACACCAGGGTCTCCGTGCCGCGGCTCACTCCGGAGTACAGCGCGCGGACCAGCACCTCGTCCTCGGCCGGCGTCGTGAGGGCGACCTCACGGATCTCACCGAGCCCCGGCGAGCGGAGCCAGAACGCGCGGGCCGACCGGTTCATCGGCATCCTCCTGAACGATCGGGAAGTGGTTCACGTACCGAGATGTGCACAGGCCGCGCACAGTACGCGGCGGTGATCGACTCTGTCACTCGGCCGGAGGAATGTGCGGTGGCCCTGAACAACACGTTTGACGCAAGGCTCCAGCAGGAGACCGCTGTGGGAGCGGGCGTGCAGATCCTGCTGCTGGCCCTGCTCGGCTCGGCGATCGGCATGGGGCCGGCCGGCTGGCTGACGGGACTGGTCTTCGCGTTCGCCACCTGGGCGGTCCTCTCCCGCGCCCTGCACCGTTCCCGGCTCAGCTCCTTCGGTCCCGCCAACCGGGTCACGCTCGGCCGGGC
Organism: Streptomyces sp. WI03-4A; assembly: GCF_033792105.1. NCBI lineage: Bacteria > Bacillati > Actinomycetota > Actinomycetes > Kitasatosporales > Streptomycetaceae > Streptomyces > Streptomyces sp. WI03-4A. The sequence goes on from NZ_JARAUO010000005.1 coordinate 139,094, forward strand.
CACCCTGGTCGGCGGGGTGACCGCGCTGGTCGCGGACTCCTTCGAGAGTTCCCCGCCGGTCACACTGCTGGTCGGCCTGACCGCCGTCGCCCTGCTGCTGGACGGGGTGGACGGCAAGGTGGCCCGCCGCACCGGGACCTCCTCCGCGCTCGGGGCCCGCTTCGACATGGAGGTCGACGCGTTCCTGATCCTGGTGCTGAGCGTGTACGTGTCGACGCAGCTCGGCCCGTGGGTCCTGCTGATCGGCGGCATGCGCTACGCGTTCGTCGCCGCCGCCCGGGTCGCGCCCTGGCTGAACGCCCCGCTGCCCCCGTCGTTCGCCCGCAAGACGGTCGCCGCGCTCCAGGGCATCTGCCTGCTGCTCGCGGGTGCCGATCTGCTGCCGCACACGGCCAACCTGGGCATCGTCCTGCTCTCGCTCGGTTCCCTGGTCTGGTCGTTCGGCCGGGACGTGCTGTGGCTGTACGGCAACTCTGCGAGGGCGGGGGTCGAGGAGACGGCCGCCGTGGAGCCGCTGGTGCGGGAGCTGAAGCTGGAGCTGGCGGCGCGCTGACCGCACGGCGTCGACGGTCGGCTGTCGACGAGGGACTGTCGACTGTCGACGAGGGACGGTCGACAAACAGCGGCGTGCCGCTCTCACCCCTTCGCCGACGGCGCCCCGGCGGCCAGCGCCCGCAGGACCTCGGCCGTGGGAAACGGGGTGTGCTTGCCATGGGTGAGCAGCCGGTGGTGGAAGTCGTCCAGGACGAGCGCGTGCGGTGCGTGCCGGTCGATGAGCGCGGCAAGACCCGGCGGAACGCTGCCGGGCCGGTCGCCTTCGGTCCACCCGCGCAGGAACGCCCCGGGTTCGACGCCCCCGCGCACCTCGTCGGGCAGGTGGTGGCGGAGCAGGTGGGTGGGGACGTACGAGCGGTCGTACGGCAAGTGGGCAGTCAGGAATCCGCGTTCCGCGGCGGACAGCTCGAAGTCGCGGCTCAGCGCCAGCCCGAGGTCGGCGAAGTAGATCCGCCGGCCGTCGGTGAGCACGTTCCGGAAGTGGGCGTCGAAGTGGACGAGTCCGCGTCCGCTCATGAACTCCGTGCCCTCGCGCAGCGCGTCCTCGGCCCACAAATAGGCCCATGAACCGTCCGCCGGGCCGTCCGCCCGTCCGGGCCCGGCTGCGTGCCGGGGGTCGCGGAGCCAGTCGGCGAGCGTGTGCGGCACGTGCTCCAGGAAGAGGACCAGGCTGGCGGAGGCCGCGCCGATGGCCTCCAGTCGACGCCGGACAGCCGTTGATCCGTCCCAGTGCGCGACCGCTCCCTCGACCCCGCCGAAGGCGTCGGCGAAGCCGTCGGGAGGAGTGTCCGGCAGAACCCGCCAGTGGTACAGCAGCGGGAATCCCGCGTACTCGTCGCTCAGCACCCAGCTCGTGGTCATGAGGTGCGCGGCCAGCTCACGCCAGGCCCCGAAGCCCGCCGAGCCGACCCCGTACTGGTAGAAGAGGGGAAGTCCGAAGAGGTTGGCGGTCGACCGTATACGATCGGCCGTCAGTTCCAGGTCGGTGAGCGGCACGCGCTTGACGAAGACGCGCAGACCGTCGACCTCCAGCTCGGCCGCCCTGCCGCCGACCCCGGAGCCGAGCCCCCGCGCACCGGCCACCACGTCCCGCAGCCGACGATCGCTGAGCAGGCTCAGGCGGGCTCCCACCGCGGTGTGGGCGGACACCCGAGCGGCGTACCCCGTCCCCCCGAACGGCTCCACTGGCGCTCGTTCTCCCATGGGCCCATCCTCACCACCACCCCCGTGGCCGCAACCGGTTTTCGACCGTGTCTCCGCACGCGCGAGGGCCCGGACCAGGCACGCGCGATGCCGGTCCGGGCCCTCCCCTGGTACGGGCTGCTACCGAGCCGAGCGGCCGCGCAGGATCGCGAACGCGGCGGCGGCGAGGCCGAGCACACCGACCACGAGTCCGGCGATCCCGAGACCACGGGCGGTGGAGTCGCTGGAGTCGTTCGAGGCGGCGGTGGCCTTGGACGCGCCGTCGGAGTCGCCCTTGGACGCGGTGGGCGCCGCGTTCTCGTCACCCGCGGCCGTGAGCTTCAGGACGGGCGCCGGGTTCTCCGGCTCCTCCCCTCCCGTCGGCGCCTCGATCCAGCGGGCGACCTTGCCGTCGGAGTAGGTCTGCAGCGTCTTGAACATCAACTGATCGGTGCTGTCGGGAAGTTGTCCGAAGGCGACGTCGAAGTCCTCGTACTGCCCGGCGCCGATCTTCCCGCCCGTCCAGGTGATCTCGGAGACCGCGTCGGTGATGGTGCCGTCGTCCGTCTTGACCGGCGTCTTCAGTTTGGTGGTGGTGACCTTCGGGGTCCAGCCGTCCTGCGGGTGGACCAGGACGCCGAGGACGGGGTGGTCGGTGGGCAGGAAGACCTGCACCTTGTCGGTGGAGGCGCTGTCCTCCTCGTTGGGCACGCGGAAGGTGAGCACGCCGTCCGTGGCCCCCTTGGCGTAGCTCTCCGGGTGCACGGTGACGTGCGCCGAGGCGATTCCGGCGGCGCCGAACAGGCCGGCGGCGGCGAGGGCGGTGACGGTCGCGGCGCGGCGCAGGGTGGTACGTCCCGCGGCGGTGCGGGTGCGGGTGTGCGTGCGTGTCGTGGACATGGGTGAGTGGATCTCCGTACGGGTGAGGGGTGTGGGCTGGTCAGTCCCGGTTCAGACCGTGTACGGGATCGGGCGCGGGGGCCCACGACGGCTCACCGCGTGCCGCAGCGCGGGCCGGCGGGGCGGTTCGGGGGCGGCGGGAAGGGGCGCGGTGCGCCCGGTGGGGTCGGGCAGCGGGGCGTTCCGCCACCAGGCGATGAGCCCGGGCACGAGTGCGACGGCCCGCCGCAGCAGCGACCACAGCGCGGCCTCGCCCCGCCGCAGCCACCAGGAGGCGAGGAGGGCGGCGAGAAGATGGGCGAGGGTGGCGTACGCGGTCGTGGCGTGCGCCGTCGTCGCATGGACCGTCGCGGAACGGGCGTGCATCGCCGCCATGCCGTGCCCGGTCATAACGTGCCCGGTCATGCCGTGCCCGGTCATGCCGTGCCCGATCATGGCGGCCATGTGCATGACGTGAGCACGCCCCGAACCGGCCGCCGGGCCCGGGTGGGCCGCCCCGAAGGCGAAGTGCAGCCCCGCCTGCGTGGCGAGCATGACCGCGCCGATGCCGGGCAATGACCGCTCGCGCCGGCCGAGCGCCCACCCGAGCCCGAAGACCCCGAGAAACGCGCCCGCGTCGGCCCCCACCGACGGCATGTCCCCCATGGCCAGCCCGTGCCCGGCAGCGGCGAGCAGCACGCACACCGCGGCGAACACGGCAGCGCGCAGGCTCCTCACGGCCGGGGATGCGCTCATGCTGAGGGATCTTCCCACGGTGGGGGGATACGTGGGGCATGGATCGTCTGTTCAGCCACCGCCGGAACAACCGCCGCTGCTCGATCCCGGTCCTGTCCAGCGGACGGACAACCGGCACGCAGCTCGACTCAGCTCGGCTAAGACACCCCCGTACCGGCTGTCGCCCGGCTCAGCCGCGGACCAACTCACCCGTGCCGATCTGAGCCAGCAGCGGCGGCTCGCTCTCGCCTTCGTAGGCCAAGTGCAGTTCGTGCCGGGCTCGGGTGGCCAGCACGTAGTAGGTCATCCGCAGGGCCGCAGAGGTGGGATCCACCGCCGCGTCGGTGTGCGTGTCGGGGACGACGACCGTGTCGAATCCGAGCCCCTTCGCGCTGGCCCGGTGAACCAGGACGATGCCGGGGCGAGCCAGGTCCAGGGTGCGGTACCGGCCCTTGGTTGCCTGGGAGGTGTACAGCTGGGGTTTGAGCCGCGGTGCTCTCCGCTCCAGACTGCCGAGGATCGAGAACTGGGTGTGCTTGGAGTTCACGATCACACCGATGGTGTGATCGGGGTGCCGCTGGGTCAGCGTGACCAGGAGGTCGGCGGCGCCCCGCTCGGGCAGGCGGTGCACGCGCGGCGGCGGCCCTTCGCGTTCGGGTAGCACGGGCAGGCCGGCCCCTGTGTGGAAGCGGGCGGCAAGGGCGGCGATCTGTCGGGTGTTGCGATGGTTGCCGTCGAGTTCCAGGAGTGTGCAGTTGCCGAGCCGCTGGGCGATCTCCGCCAGGGTGGAGTTCGTGTCGGTCAGGCGCTGGCACTCATCGGCGAACACCGTGATCCGGGCCCCGAGGAGCCTGCACAGTCGGTAGAACTCCGGGGGGAGGTCCTGTCCCTCGTCGATGACCAGGGTCAGACCGGGGTCGGGTTCGGTTTCGGCGGCCCGATCGTAGAAGGCAGACCAGTCGTACCAGCCGTCCTCGGCGCGTGGAGGCTTCGGGCCGTACCAGTCGGCGAGCCATGCGTGCGCCGTGGCGACACGAACTCCACGGTCCCTCGGCCCCAGAGCGTGGACGGTGGAGGCCAAGGACTGGTGGAGCAGATGGGACCGTGTGAGCAGGACAGCCGGGGTGCCGGTGAGTGCGAGCATGACGGCGCGCTGGGCTGCCAGCAGGCTCTTGCCGCTGCCGGGCGGCCCACTGATCAGGTGGTTGCCGTCGAACGGCAGGCTGTCGAGCGCGTCCCGCTGGTCAGAACTGAGGTCGAGGTAGGTGTGCGTCATGGGGCGGCCTGCTCCAGGGTTGCGGCCGCCGCTGCCCGGGCGGCGGTGACGATGGGCTCGAAGTAGCCGGGCACCTGCTCCCCGCCGACGACGAGGGCACGGTCGAGCAGTGTGTTGCCTGACTCGCAACTCGTCTCCGGCAGCAGAGCGCAGGCGTGGCAGGCGGCCCGGTTGAGGTTGCCGAAGCCCTGCCCGGCATGCTCGGCACACAGGGGGTCGGCGGAACACCATGCGGCTGCTTCGGTCATGCGCAGCAGCGTCTCCGCCAGACGCGCCGGTTCTCCCTGACGTACGAGTCCGCCGAGCGTGCCTTCGGCGTCGCCGGCGGCGGTGTAGACGAGGATGCCGTACTGGTCCTGTTCGGGGCGGGCGTAGATCCGTTCACGCAGACTCGCCGTCGTGTAGCCCGACTCGAAGGAGAGCTGGCGGATGAGGAGATGCGCGAGGGTGTGCAGCAGGACGAATCTCGGGGCGAGCTCTGCTCCGGTGAGGGCTTGGAGCCGGTCCTTCTGAAAGGCGCGGTCGAGGTCGGCACGCATTCCGGCGACGCGACGAATCACCCGGTCGTCGGCTTCCCAGTTCCCCAGTGTGTCCTTGTCGAGGGTGAGGAAGATGCCTTCACCGAACACCTCCACGGCAGGGAGCCACTTCAGGCGCCTTGCGGTGTCGGCGGGTACGACAGTGGCGTCCGGTGACACGCGAGTGAAGCCGGACAGGGCACGCACCTCGCGCAGGCGGTCGGCGAGGAGGATCCGTCCGATGCCGCGCCGCAGCCCCACCCAGGGCTCCTCGGTCTCCTGGGCCAGGCCCAATGTGCTCTCGCGCAGTGCGAAGTCCCGCGTGGCGGGCGGGACAGGCGCCATGAAGGCCTCCCACTCCTCGCGGCTGAGGTCGGGGCGCGCAGGTGGGGCCGCCGCTTGGGGAGTCTGCGTCGCAGGCTGTCCCGTCTCCTCGGCCAGGAGCAGATCCAGCAGGACGTCGTCCGCCCCGGTGTCATCCTTGATCATTTCGCGGAAGACCTCGGCGCGCGGGGTGGCGGCCACCTTGCACAGGGAGACCCACAGGTCGTGCTCGCGCACCCGGATCGCGGTCTTCTCGTCGTGGTGCGCCGGGGTTTCCGTCTCAGGTATGTCGAGGGCGGAGTGCACGACGGGGTAGTACAGATTGCCTGCGGTGCGCTGCGCGATCTGCACGGGCTTCAGGCACTCCACGGTTTCGTTCGCCCGCTGCCACGGGTTGCGTCCGGAGCAGCGCATGCCGTGCGTGCCGAGGATGTCGAGCAGGTCGCGGGAGGCTCCGCAGCCCTTCGCCGCACATGCGACGGAGAGGGCTTCGAGGCCGGAGGCCCGCTCGGAGACCAGGAACCGCAGCTTTTCGCGTTCTCCGCACTCCCTGCGCTCGGTGGCGTCACGTCGTGAGTGGGCCCAGAACCACCAGTCGATGTCTCCGAGGTGGCCGGCGGAGCAGATCTGCACGAACCTCATCGGCGCGAGGGTGGGGCCGGTCGAGCAGGACGGGCAGCGCGGCGGCTGTCCCGGCTTCTCGTCCGCTATGCGCCAGCGCTTCATGCGTCGGCATGCTCCGCAGAACAGCCAGGCGGGGAAACGGATGTAGGGAGCACCGGGGGTGTCCGGGGCGTCGTAGCGGTCATTGGCGGTGGGCGGGGCGGCGTAGAAGCCGGTGACCCCGAGACGAGTGGCGAGGCGAGGCGACTCCACCCGCTGCTTGGCCCGCTGCGGCCAGTCACCGATGCCGGTGGCCACGAACGACTCACCCTGGATGTCGAAGACGGCTCCGACCCCGAACGGCAGGACGGTCTGTGACTGACGTACCCGTAGTGTGCGGCTCACAGGTCCGCTCCCTTCACCATGACCTGGCATTCACGGTCGACATTGCGCATGGAGTTGGGCGTCTCCCACAGGCCGTAGCGCTGCTCGAAGCTCTTGATGAGGTTGGACTGGCCCTTGCCCTGGTTGCGGTAGTACAACGCCCGGCCGTCCTTTCGCGCCTCGCGGGCGGCCTCCTCCCAGTCGGTGAGGAGTTCGCCGAGTTCCTTGCGCACGGCGTCGGCCGAGACGGACTCTCCGGCGGTCACCACCCGTGCCGACAACTCGTCCGCGAGTGCCTCCGCTTCGGTCATCCGGTCGAGGATGTGGCCTGCCTGGTTCTCCGCGGCCAGGCCGAGGCGATGCCGTACAAGGATGACGAGCGCGGCGTGCAGTGCGCGGCGGCGCGAGGGTACGGACCACGGTGTGACGCTCGTCGGTTCGACATGCCGGTACAACGACCGGTGATACACGTCGAACGACTCGTAGTGCGAACGGTCGCGGGGGCGCGTGGCGTTGAAGAACGTGACGACGAGACCGGGCACGGTGTGCCGGCCCACCCGGCTGGTGGCCTGGATGTACTCGGCCGTCGTCTTGGGCTGGCCCTGCATGAGCATGAGCGCGAGCCGCTTGACGTCCACGCCCACGGACAGCATGTTCGTGCAGGGCAGGAAGGACACCGACTGCTCGTCCTTCCAGCCCTTCTCGAGCCGGTCGAGCAGGACGGGTTGCTCCGCGCGGGGCAGGTTGCTGGTCAGCTCCTGGACCTGATGATCGCCCAGCTCCCGTATGCCTGAGCCGGACCCGGAATCCAGGCCTTTGAGCTGGGCCGGGATGTCGTCGGCCGCGGCTGTGACGGTACGCCCGAGTTCGCGCAGGCTGTGGTGGTAGGCGACCAGGGTCCAGTAGTCGTCGCGGTGTTCCAGGGGCAGTTCCCAGGCGCCCTGCAACATGGCCGCTGCGGTGGCCACCGAGGCGCGGCCCGCGGTGTGCCCCTGGGCCATGACGCCGAGGTAGAGCCGGCCCGGCCGGGACCTGTCGGGTTCGGCGAAGTACGAGTGCCGGGCGTCGAGTCCGGCCGGTGGGAAGAGCTGTACTTCGCTGCCGTACAGCGCACGGATCTGTTCACCGGAGCGGCGGATGGTCGCCGTGGAGGCCACCACCTTCGGTCCGACGCCCTCGGGCGTCGTGCACAGACCGAGCACGGCCGACTCGTACAGGCCGACGGTGGTGCCGAGGGGGCCGGTGAGCAGGTGCAGCTCGTCCTGGATGACGAGCGACGGCGGCAGGTTCCCGGTCTCGGCGCCGAAGAGCCGCCCGGCCCGCGGCTCCCAGGCCAGCCGGGCGAACTTGTCCACGGTGCCGAGCACGAACGTGGGCGGCCGGTCGTAGAGCTGCTCGTCCACGACGCCGACGGGCAGCTCGTCGTGGAAGGCGCAGTCGTCGCGCGGGCAGTGGAAGGCGAAGGAGTCGGCGGTCGCACGCACGCCGTAGTCGCCGATGTCCGGCGACTTGTGGGAGGGAACTATCCGTGTGCCGCACCAGGGGCACCGGTCCAGGATGAACACGTCGTCCGGCTTGGCGGCCCCGCGTACTTCCTCGAACTTGGTGCGGGCCGTGTCGTAGGAGTTCGGGGACGTGGCCTCGCCCACCCAGAGGCCGATGGAGAACGGCTCCTCTCCGTACGTCTCCGGGTCGGCGCGGCGCAAAGTCTCCAGAGCACAGACAGTGGTGGCCGCCCGTTGGAACTGCTGTGTCGTCAGCAGACTGAGGGTGTAGCGGCTGACGACGGCGGTCCCGCCTCCGTCGGGTGCGGCGCGGCGCAGGACCATGACGAAGGCGGCCAGCAGCAGGTAGGCCTCGGTCTTTCCACCGCCGGTGGGGAACCAGATGAGGTCGGTGACGTCTCGGTCCGGGTGTCCCGGGTCGGCGACCCCGTCCACGGCGAGCAGGAAGAACGCCAGCTGGAACGGCCGCCACGTCGCGTCCGGTTTCGGCGTCGGGTCGAGCAGCACGGGGTCACGGCGCGCGCGCCGCTCGCCGGCCTGGTCGCGAGCGGAGTGCCGCATCTGCAGTGCCATGGCACGGTTCGCGGCCCGGAAGGCGTGCAGGAGTTCGGGGCGGTGTGGGTCGCAGAGCGCGCGCACACCGGACTCGATGCGGATGACCGCCGCGTCGATGCGGTCGAGAATGCGATCGGCGGCGTCGCGGCCCCACTCGGGGATCTCGGTGTTGAGCTGTCCCACGTACCAGGCCCGGTAGTGGGCCGCGAACTCGTGCAGCTCCTCGTGGAGTTGCTCCACCGAGACGGTGTCGTCGGCGAGGTGCAGGACGTTGAGTACGGGCGAGTCGGTGAGTCCGGCAGCCCGGGTGCCGCTGACCTCGGCCTGCGGCATGACGGCGGCCTTCACTGCGGTCACCCGTCCCGAGTCCTCGTCGCGCTGCTCCTCGACGGCGCACCCGTGCCCCACGGCGTGTGTCTGGACGTGCCGGTACTGCAGTCGCAGTTCTTGTTCCTCGGGGTCGCGGCTGGCCAGGCGGACACTCGGGTAGGGCAGGACGGTACCGTCCATGGGCCGCGCCTCCAGGCCCACCTGGAACAGCATGCGGTCCCACTGTGCCACCCTGCCGAGCGCCTGCTCGTGGTGCGTGGCGTTGACCAGGGCCACGGTGACCAGATGCCCACTCCCGAACGTGCGCCGGCGCACCCGGATCTCAGCCCTGCCGTCGAGCACGGGCACGCGGTCACGGTCGGGTCCGAGCGTGTGCGTTTCGGGGGTGAGCGGAACTCGCAGCCAGCGCCGGCCCCGTTCGCCGGTTGCGGCCTTGGTCTCGTAGCGGGCACCGGAGCAGCTGACAGTGACTGTGGTCGTGTCGGTGTAGAAGCTCAGGCCGAGGGAGGACGGCAACCAGGAGTTCGCCTCGGGAACGGGATCCGTGGACGGAGAGGTGTCGTCGGCCCGCGCTTCCGTGCCCGGACCGTCCGGCTCCTCCGCCGCCAGGTACAGCTGCCTCTGCAGATCGGCTTCCTGCGGATAGAGGGTGCCCATGAGGTACTGCCGGTCGGGCGGGGCGTCGAGAATCTCCTGCTCGCCGCCTACAGGACCGACGAGTTGGCGGTGCAGGTAGTCGACGAGCTCTTGCCGGGCGTCCATGATGCTCCTGGGGACTGGTGGAGAGGTGCGAAAAGCAGAGGGGAAATGTTCGCCCTCAGGACCGGCGCCAGCGGTCCCGCAGGGATGCCCGGCCCTCTGCCGGTGCCTGGAGGACGGCGAGTTGCGCCTGCAACTCGGAGATGCGGGCCCAGGCGTCGTGTTCGGCCTGAGCGAGGCGTGCGGCGGCAAGCTGCTGCTCCTGCACAGCCCGTGCTTCCCTCTGGTTGGCGGCCGTCACCAGCGCTTCGGCCCGCTGCTCCGCCGCCTCGGCCCGTTGCTGGGCCTGCTCCACGTCGGTGGCGGCACGCAGCCCGGCTTCGTACATGGCCCGGTCCCGGGCGATGAGCCGGGTCTCGCTCTGTCGCAGCCGCGCCTCGAGCTGTGCGATGCGCGCTTCGGCGGCGTCGCGGTACACACGCAGCCGCTGCTCGGCCTCCTCTGCCCGGGCCTGGGCCCGGGACGATTGCTCGGCCGAGACGTTGGAGGCCGCCGTTTCCGCGTGTCGCAACCGGATCTCGAGGTCCACGATGCGTTCCTGTGCACGACGTGTGGCGGCGAGGTTCGCCTCGCGTTGCTCCTCCTTGAGCCGCGCGACGCGCTCGTCGGCCTGGCGCCGCAGGTGCTGCTCCTGCCGGGCCAGCGCCTTGTCCGCACGGTTGAGCAGAGTCTCTTGCCAGCTGTCGAGCTGCTGTTCCGTCTGCGCCAAGGCGTCCTTGACCCGCGCTTCGGCCGCCTGCTGCACGTCGGCCATACGCCGTTCGTGGCTCTGCGTCAGGCTCGCGATCTCCGCATCGTGCAGGGCCCGGGCCTCGGCGAGTAGTCGCGCGAGGTCTGCGGGGGGCTCGACGGGGAGTGCCTGATCAGTCCGAACGTCGGCACTGTGCACGGGGTGCGGGGCGGGCTCCGGCACGGGTGCTGTCGCGCCCTCCACGGATACAGCCCGTGCGTCCTCCGAAGTACCTGCATCCGCGGTCTCCGGATCGGCGTCGCGCTGCGCCGGCCGTGTCGTCGCGAACTCGTCCAGCGCGTGACGGATGTCAACACGCGACTCGTTCGCCACCAGGGGCTTGGCGGCCAGGTACGCGCGGGGCGTCGTCCGGTCCAGTGCCTCGGACGTCCACTCGAAGAAGTGCTCAGGCCTCAGCCCGAGCTCTTTGAGCGCATCGAACACGCTCTTCAGTACTTCCAGGGCCTTGACCACGCGACGGTCGAGCGTGCCCCGCTCCCGCCCGGCCCTGACCACGGCATCCGCGGCGGGCGAGCCGAGCAGCACGGCCAGCTGTAGATGCCCGACGGCGAGCAACGCGTACTCGGCGAGCCAGGCCACACCCCCGCCGAAGGGCGGCGGCGCCAGCTCTCGTGCCTTGTCCCAGTCGGCGGTGTACTGCGGTCGTGTCGGCATGTCCTCTTTTCCCAGGGCACTTACCGTTGTACGGCTCCGCTCGGATTCGGCCACATTGGTGGCGGGCTCGTCGGCAGCGGTCGCCGACTCATCGCGCGGCAGCGGGGCAGATGCATGGTCCTTCTCGGCTGACTCCTCCTCGGCCGGCTCCGGCTCGATCAGCACCTCTTCGACCGAGCCCGACTCGACACACGCTTCTTCGGCCGGTTCTGGCTGGGCCGGGGCCTCCTCCTCGCCTGCCACCGGCGCCGCCTCTGGGAGGGCCTGCGGTGCGGCCAGGAACTCCTTGAGGGCGTCACGCATCGCAAGCCGGGGCTCACCGTGCACCAACGGCTTGCGGGCCAGGTAGGCCCGCGGCGTCACGCCGCACAGCGCCTCGGAAGGGCGGTCGAGGAAGTCCTGGGGGCGCAAGGCGAACGCCGCGGCGCCGTCGCAGACACGGCGCAGCACCTCGAGTGCTGCCAGCACGTCGTGGTCGGCCGGCTCGTGCTCCCGCGCGATCCTGAGCACCGCGTCGGCCGCCGGTTGACCGAGGATTTCGGCGAGCCCCGAGCCTCCCACCGCGGCGAGGGCGTAGTTCGCGAGCCACGCTTGTCCGGACGGCTCCTCGGCCAACCGGCGGGCCCTGTCCCAGTCCGGCGTGTCCACGGACGCCGCCATCTCCGTCGCCATCCCGTCCTCCCGATCCACCGGGGACTCCGTCGGAGGTCGGCCGCTGGGCAGCGTGGCCACAGACAGATCAGGTGCCGTGCCAGCACGGACAGGACGAGCTGGACGGCCAGTGCGGGAGACCCGCTTGGCGGAACTGTTCTCCTTTGCCCCGGAGTTCTCTTGCACCGAGGAGGCACTGCCCCCGAGGAGACGAGCGCTCCGCAGCCGCTCCCGCAACGCAGGCAACAGCTTGACCTCCAGCTGCCTGATGCGCTCCCTCGTCACACCGAACTCGCTGCCCAGTTGATCCAGCGTCGACGGTGCTTCGTCGTCGAGTCCCAGGCGCCGTACGAGAATCCGGTGGTCGCGGCCGGAGAAGGTGTCCACCACGGCCATGGCGTCCGCCAGGAGCAACGCGTCGTGCACCCGCGCCTCGAAGGACGGCACGGCCCGGGTACGCGCCACGAAGTCCCCCAGGGTCGCTCCATCCCCGATCACCCGGTCCAGCGAGTCGGTACGCATGCTCAGCCGTCGAGCCTCTTCGACCTTGCTCAGACTCACGTCGCACAGGACGGCGACCTCGGCAGCCGTTGCCGGTCGCCCCTGCGCCGCAAGGGACCGTTCGGCGTTGGCCACTCTGCGGATCTGCTCGTGCATGTGGACGGGGATACGGATGACGGCTCCTTCGTCCGCGATACCCCGGGTGATCGATTGACGTACCCACCAGGTCGCGTACGTCGAGAACTTGAATCCTTTCGCCGGATCGAACTTGCGCGCCGCCCGCATCAGCCCCAGCGCTCCGTGCTGGAACAGGTCGTCATAGTCCAGCCCCTGCTCCAGATAGCGGGGAACCATGCTGTGTACGAGTCTCTGGTTGTGCACGACCAGGCAGTCCCGCGCGCGAATCCTGATGTCGTCCGACGGCAGCGCGCTGAGCGTCTCCTGTTCAGGCTCCTCGTCCGCACCTCCCCGCACGAGCACGGCGAGCCCTACCTCCTCCTGCGCGGTGAGCAGGCGGTTCTCCGGCCGACGACGCATACGGTCCTCGCGCATGACGGACCGGGCCGCGGCGACCGCGGCGGCCCGGTCCGCGTCCGTACGTACGACCGCTTCGGAGGGTTCGGACAGTTCGGACGGTTCGAGCGGGAAGTCCTCCGCCGGTTCGCCGCTCTCCGCCTGTGAGGCTCGCTCCTCTGCGGTCGAAGGCTCGCCGACCGACTTCTCTGCAACGCCCCGAGCGTCAGTGGCCGGCTCCGGCTCCCCGCCCATCTCATCGAGCGCGGCCCCGGCCGTCGTCTCCACCGACGGATTTTCGGGCCGCCCCACCCGGGCCTCTCTCAGGGCCGCCGCCTCGCGAGAGTTCAGTCCCGCGAGCCGTACGACCCCTTCCAGGGCCCGTGATGTCACGTACCCCTCGGCATCGGCGTACCGCTCGAGCAGCCGCATCCCCCGATCCAGCCGGGGGAACACAATTTCTACACGCTTCCGTGCAACCTTTTCCACATCTGGAATGTCGATGCCTGCATGCACCACGTTCCTCTGGACAGGCACCTTCAGCCTGAGCAGTTCGCCCCGCAGGCGCTCACGCTCCCCCTCGCCGAGCCCCAGCCTGCGCGCCTGCGCGAGGAACACCGACTCCGGCACGACTCCGCCGACAGCGGCCCGGCGCAGATGAACCATCAGCTCCGCCAGGGCGGCTCGGGTGACGGAAACCTCCGACTCTCCGACGTCCTGTTGTCCCGGCATGCCATCCACCCCCAACACGGTTACACGCCGGACAGTAAAGGCATTGCGTTAACACTGTCAACACATCTGCTCTCTAGGAAAGTTGACGCTTCTCGTGTACGGTGACCGCGTCAGCACTCTCCGCTTCGGAACCAGGCGGCAGGACAGCGGTCACAGGGGCAAGTCCCTTGACGGGACGGGAAAATAGAGGGCGGGGGAGAAACCGTGCGCCACGAGCTGATCGATGGCAGGTTCCGTGTCGGGCAGGTCATCGGCAAGGGCAACATGGGGGAGGTTCACCGGGGCGAGGATCTCCGGGCCCCGGAGGGCAGCGCCGACCGCCCGGTCGCCGTGAAGACGATCCTTCGCCGCCGTACCGGCGGCCTGATCGACACCGGCACGGACAACAAGGCCGTGGAGCGCTTCGCACGCGAGGTGCGCATCATGCGCCGCCTCGAGCACCCGAACCTGACACGGCTCATAGCCGGTGGAATCAGTAAGTATGGCGGACTGCCCTACCTGGCCATGGAGTTCCTGGACGAAGAGACACTGCGCGACCTCATCGAGGAGGAGCGCCAACTGCCCGTCTCCTGGGTGGCAGCCATCGGCGCCCAGATAGCCTACGGGCTGAGCGCGGCCCACGCGGCCGACGTCGTGCACCGCGATCTGAAACCGGCGAACGTCATGCTGACGCGGGGCGGCACCGTCAAGGTCCTCGACTTCGGCATGGGCCGCATCGTCGACGATCCGGACGAGGCACGGCTCACCAGCACCGGCGTCAGCGTCGGCACCGCCCGCTACATGGCGCCCGAGCAGTTCGAGGCCCGCCTGGTGACCCAGGCCGCCGACCTGTACACCCTCGGCTGTGTGCTGTACGAGATGCTGGTCGGCGTACCGCCGTTCGTCAGCGAGTCGCCGTTCGAACTCGCCCGCAAGCACCTCGAGACCGAGCCGACGCCGCTCGGCGTCATCCGGGGAGGGATTCCCTCCGAACTGATCCGTCTCGTCGGCCGGCTGCTGGCCAAGGACCCTGCCGACCGCCCGGCGAGTGCGGCCGACGTCCACGACTCCCTGTATCCGCTGGCCGTGGGCGACGGCGACACTCCGCGACTCCCCCACTGGAGCGCTCTCGACCCGACTCGGCCCCTGGCCGCCATGGCCGCCCGAGCCCTCGCCGCCCCGTCGGCGCCGGCGCCGCGGCCGGCGCCCGTCACGTTGAATTATATAACCCGTGAGATGGCGAGATTCGCGGAAGACTTGGGTGACAGCGGCCGTCCCTTTCTCAGGAGCGACGAGCGTCGTGAGCAAATCCGCGCAGAACTGGATTCACTCTTCTTCCATCTCTACGGAATCTCCCGCGATGACGCCGACTACATCCTCGACGCCTTCCCCACCGTCCGCCGCAAGGACGAGGCCAAGTACGGCACCTACCGCACCAAGGAGCTAATCCTCGCCGAGTACGACCGCATGGCCGCAGCCGGCGTCAGCCTGGAGAACCCGTTGGTGGACGGCGAGAACTACCGCTCCACCCTCACCCCGCCGCCCGGCCACGGCCCCCGGCACCCCGCCTGACCGCCCGGCGATCGCCGCGCGCATCCCGATCACCCTCAACTGCGAGAAGCCACTTCAGGAGCGGGCAATGGATAAAGAGATTCAGCTGATCAGTGACGGTGATGGTCTGGCGGTCATCGGCAATGCGACGGATGTCGAACGCTTCCTCGTCTCGGAGGGACTGTCGTCCAAAGACCTCGGCCTGCAACGGCTCAAGTCCGCCTTCGGTAGTGGGGCTGCAGCCGCGCAGGCAGGTTCGGACATTGCCGCAAGCTCTGGTCGCTGGCTGAAGCTGACCCACGATTCCGCGCAGCGTGTCAAGAAGTTCGGGCTGATGGAAAGCAAGACGCCAGGTGTCAGCCATGCGATGGTGGGGAAACCTGGCTCGATCAAGAACTGGCTCCAAGTCGAGAAGGGGGCCGGCTCGTTCCTGACCAACCCGGCGCTTCTGTCTGGTGCCGCGGGGATCATGGCCCAGCTCGCGATGCAGCAGACCATGGACGAGATCACCGACTATCTCGCCACGATCGACGAAAAGGTCGATGACGTGCTCCGCGCCCAGAAGGACGCTGTGGTGGCCCGCATGATCGGAGTTGACTTCCTGATCGACGAGACCATGACCATCCGAGAGCAGGTGGGCCGGGTCTCCGAGGTCACGTGGTCCAAGGTGCAGGGCGCGCCGGCGACGATCGCAGATACCCAGGCGTATGCGTTGCGTCAACTCGACGCACTCGCGGAGAAGATGGAGAGCAAGACAAAGATTGGTGATCTCGCCGCTACGGCTCAGGACGCCGAGTCCAAGGCGCAGGAGTGGCTAGCTGTCTTGGCTCGTTGCTTCCAACTACAAGAGGCGGTCGCCGTGCTCGAACTCGACCGAGTGCTCGACGCGACTCCGGATGAGCTGGACCAGCACCGCGTCGGGCTTCGGGCTGCCCGGCAGAACCGGCTGGATCTCATCTCGCGGAGCACCGAACGTCTGTTGACCCGGATGAACGCAGCTGCTGACACGGCCAACGCGAAGGTGCTGCTGCATCCGACCAAGTCCCCGGCTGTAGTCCAGTCGGCCAATCACGTCGCGACCGGCGTCCATGACTTCCGCGAGCGCCTCGGGATCGAGTCCGGGCGCCGGTCGTCGGAGGCGAGACGGTGGGTGGACGCGGCTGCTGTAGTGAGAGACAAGGCACTCGAAACAGGAGCGAAGGGCGTCGGTGCCGCCAGGAGCCTCGGCAACGAGACCCTCGACCGCGCTAACTCGGTCAAGGGCAAGCTCTCCAGCGATATCGTCGAGCGAGCGCGCCGTCGTCGCGGAGGTGAGGAAGAACGCGGCGAGGAAGGTAAGTGAGCGCCGAACCTGGTCCAGAACCCCAGCGTGGCCAAACCGATTTGGCCCTGTCCACCGAACGCGTCCGTACGTTGACGCAACGTACGGGCCGTGCACCTGGTGCCCGCCACCTCCCGCGCGTCACGGTGCCCCCACGAACGTGAGTACCCCCCACTCCCCCACCACCGCCCGGACGTTCGCGGAGCAGCTGTCGTCCACCCGTCGCGGCGCCCGGCTCGCCCGTCTCCTCGCCGTGGCGGAGTTCCAGGTCTGGCAGGTGCCGCCGCCCCTGACCGAACGCGCGGAACAAGTCATCGCCGAACTGGCCGCCAACGCAGCACTGCACGGCCGCATTCAAGGCCGTGACTTCCGGCTGCCGCTTCACTTCGACCCGTCGGCCGGCCTGCTACGGATCGCCATGACCGACGCGCAAGGCGACCGCCTCCCCTCCCCCGCCACGGACCTCACCACACCCCCGACGCCGAGTCGGGCCGCGGCCTGCTCATGGTGACCGCCCTGGCCGACCGCTGGGGCACAGAGCCGTGGCCGCCCGGCGGTAAGACCGTCTGCGTGGACTGGCCACGCCGGCCTCGCCTTTGGAGTGAATCGCCTTGTCGCGATGCCGCCGTACCGCGACGAATCCTTGTGCGATAGAAAAGACGTCCAACTCGCCGGCCTCGTCGGGCCGTACGTCAGGGGGAGATGCGTGTGGGGCTGCCACCGGACCTGAAGGTCATCGCCGAAGGCATGATCAAGGCGTCCATGGGCATGGTGGGCACGGTGATGGTCGGCACCCGCGACACCGCCATCGCGCTCTTCCACGAGCTGGACCGACAGCATGGAATGGCGGGGGACGACGACGCCGGGCGGGCGTTCGCGAAGGTGTACAAGCCGGCGGCGGCCACCACGCTCGACAAGATGGGCTTCAGCGCCTATGTGATGGGCGAGACCGGCAAGGGGCTGATGCGCAACGCCCGCGAGTTCATGGCTCATGAGAGCCACATCGCCTCGGCGATCCTAGGAAAGCAGGTCGACCTGACGGCCGGCATGGGCGACCCCGGTGAGGACTGCACGGAGAGCTTCCTGGGCCTCGGGCAGGAACTGCCGGAGGTCGTCGGCGACACCGCCTGGTACGACCAATACGCGCCCGCCGGCATGAGCGACCGGTTCCGCGGGTCACCGGAGAAGCTCCGTGACGTCGCCGGCTCCTGGCGGGCCGGCGGCAAGATGATGCTGCGCTTCCTGCACGACGCGCAGGCCTACGCGCACACCGCGGACAAGGCCCACTCGGGAGAGGCCGCGGACGCCTTCCGGCGCTACTTCGCGGACTTCGTCGGCTTCGCCGAACCACCGGACCAGGCACAGCAGGACGAGACCCTGGTGGGCAACCTCGTGGCCGCCTGCAACCAGCTCGCCAAGGCGTGCGACCAGTACGCCGACCACGTCGAGGCGGCCAAGCGGAAGATCATCCAGGACCGGACGGACCTCTTCCACGTCGACATGCCCTGGGACCAGCCGATGTTCGGCGGCAACGGCGACGACGGCGGACTGCTGGACGCCGTACTCGACGACGTGTGGATCCACCGCCTCGGCAACGTCGCCCACGCCCTCGACGAGTCCCAGGGCCGCGTCAAGCTCCCGCATGGCTCGGACGACCCGCCCGGCCTGCCCTTCCCGCCCCTGCTGCCGGTGCCGGTGCCCGGCGGTGTGCCGGTACCGATCACCCTCGCCTCGTTCCGAGGACAGCCACCAGGGCTCGTGCCGATGGCGAGCAGGGTCGACCCGTCCATACCCGCGCAGGACCCCATCCCCCCGGAGCCCGGCACCACCCGTCTGCTCACGCCTGCCGAGCAGCAGCACTTCCGGACCTGGCTCAACTCGCTGAACACGGGCGGCTTCGCCGGAGGCGGTGGCGCCACGAATCCGAACAACGCCTACCAGCTGCGCGTGGCGGGATACCCGGAGCGCGAGGTTCCCCTCGTCGGGCATCAGCGTGGTCTCATGGTCGACGGCATACGTCCGGCGGACGGTTACCTGGTGGAGGCCAAGCACGTGCAGGACCCGAACTGCAAGAAGCGCAGCTTTCGCAGCATCGAACGTGTCAACGAAACGCTGGCCAAGCCGGTGAAGGTGGACGACAAGGGCAAGCTGAAGTTCGACCCGATGATCGACGGCATGTACGGCGGTGACGAGCGGGAGCTGCGCCGATACAAGAACGCGATGGCCAATCCGGCCAACTCGGAGATCCGCGGACTTGAGATCGTGACGAACGGCAAGGACAACGCCGCCTACTGGGAGTCGATGATCGCCATGAACGGTGTCAGCGGTTCCGCACGGTACGTACCCTGAGAGTGAAGGACTTCTGTGACAACCGAGTACCACCAGCGGTCGAACTTCGTCTTCGCTCCGCCCACGGACAACCCAGCAGCATGGCAGGCGAGCCTGGAAACCTTCCGTGACGCGTTGGAACGGGACTTCCCCGGCGCCTTCCTGGAGGCGAACACCTCCGCCCTGCGCGACTTTCCGGTCCTGGACTTCGAGATCCAGGTGGCGCCGGACGTCTACATCACCGGTACGTCGGCGATGCCTACCGTGGACTACGCCTACATCAGCGTCATCGAGGCGACGCCGGACGAAGCGGCCGCCTTCGCCGTGTGGCTCCGAGACTCGTACGTCCCCTCGCCCGCCAGTGTGTGTTTCATGAGCAGCTTCGTGATGGAGAACGGCGACGAGATGTCGTGGCGCCTGCCGGCGACAGGAGACGCCACGGGCATCGCCGCCGTGATGCGCGAGCACCTGGCGGCGGCCGGAGGCGAGTGACCAGCCCCCTGCGGCGGGTGTGGCGCCTCAGCCGGTCACCGGCTCCAGCGGTAGCTCTCGACGCTCAGGGCGGCCCGGTCTCCGATGGGCGGCAGACGCGAGGACGGCATGCCGATCACGAGAGCCGGACGTGACCTGCCTGCTCGACGGGCGCGGAGATCTCAAGCCGGTTGCCCTGTCCGGCTCCGCCCACGTCCCGTCGTCCTCCAGCCCCGCTCTCGCCAGCAGCACCGACAGCGCTGCGGGCTTCACCTTCTGCACCGACCTCACCTGGCCGAGCCCCAGTTCTTCACGGCTGACCGGGCTGTCGTGCAAGGCATCCGTCGCCTCCGGCAGCAGGGTCACCTCGACCCGGTACGAGAACTCCGGATCCTCGGGATCCTCGTACGGTTCCTTGTCGATCTCGGCCAGCGCCGCCACGGCTGACTCCGGCTGACTGAAGTAGAACCACAGACGGTCTCCTGGGCTCATACGGTTGCGCCGGCTGAGCCAGAGGTCGAGTTCGGGTTCTTCATGGGCCAAGTCGGCGGATGGTCCCCTTGGTCGATGGTTCGCCGTCCAGGGTGTCCTTGTTCGGGTTGAGGATGTAGATCCAGTCCTCCACGGCTTCCCCCATCACCTGTGTCGCTGCGCTCCGCGCGTAGCGAGCTGGAGCTGCCCCTGCCGGTCCATGGTGTCAGCCCACAGAGCCGTTCGCAGACGAACCATCGACCTCCGGCTGCGGGATCAACGTCTTCCGGCATCATGGCGGCATGACAGGTGGGGTGGATGTGCGCACGGCGGCATTTCGGTTCGACCGGACGGCCGTAGCGGAGAGGGAGTCTGCTGCCGAGGTGGAGCGCAAGCGGGTTCTGTCCCAGTTCCCGCTGGAGGGATGGAAGACGCTACCGCTCGAGCGCTATGCCCTCGGACAGTCGGCTCCCGCCGGATCGGAACCGACGTACTGCCGCCTGCTCGAGTTCCTCACTCCGGACCTGGGCAGCATCAAGGGCGGCAGCGCCGCGAAGCACATCATGTTCCTCCACAACTCGGGCGAGTGGCGCCTGGCGGCTCCGCTAGGGAAGGCCGAGCCGCGAGATGCGTGGGAGGAGCTTCGGGGGCAGTTCGTCGCAGCCTTCGACGCGGTCGCCGCTGGGGACTTCGAAGCCGTGGACGAACTCTCCGCGCTGCGGTTCGGTCCGGCGCTGGTGACCAAGTCGCTGGCCGTCTACTTCCCCGAACACTTCCTGCCCGTCTACTCCACCGAACACCTGCGGCGGTTCCTGATCCTGCTCGGCGGCACGGCGGAAGCCGATGCGCCTGCCTGGCGCAGCAATCGCAGGCTCCTCGAACTCATACGGTCGCGCACCGAGTTCGAGGGCTGGAGCAGGCACGAAGTGATGACGTTCCTCTACCAGGACTTCGACCCACGTCCCCGGCAACGCACGATCTGGAAAATCGCTCCTGGCGAGCGCGGGCGGCTCTGGGGCGAGTGCCGCGACGGCGACTTCATCTGCGTGGGCTGGGACGAGCTGGGTGACCTGGGCCAGTACCGGAGCGACACAGAACTCAAGGACGCCCTTGACAGGGGATATCCCAGCGGCAGCGGCGGCAGTCTGAACACGGCACGCCGGCTCCTCGCCTTCCGGGATCTGGAGCCGGGCGACCGGATCGTCGCCAACCGCGGGCTCGACGAGATCCTGGCCACGGGCACTGTCACCGCGAGCTACCAGTTCCTTCCGGATCGACCGGAGTACCAGCACATCGTCCCGGTGAAGTGGGACCTATCCCACGCACAGAGACTGCCCAAGCCCCAGCGCGGTTGGCGGTCCACCTTCGCCAGGGTCGACCCGGCCACCTTCGCCAGGTTCACCATGCGGCCATCCGGCATCGCTCGGGACGCCCGTCCGGTGGTGTCGAGCACGCCCGTCGACCTGCCCGACGACGTGCAGGCGGTCATGAACGCCCTCGATCGCAAGGGCCAGGTCATCCTGCACGGACCGCCCGGCACCGGCAAGACGCGGCTCGCCCTCGGTGCTGCCCTCGCCCTGGCCGGCCGCGCGGACGTACTCGACGGTTCGGAGCCGGAGCGACGTACTCGGGCGCAGGCCGAGGTGCTGAGCGGTAACCGGGTCCGGCTGGTCACCTTCCATCCCTCGTACGGATACGAGGACTTCGTCGAAGGCTTCAAGCCCGACCTCGACGCAAAGAGTTCCGGGCTCACTCTCGCCCTCGCGGACGGCTTGTTCCACTCGCTCTGCAAACGCGCCGCCGGCCATCCCGACCAGACCTTCCTCCTGATCATCGACGAGATCAACCGGGGCGACCTGCCGAGGATCTTCGGTGAGCTGATCACGCTCCTCGAACTCGACAAACGGAACCTGTCTGTCGACCTGCCGGTCAGCAAGCGCAGCTTCTCCGTGCCGCCGAACGTCCGGATCATCGGCACGATGAACACGGCCGACCGAAGCATCAGCCATCTGGACGCCGCGGTACGCCGCCGCTTCGCCTTCCTGTCCGTGGGTCCCGACCCGGACGCCGTGTCGGGAACGGTCGGCCCGCTCGACCTGGCGGCCTTCTTCGAGTCTCTCAACAGCCGCATCGCCCACCACCTGGACGCCGACCACCAGATCGGGCACGCCTACCTGATGCGCGACGGAGAGCCGATCGCCACCGAGGAGGACCTGGCGGCCGCCTTCCACCACGAGGTGGTGCCCCTCCTGGAGGACTACTGTCTCGGCCGCGCGGACCTGCTCCACCGCGTCCTCGGCGGCCTGGTCGACCAGGACACCGGGCGGCCCGTGCTCATGTCTCCTCAGGACCTCGCCGATGCGCTGGCCACCGAATTCACCAGCGACACGACGGGCCCTGATGCCTGACCGCCGCCCAGGGGTCCGGCTCGGCGAGTACGAGTCCGCCGAGCTGGCCTCCGACCAGCTCACCGCCCGTGATCTCGACCGGCTCCACGCCCTGCAGGCACGAGGCTGTCTGACCCTGACCACAGCCCGAGCGGGTTGGCGGCTCAAGGCCGACGCCACCGTCGGCGTAGTGCCCCTGGACCGGGTACGGCTGGTCATCAAACCGAAGTTCGCGATCCCGGGCGAGCAGCTCATGGCGTGGCTCGCCTACGCGCTCCACACCACCGTCCCGACGGCGGCCAGGCGCTGGTCCAGCTCCCCTGACGGCTACGCCGACCTCGTGGCCTCGGCCCTGCTGGAGGAGTGCGAGAAGCTCCTGCGGGAGGGATTGCGTCGGGACTACGTGCGCCGTCAGAGCCTCCAGCCGGTACTGCGCGGGCGCCTGGACGTCGCCGCGCAGGTCACCCGCCGCTTCGGGCAACTGGACCAACTGCATGTCCGCGCCTTCGACCGAGAGGCCGACATCGGGGACAACCGCATACTCGGGACGGCGTTGATGGCAGCGCTCAGCCTGTCGACCGACGCCGGACTGGCCCGCCGCCTGCACGACGTCGCCGACGCGTTCCCGCACTCCGGCACGCCGGCCGCCGCGTTGCGCGCCCTCGAGCGCACCCAGTACACGCGCCTCAACGCCCGCTATCGGGCTGCCCACACGTGGGCCCGCTTGCTGTTGCACGGCGGAGGCCCGAACGACCTGCTGACCGACCACGGCTCTACGGCAGGCGGCCTCCTACTGGCCATGCCCGCCCTCTGGGAAGCCGTCGTCCGGCGGCTCGCCACCGAGGCAGTCGCCCCGCACGGCGGACGCCCCGTCCCCAGCAACGGAAAGACCGGCATCACCGTCCGCGGCGACCTCGGCAGCGCCTCGACGTTCCGCCCCGACATGCTGCTCAGCCTGCCCGGCCCCGGCACGCACCAGCACGCCCTGCTGCCCGTCGACGCCAAGTACAAGCGCTACGACCGCCACGGCGTGAGCGCGGGCGACATCCACCAGCTCCTGACCTACAGCGCCGGCTACACCCCGGTCAACGCGCCGCGAGCGGTCATCGTCCATCCCCAGCCGGGAGGATACGCCCAACGCACCCTTCAGGTCGGGAGTCCTCAACGCGGTCTGGGTGTCATCCACGTGCTCGGCATCGACACACACGCCCCACCGGAGCAGGCGGGCGCGTGGATGCGCACCGCGCTGCCATGAGGTGGCCGCAGCGGACGGCTCGGCCAGAACCCATGCCGGACCGGGACCGGCTCACAGCGGCGGCTTGCTGCCCTGCACCCAGTCGAAGCCGAAGCCGTATGCCTTGTCGATGAGCAGCTGGTTCGGCAGCCACGGCTGTGCCGTGAACCAGCGGCCCTCACGTCGGAGTTCGAGCGTGTCCTGCCCCGGGGTCAGCAGCGCTATGGCGCATGCGGTGACGCCGTCCGGGGAGTCGTCGAGGTGGATGCGCCAGGTGCCGCTAGGTGCGCTGACGGTGACGACGCCTCCGAGTGTCCGGAAGTCGGCCGCGCCCTCGTAGATGTACACATAGACGAGGAGTTTGGTGAACTCGCGGCGGTGCTCGAGGCTGATACGAAGAGTTTCCCCGTCGGAGGTCTCGCCGGTCCGGTCGTCCTGGTCGATGCTGACGTAGGGCCAGGCGTCGAGACTCCCCCACTCCTCACCGAGGGGCTGTACAGCGGCGCCCATTCCGTCGCGGGTGAGGACCATGCAGCCCAGATCGAGGTCGGCCTCCGAGGCCACCGACCATTTGAGGTTCACCTGAAGGATGCCCCGGCCCGCGATCTGGGCGCGCGGCGTCTGCTTGGTGAGGTCCACGGTGCGCATCCGCGATTCCCGCGGGCGTCGCTCCGCGGGCTCAGGTTGGACGGGCGCCGCTCCTCGGCCCAGCTGGATGACCCCTCGCTGCCTTGTGTCACCGCTCATCGCAGCCCTCCCCGTACATCACCGATCGATATCGATCGTTCTCAACACGCCGGATCGACCGTGTGATTCTCACCTATTGTTGCGTCAGCGGTGAAGAAGGTGTGAACATTGTAGGCACCATGTTTGTTGACACGCAGGCGTGAGCGTCAAGGCACTGCCGCGCCGACGGTCACATGGATCTGCACAGATGGCCCGGTATCACCGGGCAGGGGTAGGGAATGTTCGCGGGGACTCAAATCGACAGCGGGGTGGCGGCACGTCACCTCGACGACATGGCGCAGGAACCGTTGCTCGCGCCGCGCGCCGACGAACTGCGCGCACTGGCCAAGGCACTGGTCTCCAATGACGCGGAGGCCCTCGACCCGTGGGCCGACCTCGATCTGATGGGGCATTTCGCACGGCCCGAGAGCATTGCCGAGACCTCGGAGGAGAGCCGCCGCACGCGGTTCAACTCCCTGCTCGACGTGGTTCTCGGCGCCCTGGTCTTCCTGCCCCTGCTCTTCACGTGGTTCGGACTCTGGCAGGCCTCGAGCGCGTACGGAGCACTCACCGGTGACGACCCCAAGGCGGCCGGCCGACCCTTTCTGCAGCTGTGGCAGTCCGGGTTCGACGGACACCTGGGCGACGTGTTCCGGTTCGGGCACGTCGCTGTGACGGGCTGCGTTGCGCTGGGGATGCTGTTCGTCCTCACGGCGGTCCACGGCTACCGTCGCACCGCCGCCGAACGAGGCGAGGAGCAGGCACGCCACCGTACCCAGGCAGTCCTCGCACGCCTCACCCCGGTCCTGACAGGCGCTCAGCTCTGCCTCAACCGGCATCGTGTCGCTTCCCCTCAGCGCTTCGCGGCGGAGCTCAACTCGGCGGCCGGACGACTCCAGCGCATGCACTCCAAGGCCATCGCCACGCAGGAGGAACTCACTCGCGCCGCGGAACTCGTCGGCGAGGCCATGGAGAAGGCGGAGCAGCGCCTCTCCCAGGCCGAGGCGTACGTGCGGCCGATCGAGCACGTGGTCAAGCAGATCGAGGAAACCGTCCGGAACAGTGGAACGGCCCTTCAGACCGCCGTCCAGGATCTCGCCGACCCGGTGACACAGGCGGGACGGCAGCTGGCCGACGCGGTCAGCGGTCAGACCGGCGTGCTCGACAAGGCGCTGGAAGACCTGCGGGCGGCCGGCGACGCAATGCGCGACGTGCTATCTCGTGCCGCAGACCGACTGGAGTCGGCGGTGGGCGACAACGGCGACCGTGTCCGCGGCGCGCTGTCCGACGCGGCCCAGCAGGTCGAGGACTCCCTGACCGTACTGGCGGCCTCGCAGCGCGGGTTCACCACAGGCATCGAGGTCGTCTCCGACGTCAACGGCCGACTGCTCGACGACCTCGGCGCAGTAGCCGAGCGCTCCAGCGAGGCCGCAGAGTCGTCACGCGAGGCCCTGCTCGGCATCGAGGCCCGCAGCCGTGCCCTGCACGATGCCGCCGACCGCTTCGCGAGCGTCACCGACGCCTTGGCGCGGGCGCTCAGCGAGACGGAAACCGCGCGAGCCGACGTGGCTTCGGCACGAGCGGATGCGGAGGCGGCACGAGCCGACGCCGAGGCGGCGCGACTCGGAGCCGAGGCGGCCCAGCGGCGCGCCGCGGATGAACTGCGGCGCGCGGAGGAGGAGCTGCGGCAGGCGAAGGAGCTGCAGGCCGGGATCGGATCGGCACGGTGAGCCCTCGCAAGCCGAGCTTCAGGTTCAACCCTCTGCACCTTGCCGGGTGGCTCTTCGCCGACATGCTGCTCGTCCTTGCTCTGGTGTCCATGGGCGACCGAGGGGATCCGCTGGCGGCCCAAGCCGCCGCGCATCCCTCCCCGTCGGCCGACGGCAAGCCGTCGCCCAAGCCGAGCCCGAGACCGACGGGGCCGCGTTCCGTGGAGCGCAAGCCGGTCAAGCTCCATGTGGCGGCGCTGCCGGGTGACACCTCGCGGATGGTGAAGGAGCTGCGCGCTGCCACCGCCCGGTACAAGGCACGCGACGCGGCCTTCGTGCTGACCTTCGGACAGGCCCACGAACCCACTGATGGTCAGGCATACGCCCGCGACATCAACAAGTCCCTGCACAAGGCGCGCCCGGACATGTTCAGCGACGCCACGACACGGGACTTCTGGAACGGCGGCGCTTCCGGCGCGGCCGACCTGGAGATCTACTTCTACACCCGGTGACGGCCAAGCCGTCTTCAGGCCGTTTTCTTGAGCTCAGGAGAGTCCATGCAGATCCTTCCCTTCTACATGGTGTGTGACGAGTCCGGTTCCATGGCCGGAGGTGGCGTGGACGCCATCAACTCGGCGCTGCCCGACCTGCACCAGGAGATCAGCACCAACCCGAGCGTCGCGGACAAGACCCGCTTCGCGCTGATCGGATTCTCCACGCAGGCCTCCGTGCTTCAGCCGCTCGCCGACCTGAGCGAGCTGACGCAACTGCCGTCCCTGACGGCCGGCGGAGTCACCTCTTTCGGAGCCGCCTTCCGCCTGCTGAAGAACACCATCGAGAGGGACGTCGCGGAGCTGAAGGCCGAAGGCCACGACGTCTACAGGCCGGTGGTCTTCTTCCTCTCCGACGGCATCCCCACGGACGAGGGCTGGCGTACCGACCTCAAGGAACTCAATTCGTTCCGCTATGCGCCGAAGATCATCGCGTTCGGGATCAGTGACGCCGAACCAGCCACCATCACGGAGGTGGCCAACTTCAAGGCGTTCATCCAGCAGGATGAATCGATCTCCCCTGCCATGGCAATCAGAGAGTTCGCTTCGAGCCTTACCCGCTCCATTGTGAGTTCTGCGACCAGCATGGCCGCCCAGGGCGGTGAGGGCTTCGAGCTCCAGGTCGAGGAGCAGATCACCGGTTTCTCGAAGCTCTCCCTGGACAAGCTGTGAGCGGCCCGGTGAGTTTCGAGAAGTCGGGCGACGCAGGGCAGGTCGCTTGGAACGTGGACCAACCCGCCGCCGGCAACGTCGTCGACGCCCACTATGCGACGCTGCCGCCCGAGATGGTCGCGGACGAGGCGATCTCCCGGTCGCAGGCGAACGAGTCGCCGGCACCGCAGGCCCATGCCCTGGAACGCCCTATGGCGACCCAGGAGGCCGGGGTCGGCATACTGCGCGGAGTACCCGATCACATCGGTCACCGTCCTCCCAGCTATCCGCCGCATCCCTTGTCACGCCCCTCCGTACGGGACGGGGACGCGTTCGCAGCAGTCACCCCCGCTGTCCTTCTGGATGGCGCCCGCGTGGGAGCTATCACCGTGCGGGCCACATCGGTGCGTGGGGACTCCCACAACTGGGAGGGAACCTGTCGCCAGGACGCCATGACTATCACGCGGATCGGTCCCCCGGACGCCGAGATGCTTCTCCTGGCGGTGGCTGATGGGGTCGGCTCAGCCCGCTATTCACATATCGGGTCGCATCGCGTCACACGTCTCACGGCTGAGTACCTGGACCACGAGGCCGAAGGCATCTATGCGGCGTTGTGCGCGCAGAACGAGACCGAACTTTGCGGACTGGCCAACAAGGCCATCACGGGGGTGGCTCACGAACTGCGAGCCGGTTGGCAGCAAGAGGCCTACCGGAAAAAGCGCGTGCATGTTGACGCCGACTACGCGACAACCCTGCACGTTCTGCTCGTCCCCACGGACCCTCGCGTCCGTGAACGCGCCCTGTTCAGCGTGGGCGACGGTGGGCTCTTCGTCCTGGCAGAGGGCCGCTGGCACCATGTGAATCCCATGGATGACGGCGCCATTCTCGACACCCGAACCGAGGCGCTTCCCCATGCCTACAGCAGCGTGAAGGCTGCCCTGGTGCCCACCCTGCCGGGCGAGGTTCTCCTCCTCGGCACCGACGGCATCACCAACCCCCTGACACAGAAGGACCCGGGGTTCGCCGACCATCTCGCTGACGCCTGGGGCGGCCCTGAAATTCCCTCGCTGTCCGACTTCCTTTGGCAGGCGCAGACACGGGCCAAGTCCTACGACGACGACCGCACCGTCATCTGCGTGTGGGAGGACGGAGCATGAGCGCGGAAGACGGTGTGGACATCGCCCGCGCGTCACTCGCTCTACGGGACCGGGTCGGCAGCGGCGGCCAGGGTGATGTGCACGCTCTGGCCGACGGGCCGCTGCTCTTCAAGGAGTACAAGAACCCGTCCAAGGTCAACGGTGGCGCCCTCGCAGACTTGGTCGCGTTCCGGCAGAGCCTAGGCCGGTCCGACCGCAGCCGCCTCGACTCCCTTGCCGCCTGGCCGCTGTGCCGGGTGGTCGAGGGAAATCGAGTGGTCGGCTTCCTGATGCGACGCGCCCCGTCCGACATGACGTGGTGCACCGCTGCGGGATCCACGAAGCTGCTCGAACTGCAGTATCTGATCAGGCAACCCAAGGTGGCCTGGCAGGAGGTGGTCCAGCCCACACCGGAGCAGCGCAAAGCGCTGGCCCTGGACTGTGCTGAGGCCATCGGTTGGTTCCACGGCGCCGGGCTCGTGATCGGGGACATCTCACAGGCCAACGTACTGTGGTCGCTCACTCCGGAAACCGCCGTGTACTTCTTGGACTGCGACGGCTTCCGCCAGGTGGGGCGGGCACCCGTGCAGGCCCAGGCCGGAACTCCCGACTGGAACGACCCGCTGGTGCCCTCGACCGAGGCATCGGTGGACACGGACGCGTACAAGACTGCTCTCGTGGTCGGGCGCATTCTGGCCCAGGATCCGTATGTCACGCCGGGGCAAGCGTTGGAACTCGTAGCCGGCTGCCTGAATGACCGCCAGGATGACGCGGTGCTCCGGCTCTTCTCGCAGGCGGCCGGTGAGCGCGGTACCCGTCCCAGGCCGAGCGAATGGCAGACCGCGTTGAGTGACCGCGGCATGATCAAGCTGACCGCGGCCACTCCCAGGCCCCGGCCCGTCATCGACCACACTGTGCTGGACGGGGCACGGGTCCGAACCTCGATCAGTCTGCGCGCACCAAGGCAGTAGTGAGGCGTCCGGCGCTTCTCCAGCACCGGACGACGAAAGGTGTCGAGCGGGCGGCCTAGCCTTTCATCCGAGCCGGCTGTTGAGGGGAGCGATCAGCATGGACGGTGACGAGAAGCAGTACCCGGAGTTCCGGTTGCGGCTGCCGAACGGTGGGCCATACGCCCGCGGGCGTGTGCTGACCGAGAAAGGCATGAACGGCAGCGCGTAGTTCCTCATCTACGGCTCGGAGCAGACCGAGGTGACATCGCTCGTCGAACGGGTCCAGGACTGGATAGCCCAGGGCATCCGGCCCTCCGAAATCGGCGTCTGCGCCCGCTTCAACGTGCTCCTGGACAAGGCCTACGACAAATTGGGCGGCCGGTGTCCCGGTGGTGAAGGTCAAGGACAACCCCGGGCCGGACGTCGACGGCGTGCGGCTCGCCACCATGCACGCCATGAAGGGGCTCGAGTTCCGGTGCGTGGCCGTCCTCGGGGCGACGGCGAGTGCGGTGCCCTTCACACGCGAGGTCACACCGGCTTCCGTGGACGCGTTGCAGCACGACTCGGACCCGCTGCGCGAGCGATGCCTGCTCTTCGTGGCATGCACGCGGGCTCGGGAGGCGCTGGCGGTGTCGTGGAGTGGCGCGGCCAGTCCGTTCGTGCCTTCGGTCGGCTGACCTGGAAATCGGAGCGACCGTTTCAGCCGCTACTCCGTCGGTGCCAGTGCTCCGTTTCCCAGACCGTCCCGTGCCAGTGCGGAGGTCTGCTTGCTCAACTCGGACACCCGCCGGGTCAGTTCTTCGAATTCCTGCAGTGCGCGGAACGCGGCCCCGTACCGGCGCTGTTCGGCGATGCTCATCTGCGGGATCCGGGCGCCCTTGCCGTCGAGGCGGAACGTGCCGCTGGCGCTCGTGGACCTGCGGGTGTTCGCCGAACTGCGCAGGAATCCCTGGAGGAAGTCGGTGTCGAGCTGGTCGCTGACAGAGACCGGTTCCGGATCGCCGTACTGGACCAGTCCGGCGCGAGCGAGGTCGGCGACGCTGACGGACGGCCCGTCCAGTGCACTGGCGCCGGCGCCCTCGGTCA
The DNA here is from genome assembly GCF_033792105.1 of Streptomyces sp. WI03-4A. Lineage (NCBI taxonomy): Bacteria > Bacillati > Actinomycetota > Actinomycetes > Kitasatosporales > Streptomycetaceae > Streptomyces > Streptomyces sp. WI03-4A. Next base: position 169,052 of record NZ_JARAUO010000005.1, read on the forward strand.
GCGCCGGCAGAAGCTCGGCCAGTTGCCGCACCTGGTGGGCCAGCTCCTTTTTCAGGGCCTGGTATTCGGCCACGAAGTCACGGTGTGACTCGGCGACGCGCCGCCCTGGGGTGAGGTCCACGGCGTCGTCGAGCAATTCGATCAGAGACACCTCCGCCACTTGGTCGGGTCTCGCCTCCAGTGAGCCGTCCGGATCGTTAGCAGTCAGATCGACCATACGTACACTGGTGACGGCGTCGCCGAGGGAACGTGGTCGGCGCAGCTGCCAGAGGTGTACGGGGAGCGCATGTGATGCCGCGACGCCCGGTGGCAGGGCGGTGATCTGGGTGAGGATCCCGCGCCGTACGAGTTCGGCGCGGATGCGGCGGCCTGCCTTTCGGTAAGCGACTGAGGCAGGCATGACCATGACGACGCGACCGCCGGGTGCCGTGTGCGCATAGGCGTGCTGCAGCCACGCAAGCTCGCTCTCGGCCCGTGAGGGTGTTCCGAACTCCCAACGTGAGTCCAGAAGCAGGTCTTCACGACCCCAGTCGGTGTCGTTCACCGGTGGATCGCTGACGACGAGATCGGCCTTCAGCTCCGGCCACCGGTCATGGCGCAGCGAGTCTCCTGTGACGATGTCCGCGTCCGCACGGCCCGTGAGGGCAGCTCGTAGTTGAGCGAAGCGCGCGCTACGGGGGTCCGATTCCTGGCCGCACCTTCGGGGTCCGTGCGCGGGTCCGACCGCGAGCAGCAGCGTGCCGATACCGCAGGCCGGGTCGAAGACGGTGTCTTCGGGCGCCACCTCTCCGGCGAAGTGCTGCACGGCGCGGACGATGCGTGGGGAGGTGACCTGATCCGATCCGGCCCGGCGGACGGAGTCGGTGAAACGTTCCGCGAGAGCGTTCACCACCTCGCTCGCTGATCCGCTGTCGGCCAGGTCCCGCGCCAGGCGTCCGGCGTCCTCCGGCAGCGCCTCGGACGGCTTGCCCGCGTCGTCGGCGAGCAGTTGCGCCACATCCGCGAGACCGCCGATCATGTCGTCACCGTAGGCTGCGCGCAGCGTCTGCCACAGCTGGACCTCTTGCGTGACGTCCTGCCCCTTGCGCTGCCCGTCCAGCCATTCCTGCACCTCGGCAAGGTCGAAAAGGGGGCTGTTCACCGCTCCGCCGGCAGGGGCGGGGAAGTCGTCGTACCGCCTTCTCCAGTTGGACACCGCGGCACGGGTCACGCCTGCGATCCGGGCGATCTCGGAACTGGTGACCAGGGACCCTGCCGGTGCCGCGGGCTTGTCTGCCATGGCCGCAACCGTACACAGCGATTTGCCTGACAGGCAACGATGCGTGTCGTTGACAAGGTCAACACACACTCAATGAAGGACTTGCTTTGCATAGGGTGACGGACGCGGGCCGGACGACTGCCCGGCGCGCGCAGCCGCCGCTCAGCCCTTCTGCTCCACCTTCACCCAGTCCACCTCAGCCCGCACTCCCCCACCGGCGATCTTGTCCACGCTCGACTGGGGCAGGCCCCAGTAGGGGCTGGTCACCTTGTTCCAGCCCGCCGGGTACGCCCCGCCCAGGGCCAGGTTGAGGATCACGTACTGGTTGTGGTCGTAGACCCACTGGCCTCGCGTCGACTCCAGGACGTTGCGGGTCGTCTCCTGGACCAGGTGATCGTCGACGTAGAAGCGCATGGCCGTCGGGGTCCATTCGACCGCGTAGATGTGCCACTGGTCCGCGGTGCCGCCGGCGGGATACGTCTGGCGGGCGCCGATGTTGCCGTCCGCCGAGTAGCCGGGGCCGTGCAGGGCCGTGCTGGTCCAGTCGCCGTAGCCGATGTTCTCCATGATGTCGGTCTCGCCGGAGGCCGGCCAGGAGACCGACGCGTCGTCGACGTTGCTGCCGAGCAGCCAGAAGGCGGGCCAGAAGCCGTCGCCCACCGGGAGTTTCATGCGGGCGCTGACCCGGCCGTACGTGAAGTCGAAGTGGGTGTTGGTGTCGACGCGGCCCGACGTGAAGTCGTAGGTGCCGCCGCCCGCCTTCGTGCAGCCTTTGCAGTACTTGGCCTGGAGGAGCAACTCGCCGTTCGCCACGCGGACGTTGTCCGTGGAGTCGACGTACGCCTGCGACTCGCCGTTCACCGGGCCCATCTCCGTGCCCGTGCGGACCACCCGCCACTTGGAACGGTCGAGGCCCGCTCCCGTGAAGTCGTCGAAGAACGTGGTGCGGTACGTGCCCGGCTGGTCGGCGGGGAGGGCGGGGTACGCCGCCGTCGCGCTGCCACCCGTGCCCCAGACCTGGAACTCGTAGAGGGAGTAGCCGAACTGGGCGGTGGCCGGTGCCGGGTTGTAGAAGGAGCGGCGTTCCTTGCCGAGCATGCGGACGTAGCGGCCGGTCGCCGGGGAGGGGAGCTTGACCGTGTCGTGCAGGCCGGCAGCGTCCCCGGGCGACTTCACGTTCGCGCGGCGGGCCGCGATGTCCGCCGCCGACGGTTCGTAGACGGTATGCCATGTGCGGTTGTCGTCCGACACCTGGAGCAGGTAGTCGACCGCGTACGCCGACTCCCAGTACAGGTCCACCGTGTCGATCGTCGAGGGCGCGCCCAGGTCCACGGACACCCAGCGGTCGGCGTTCCAGTCCGTCGACCAGCGGGTCGTGTCCCCCCTGAGGTCGGCCGGCCAGCCGCCGTCGGTGACGGCCGCCGGTGAGTGGCCCGCGTCCTGGTAGTAGTTGGTGTACGCGGGGTGGTTCAGGGCGAGGTCGGTGCGGGTCGTGGACGCCGGGGCCGGTTCGCCGCCGTAGATTTTGAAGTTCCAGAGGGAGTAGCCCCACGGGGTGGCGCGTTCCAGGCCGCGCAGGCGTACGTAGCGGCCGGTGACCTCCTGGGGGTAGGCGTGGGCCGTGACGGAGTCTCCGGTGCCGGCGGTCTCCGTGTAGAACGGGGTCCAGTCCGTGCCGTTCTTCGAGATCTCCAGGACGTACCGCTTGCCGTAGGCGGCCTCCCAGTCCAGCGTGACGTGGTCGACGCGGATCGTGCTGCCGAGGTCGACGCGGATCCAGGCGTCGTCGGCGAAGTTGCTGGACCAGCGGGTGGAGCCGTTGCCGTCGAAGGCGAGGCCGGCGGCGGTACCGGCGTTCTCGCTGCCGGAGGCGGTGACGGCGGCCGGGTTCACGGCGTAGGCGGCGGCCGCGCGGTCGGTGTCCCAGGCGGCGACGGCCGGGGCGGCGTGGGCGTGGGCGGCCAGCAGCGGACCGGAGGTCAGCAGGGCGAGGGTGGACAGGGCGGCGGCGAGCAGGGTGCGCGGGACACGGGATGGCATGCGGCTCTCCTCAGTGGGGTGGGGATGCGTCCGTTCCGTTCCAGTTATTGGCGCGTGCATGACAGATCAGCGTCTGTCGATCGCGTGCCGGTCGGGCGGGTGCCCGACCGACAGGTGAGGGACCGGTGGGTGCGGGCTCCCGTACCCGCGCCCACCGGTCGTCCGGGCCGGGCTCAGGCGGCCCGGCGTGCCTGGCCGCGGTGGACGCGGACGATGTCCGCGTACCGGTGTCCGCTGCCCTTGATCGTGCGCACCTGGGTGCGGTAGTCGACGTGGACCAGGCCGAAACGCTTGTCGTAGCCGTAGGCCCACTCGAAGTTGTCCAGCAGCGACCAGGCGAAGTAGCCGGCCAGCGGCGCGCCCTTGCGGGCCGCGGCGGCGCAGGCGGCCAGGTGGCGCTCCAGGTAGTCCTGGCGCTCCCGGTCGTCGACGGTGCCGTCGGGGCGGACCACGTCGGGGTAGGCCGAGCCGTTCTCGGTGACGAAGATCTTCCGGGCGTCGTACTCCTCGGTCAGGCGGAGCAGCAGCGTCTCGATGCCGCTCGCGTCGATCTCCCAGTCCATGCCGGTGCGCGGGACGTCCGGGCGGCGCACGGCGCGCACGCGGGGCGCGGGGCCGTCGGGGTCGTCGGCGACGTACGCCGGGAAGTAGTAGTTCAGGCCCAGCCAGTCCAGCCGGGTCGCGATGGTCTCCAGGTCGCCCGGCCGTTCGGGGAGTTCGACGCCGTAGGTGTCGACCATGTCGGCGGGGAAGCCGCGGCCGTGCACCGGGTCCAGCCACCAGCGGTTGACGTGGCCGTCGTGCCGGCGGGCGGCCGCCAGGTCCTCCGGGCGGTCGGTGGCGGCGTGCACGGTGGAGAGGTTGTTGACGATGCCGACCTCGGCGTCCGGGACGGCGGCGCGGATCGCCCCCGCGGCGAGGCCGTGGCCGAGGAGCAGGTGGTAGGAGGCGTGTACGGCGGCGGTGAGGTCGGTCCAGCCGGGGGCCATCGTGCCTTCGAGGTGGCCGATCCAGGCCGAGCAGGAGGGCTCGTTGAGGGTCGTCCAGAGCTTGACGCGGTCGCCGAGGCGGTCCGCGACCACCGCGGCGTAGTCGGCGAACGCGAAGGCGGTGTCCCGCTCCGGCCAGCCGCCGCGGTCCTGGAGCACCTGGGGCAGGTCCCAGTGGTACAGCGTGACGGAGGGGCTGATGCCCGCCTCCAGCAGGGCGTCCACCAACTCGTCGTAGAACGCCAGGCCCTTGGCGTTGACCGGGCCCCGGCCGCCGGGGATCACCCGCGGCCAGGCGACGGACAACCGGTAGGCGTTGGTGCCGAGTTGGCGCATCAGGCCGATGTCCTCGCGCCAGCGGTGGTAGTGGTCGCAGGCGACGTCGCCGTTGTCGTCGTTCGCGATCTTGCCGGGGGTGTGCGAGAAGGTGTCCCAGATCGACGGTGAACGGCCGTCCTCGGCGACGGCGCCTTCGATCTGGTACGCCGCTGTGGCCGTACCCCACAGGAAGTCGTGCGGGAGTGCGGCGAGGTCGATGCGTTCGGACACTGAAGTCCCTTCGGGATCAGGGGTGTGGGTCATTTGACGGCGCCCGCCGTCAGACCGGCGACCAGATAGCGCTGGAGGAGCAGGAAGCCGGCGACCACGGGCACGCTGACGACCAGCGAGGCGGCCATGATCTGGTTCCAGTAGACGTCGTTCAGGGTCGAGTAGCCCTGCAGGCCGACGGCGAGGGTCCGGGTGGTGTCGTTGGTCATGACGGACGCGAAGAGCACCTCTCCCCACGCGGTCATGAAGGCGTACACGGCGACCGCGACGATGCCGGGGATCGCGGCCGGCACGACGATTTTGAACAGCGCCTTCAGCGGCCCGCAGCCGTCCACCAGCGCCGCCTCGTCCAAGTCGCGCGGCACCGAGTCGAAGTAGCCGATCAGCATCCAGATGGAGAAGGGCAGGGAGAACGTCAGGTACGTCAGGATCAGCCCGCCTCGGGAGCCGAACAGGGCGATGCCGGTGGCGTTGCCGATGTTGACGTAGATCAGGAACAGCGGGAGCAGGAAGAGGATGCCCGGGAACATCTGCGTGGACAGCACGGTCACCGTGAACACGCGCTTGCCGCGGAACTCGTAGCGGCTGACGGCGTAGGCGGCGAACACGGCGATGACGACCGAGCAGACGGTGGCCGTGCCCGCCACGATCAGCGAGTTCACGAAGTACTTGGCGAGCGGGACCGTCGACCAGATGTCGATGTACGGCCGGATGGTCAGACCGCTCGGCAGCCAGCGGAACTTGTCCGTGACGTCGGCCAGCGGCTTCAGCGAACTGGAGACCATCACGTAGACCGGCACCAGCACGAAGCCGGTGAGCAGCGTCAGGAAGATCCGCCGGGACCAGGTGAACGTACGCGGCGGCGCCATCGGGGAGCTGTGGTCAGACATCGGCGGCCCTCCGTCCGCGCGAGGTGAACAGGAGGTACACGCCCGTCACGACCAGCAGGAAGAGCAGCAGCAGGACCGACATGGCGGAGCCCGTGCCGAAGTTCCAGGTGACGAAGGACGCCTGGTAGATGTGCACGGAGATCAGGTCGGCCGCCTCGGGGGCGGACCTGCCGAACAGCACGTACGGGGTGTTGAAGTCGTTGAACGTCCACAGGAACAGCACCAGGATGAGGACCTGGTTGACGGGGCGCAGCGACGGCAGCGTGATGCGGCGGATCTGCTGCCACACCCCGGCGCCGTCCAGCGCGGCCGCCTCGTAGAGCTCCTTGGGGATGTTCTGCAGGCCGGCCGTCACGATGAGAAAGGCGAACGGCCAGCCCTTCCACACCGACACGACGAGCAGCGCGTAGAAGCTGTTGTCGCCGATGAGCCAGAAGGACGGCTTGTCGGTGAGGTGCAACTGGTCGTGCAGGACGTGGTTCACCAGGCCGTTGTCGTGCTGGAACATGAACACCCAGGTGATCACGGCCGCGTAGACGGGCAGCGCGTACGGCACCAGGAACAGGGCGCGCAGCAGGCCGCGGCCGCGGAAGGTGTCCTGCATGAAGACCGCGGCGGCGGTGCCGATCAGCCAGCACAGTCCGACGGAGAGCAGGGTGAAGCCGACGGTGACGAAGAAGGAGTGCAGCAGCGCCTCACCGACGGGGGCGTCGAAGTCCACCGACACCTTGTAGTTGCCGAGGCCGGACCAGGGGGCGCTGCCCCAGTCGCGGATGTAGAGCTGGGTGAGCTCTTTGAAGCTCATCACGATGCCGATGACCATCGGCACGAGGTGGACGAGCAGTTCGAGGAGCAGGGCGGGCAGGAGCAGCAGGTACGGGAGTCCGATGCGGCGGATCCGCCCGGGGCGGCGGCGGAGTTCGCGCGCCGCCCCGGGGGAGTTCTCGCGGACCGGCTCCTTGAGAGCGGTCGAGGTCATGGTGCTCAGGCCGCCGGCATCTGCTGCTGGGCCTTCTCCAGCTTCGCCTTGACGGAGTCGGTGGTCACCGCGCGGCCGGCGGCGACGTCGGCGAACAGGTCCTTGACGGCCGTGCCGACCTCCGTCTCGAACTGCGACTCGGCCGCGACCTGCGGGAGCGCGGCCGCGCTGGTGGCGAGGGTCTGCTTGAGGACCGCGGTGGCCGGGGTGTTGAACGCCGCGTCGGACTGGGCGGACTTGACCGGCGGGATCGACGTGTACGCCGTGTTGAGGATCTTCTGCTCGGCGTCGCTGGTCATGAAGTTCACGAACTTGGTGGCGCCGGTCAGGTTGTGGCTGTTCTTGAAGACGGCGATGTTGATGCCGGCGACCATCGAGTTGGTCTGCGCGCCGGTGCCGGGGGCGCCGGACTGGACGGGCACGGGGGCGATGCCGTACGCGTCGCCGCTCATGCCCTGCGACTTGAGGTTGGCGGCGGCGGACTGCCACAACAGCATGGCCTGCTTGCCCTTGGCGAAGTCGCTGACCGACTGGTTCTGGGCGTACTCGGCGTCGTTGGCCGGGATGACCTTGTCCTTGGCCATCAGGTCGACGTACTGCTTGACCGCGTCGACGACCTTGGGGTTGGTGAAGTCGGGCTTGCCGTCGGCGGTGAAGAAGTCGGCGCCGTGCTGCTTGGCGAAGACGAAGACGTGGTGGATGTTCTCAGAGAGGTTGGAGCCCTCGGCGCCGAGGACGTTCTTGCCCTTCGCCTTGATCTTCTTGCCGTCGGCGATCAGCTCGTCCCAGGTGGCCGGGGGCTTGCTGATGCCGGCGTCGGCGAAGATCTGCTTGTTGTAGTAGAGCGCGTACGCCATCGAGTACAGCGGCACCGCCGCCGGGTCCTTGCCCTGCGCTCCCGTCGAGCCGAGCGCCGAGTCGACGAACCGGTCCTTCCCGCCGATCTTGTCGAAGTTCTTCGCGTCCCACGGCAGCAGCGCGCCGGTCGCCTGCAGGGAGGCGCTCCAGGTGTTGCCGATGTTCAGCACGTCCGGGCCCTGGCCGGAGGTGGTGGCGGTGAGGATGCGGTTGAGCAGGTCGGACCAGGGCACGACCTCCAGCTTGACCTTGATGCCGGTCTGCTTCTGGAACTTGTCGAGTTCCGGCTGCAGGACCTTCTTGTCGATCGCGATGCTGGCGCCCTGGTTGGAGGCCCAGTAGGTGAGCGTCTTCGGCGAGTCGTCGGACCCGCCGCCGCTCGACGAACCGCCTCCGCAGGCCGTAGCCGCGAGGGCGAGAGACATGGTGACGGCGCCTACGGCCGCGGCTCGGATGCTGCGCATGGCTCCTGGTGTCCCTTTCCGGGAGTCGAGTCCCCTGAGGGGCGCGTCGCGGGAACCGACACCCCGTTCGGCTCCCGAAGCCCCTCATGGCTTAATTTAGGATGTGAGTTAAACCTCAAGAGAAACGCTCGTCAAGGGATCCGGCACCGTGGACCGGCCCGACGGGCCCCCAAAACGCGCGAACCAGGGAGGTCGGGTGGCAGGGCTGAGCGGCCGTACGGTGCGTGACCTGCGGCGGGAGAGCCGGAGCACCGTTCTGCAACGGTTGTATTTCGACGGCCCGATGAGCCGGCAGGCCCTGTGCCCGGCGACCGGGCTGAGTTCGGGCTCCGTCAGCAACGTCGTGGCCGAACTGCTGGCCGACGGCCTGGTGGAGGAGGCCGGCAGCGTCGGCTCCGACGCCGGCCGGCCGCGCCGGCTGCTGCGCATACGGCCCGACAGCGGCCGGCTGATCGGCGTCGACGTCGGCGAGACCCGGGTCCGGGTCGAGCTGCTGGACCTCGGCCTCACCGAACTCGCCCGCGCCGAACGCCCCTTGGGGCCACGCGGGTACGACGTCGACGCCGTCGTCGGCCATGTGCGCGAAGGCATCGCCGACGTGCTCCGCACGGCCGGGCTCGACCCGGGCGACCTGCTCGGCGTAGGCATCGGCGTCCCCGGCATCATCGAGGACACCGGGGAGGAAGGCGCCGTCGTCCACGGCCAGACGATCGGCTGGGACGCCGTACCGCTCGAACGACTGCTGCGCCGAGGCGGCCAACTCCCCGACGAGGTGCCCTACTTCATCGACAACGGTGCCAAGACGCTCGGCCAGGCCGAGATGTGGTTCGGCGGCGGACGCGGAGCCCGCAACGCCGTCGTCGTCCTGTTCGGCTCCGGCGTCGGCGCCTGCGTCGTCACCGAGGAGGCCGCCCAGGGGCGGGCGGTGGAATGGGGGCACCTGACGGTACGCGTCGGCGGCCGCCGCTGCCGGTGCGGCGCCCTCGGCTGCCTGGAGGCCTACGCGGGCGCGGAGGCGCTGGTGGCCCGCTGGCGCGAGGCGGGCGGCCGCCCGTCCGCCGGCGCCGGGGAGGAGACCGCCCTCACCGAACTGCTCGCCGCCGCCCGCCCCGCGGCCGGCCGCGACCCCGACCCGGTGGCCGCCGCCGTCCTCGCCGAGACCGCCGAGTACCTGGGCGCCGGCCTCTCCGACCTGATCAACCTCTTCCAGCCCGAACGCGTCCTGATCGGCGGCTGGGCGGGCCTCCAGCTCGGCGGCTCCTTCCTGGACGAGGTCCGCGCCCACGCCCTCGCGCACGCCCTGCGCTTCCCCGCGGGCCGGGTCGGCATCGAACTCGGCCGCCTCGGACCGGACGCCGTCACCGTCGGCGCGGCGGTCCTCCCCCTCGCCGCCTTCTTCGCCCGCGGCGGCAGCCGCCCCCGGCCGGCGAACCGGAGCGTGCCGTCGCCTGCCTGGCGGACGGCGCTGGACGGGAGGTTGGTGTGACTGGCGACTGGCGACTGGCGACTGGCGACTGGCGACTGGCGACTGGCGAGGCTGTCACACGTGATCAGGTCGACCGGCAGTCAGGGCAGTTCGGGTCGGAACTCCTCGAGGAGGTCGCGGCCCGGCTCCACCACGCCGTACGTGTTCGCCGGTACCTCGTTCCAGGCGCCGGGAAGGTCGCCCAGTGGTTCCGAGACCACCAGGCGGGTCTCGTCGGAGACGTCCTTCAGGAAGTCGGTGTCGGGATGCAGCGCCCTCAGGTCGTCCACTCTGCGGCTGTAGTACAGCGACCTCGGTGTGCCCTCGCTGGCGTAGCGGAACACCCACAACCTCTCCCCGTTGGCCACCGCGATCGTCATCTGCATCGGGGCGGGCACCGCGTGTTCGTCCGCGACCCGCTCGACGAAGCCCACCATCCGGGCCACCGCGCCGGGCGGGTCCTCGTCGAGCCCGAACGTCAGCGCCAGGTAGAACATCGTCTCGGAGTCGGTGGTGCCCTCGATCGACGAGAAGAGCGCCGGGTCGACGCCGAGGAGGAGCGACCGGCGCAGCTGGTGGAAGCCGGCGATCGCGCCGTTGTGCATCCACATCCAGCGGTCGTGGCGGAACGGATGGCAGTTGGTCTGCTGCACCGCCGTACCGGTCGAGGCCCGGACATGGGCGAAGAACAGGGGTGCGCGGACGTGCCCGGCGATCTCCTGGAGGTTGCGGTTGCTCCAGGCCGGGCCGACGTCGTGGAAGACGGCCGGGGTACGCGCGTGCGTCGCGTACCAGCCGATTCCGAAGCCGTCGCCGTTGGTCGTCTCCACGCCCATCCGCGCGTGCAGGCTCTGGTCGATCAGCGAGTGTTTCGGCCGGTACAGGACCTCTTCGAGGATCAGGGGTGTGCCCGAGTAGGCCAGCCAGCGGCACATGGCTCACGCCCTCCCTGCCGGTTCCGCGCGGCGCGTCATGCCTCGTCCGCCCCGGCCAGGTCCAGGTCGAACGCGACCCCGATGTTCCGTGCCGCTGACACCACCCGGGCACTGCCGACGACCGGTGCGATCGCCACGAGCGTGCCCTGGACCTTCTCGAACGGCACCCCGAGCTGCTCCGCCGTGCCGATGTTGAGCAGGTAGGAGGCCGGCGCCGCGTCCAGGGCCACCAGGGCGGCGATACGGGCGAGCAGATAGGTCTCGGGGTCGAGTCCGGACCGCTCGAAGGTGTCCAGGGTCATGTGGACGAGCGTCTCGAACACGGGAGCGTCTGCCTCGGCGAGGGCGGCCATGCCGCTCGCGCCGGTGATTTCCTCGGTCATCTTCGCCTCACGCCTTCCGGGCAGCCGGGCCGGTGGTGTCCGCCTTCCACCTCATCCGGTGCATGGAGGGTCCGCATCGCCCGGGGAGGGTGATTCGGTGGCGTCGGCTGGGGCGGGGCGATGGGGGAAGCGGGGTCCGCCGCGGTCGGGTCGACTGACGGTCCGCACCACGCGTACTGCCGGTGCGTGGTGCGGACCGCAGACGGTATACCGCCGACCGCATACCGTCTGCGGAAGCCCGCGGCCTGTATACCGACGCCGCTACGACGCCTACCGGGCCGCGGCCGGGTGCGACCGCGACTGCGGCTGCGGCGGCGCCTGCGGCGCCGGTGCGTAGCCGGCCGGGCGGGTGGTGAACGTGCCGCGGCCCTGCGTGCGGCTACGCAACCGGGTCGCGTAGCCGAAGAGTTCGGCCAGCGGCACGGTGGCGGTCAGGACCGCCGCACCGCCCCGGCTCTCGGAGCCGGTGATCCGGCCGCGCCGGGCGGCCAGGTCGCCGAGCACTCCGCCGACCGCGTCCTCGGGCACGGTGACCGTGACCTCGGCCACCGGTTCCAGCAGGGCCATCGCGCAGGCGCGCAGCGCCTCGCGCAGGCCGAGCCGCCCGGCGGTGCGGAAGGCTGTGTCGCAGGAGTCCTTCACATGGGTCGAGCCGTCGGTCAGCGTGACCCGCAGCCCGGTCACCGGGTGGCCGCCGAGCGGACCGTCGGACAGGGCGTCCCGGCAGCCGGCCTCCACCGCGCGCACGTACTCCTGCGGCACCCGTCCGCCGACCACCGTGGACCGGAACTCGAAGCCTGTCGCGCCCGGTTCGCCCGTGAGCGGCTCCACGTCCAGGACGACATGGGCGAACTGCCCCGCCCCACCGTCCTGTTTGACGTGCCGGAACACCAGGCCGCCGACTCCGCGCACGACGGTCTCGCGATGCGCGACCCGTGGCCGGCCCACACTCACCTCGGGCCCGCCGTCGCGCCGGATCTTCTCCACGGCCACCTCCAGGTGCAGTTCACCCATCCCGGACAACACCGTCTGCCCCGTCTCGCCGTCGGTGCGGACGACCAGTGAGGGGTCCTCCTCGGCGAGCCGCGCCAGCGCCGTCGCCAGTCGGCCGCTGTCGGTGGCGCGGCGCGCCTCGACGGCCACGGACACCACGGGTTCGGCGACCACGGGGCGTTCCAGGAGCAGCGGGGCGCCCGGGTCGCACAGGGTGGAACCGGCCCGCGCGCCCTTCAGTCCCGCCAGCGCGACGATGTCACCGGCGACCGCCCGGTCCAGCTGGACGTGCCGGTCCGCCATGAGGCGGATGATCCGTGCCACCCGCTCGGTGCGCCCGGTGCCGGGGTCCCACACGGTGTCTCCTTTCCCGATCGTGCCCGAGTAGACGCGCACGCAGGTCAGGCGCCCGGTGCCGCTCGTGTTCACCTTGAACGCGAGCGCGGCGAACGGCGCCTCCGGGTCGGCGGCCCGCCGCTGTTCGGCGCCCTCGTGGACGCCGCGCACGGCGGGTACGTCGAGCGGTGACGGCAGGTAGGCCACCACCGCGTCCAGCAGCGGTTCGATGCCGCGGTCGCGGTAGGCGGAGCCGCACAGGACGACCACACCGTCGCCGGTGCGGGTGAGGTCGCGCAGGCAGGCGGCCAGGGTGGCGGCGGACAGCGTCTCGCGGTCGCAGAACTCCTCCAGGGCGGCAGGATGCAGTTCGGCCACCGCCTCCTCCAGCGTCCGGCGCCGGCGCAGGGCCTCCTCCCGGAGCGTTTCGGGAACCGGCGCCTCCACCGTCGTACCGCCGCCGCCGTCGTCGTCCCGCACCAGCGCGCGCATGCGCACCAGGTCGACGACGCCGGTGAAGTCGCCTTCGGCGCCGATGGGCAGCTGTACGACGAGCGGGGTGGGGTGCAGCCGTTCGCGGATGGAGTCGACGGCCCGGTCGAGGTCGGCGCCCGCGCGGTCGAGTTTGTTGACGAAGGCGATCCTCGGGACGCCGTACCGGTCGGCCTGTCGCCACACCGACTCGCTCTGCGGCTCGACCCCGGCGACGGCGTCGAAGACGGCGACGGCCCCGTCGAGGACGCGCAGCGAGCGTTCGACCTCGTCGGCGAAGTCGACGTGGCCGGGGGTGTCGATGAGGTTGACGCGGTGTCCGGCCCAGGCGCAGCTGACGGCGGCGGCGAAGATGGTGATGCCGCGGTCGCGTTCCTGGGGATCGAAGTCGGTGACGGTGGTGCCGTCGTGGACCTCACCGCGCTTGTGGGTGGTGCCCGTCGCGAAGAGGATCCGCTCGGTGACGGTGGTCTTGCCCGCGTCGACGTGGGCGAGGATGCCGAGGTTGCGGACGGTCGCGAGGTCGTTGACATGCGTGCGCACGGCCCATGGCCTTTCTGATGATCAGAGGAAAGAGGGGGGGCGGCGCGATCACCCTGACGAGGACAGACCGGCCCTCACCGGCCCGCCGGGAGGCGGAGGCCGGAAGGAAGAGGGCGGAGTGCCGGACGCGGAGGTGAACCGGGTCAGGGACTCGTCAGGGCATCCGGTGCCGGCCGCGCAGCGGGCACCGGACGGACGAGGACACCAGGATCACCTCGGACCGTGACGGGGGGACGACGACGGCGGTGCGGTCACGCACGGTCGGCTCCCCTCGGTGTCGGTGTGTGCAGCGGCGCGCGCCGCCGTGAAGTCGCGGCGGCGCCCGGTACGCGACGACGGTACGAGAGATCGCTCGGCCGGAGCACCTGATTTTCCGGCGTCAACGCGGCGCGAAGCCAGGGGACGCACGGCCGGCCCTCGCCGGTGTCACGCATTAGCCCGCCCGCGTGATTCACCGGTGCCACCGGGTGAACCGCACACGGCGGTCACGCGTCGCCGGAAGCGGCAGGCGCTCGCCCGTTAGCGTCGGCTCCCGTGCCTCTGAGCTATGCGTTCGTGAACCTCAAACCCGGGGTGGGAAAGACGACCAGCGCCGTCTGGCTGGCCCACGCGCTGCACGCGACGGGACTGTCGCCGTTGCTCGTGGACAGCGACCCCGCGTCCTCCGCGCTGCGGTGGAGTGAGCTGGCCGGCGGATTCCCGTTTCCCGTGCTCGCACTTCCGGTCGGTGACGTGCACCGCCGGGTGAACGACTTCCTCGACAACCGGCGGGCCGTGGTGTTCGACGCCCCGCAGATGGAGGACCACGCGCAGATCGCCCGGGGCGTCATGAGGTACGCGAGCGAGTGGATCGTTCCCGTGACCCCGGCGCCGATCGAGCTGGACCGGATGGCGCCCATCGACCGGGAGATGGACGACCTGCAGTCCCTGCGCTCCCGGCCGGCCCGCGCCGCCGTGCTGCTGAACCGCACGAACCGTCCGGACGCCACCCGTACCGGTCCCGACGCCGACGCCCGCGAAGCCCTCACCGAGCGGGGTTTCGACGTGCTGTCCACGCACATCCCCCGGCTCGACCTGTACTCCCAGTCCTTCGGCAGTCCCGTAGAGGTGAAGGGCACCGCGTACATGGACCTCGCCGAGGAACTCGTCAACCGTCAGGACGCGGCATGAACCAGCGCAAGGACACCTACCGCGCCGCGCTGCGGCGGCGACCGGAGACCACGGCCCCTGCGGCCTCCACGTCTCCCGCGGCTTCGACGGCCGCCGCTTCGACCCCTTCCGCCCCGACCAGGGTCACGCCACTGGACACCCGCTACGTGAAGGTGACCATCGAACTGGACGCCGCACCCGCACGGGACCTCGGCCGCTGGGCCGGAGAGCAGCTGTCCGCACTCGTGCGCGCGGGCGAGGCGGTCCTGCGACCGCTGCGGCAGGGCGGGCGAGCCGCCCGAGAAGACCACACTGCGTGACCGCTGAGCCACCTCTCCCTGTACGTGGAATCCGCCACAGTTTGTCCGTTTCGGCGGATGAATGAATAAAAATGGCTCTTTGCGGCCGGTTGCACTCCCGTGATCGGCTCCACGGATTCAACGACCAGTGGCATGGGAGAAGCGTTTGATCACGGCACGTAACCGACGCACCGGGCTGATGGCCACGGCCGGCGTAATCGGCGGTGCACTCGCCCTCACGGCCCTCGGCGGCACCGGCTACGCCGCGACCGGCGGCAACGACAGCGGAACCCGGTCGGCGTCGCAGGCACCGACGCAGTCGACCGCACCCGCACAGACGCCGGCGCCCGCTTCGACGGCAGCCGGGCAGGCGCAGGCGATGACGCAGAGCGATCAGGCGGGCGCCCAGGCCGCTTCCGACGCCCGAATAAAGATCACTCCCGGGTCGGGCTCCTACAACGTCGCGGTCGACCACCCCGTCGTGGTCACCGTCAGCGACGGCAAGCTCACCAAGGTGACCGTGACCGCCGTCGCGTCCGGTACCGAGGTCGCGGGCACCCTGTCCGCGGACGGCACGTCCTGGAAGTCGACGGGTCCGCTGGCGCGGGCCACGAAGTACCAGGTCGCCTCGGAGGCCGTGGACGCCCAGGGCCGTACCGTCACCGAGAACGCCACGATCTCCACGGTCTCCCCGGCCAACAACTTCATCGGGCACCTGTCCCCCGAGAACGGCTCGACCGTCGGTGTGGGCATGCCGGTGACGGTCGACTTCGGCAAGGCGGTCAGCGACAAGGCGGCCGTGCAGTCGGCGATCAAGGTCAGCTCCAGCAGCGGCCAGCAGGTCGTCGGCCACTGGTTCGGCGATCACCGCCTGGACTTCCGCCCGCAGAACTACTGGAAGCCCGGCTCCACGGTCACCGTCACGCTCAGCAGCGACGGCGTCCAGAAGACGGTCACGTTCAAGATCGGGCGGAGCCAGATCAGCACCGTCGACGCCAAGACGAAGCAGATGACGGTCGTGCGGGACGGCAAGAAGATCAAGACCATCCCGATCTCGTCCGGCAGCGCCGAGCACCCGACGTACAACGGCCGGATGGTCATCTCCGAGAAGTTCCGGCAGGTCCACATGAACGGTGCGACCGTCGGCCTCACGGAGAAGGACGGCAAGCCCTCGTACGACATCAAGGCCGTGCCGCACGCCATGCGCCTGACCGACTCGGGCACCTTCATCCACGGCAACTACTGGGGCTCCGACGCGGTCTTCGGCAAGGTCAACACCAGCCACGGCTGCGTGGGCCTGAAGGACGTGAGGGGCGGCGGTGACAGCAGGACGCCCGCCGCGTGGTTCTTCGACAACTCGATGGTCGGTGACGTCGTGATCATCAAGAACTCCCAGGACAAGACCAAGCTGGCCCCGGGCAACGGCCTCAGCGACTGGAACATGCCGTGGAGCGAGTGGGTCTCGGGCAGCGCGGCCGGCTGACGCCACGTCACTCCACGCGGACGAACCCGCGCACCTTCCGCCGGGCGGCGGCCGACACCCTGTCGGCCGCCGCCCGCGGTGGATGCCCGTGGTGAAACAGAAAAAAGACCCCAGATGAACTGGGGTCTTCACTGGTGTCCGAGGGGGGACTTGAACCCCCACGCCCGATAAAGGGCACTAGCACCTCAAGCTAGCGCGTCTGCCATTCCGCCACCCGGACCAGGTGTCTGTCGCCTCACGGGATGTTCCCCGCGGCGACATGGACAACAATACCAAGGTTTCGGAGTGCGTTTCACCTGCGTATTCCGTGCGGTGGGCGGGGGCCGGGGCGCTGACCGCGCCCCGCGGGCGGCCGTACGGTCGGTGATCGTACGGCCACGGTGTGCGCGGGTCAGGGCATGAGCTGGTACTCGGGGAAGTTGCCGGGGAGTCGCTCCCCCGCCGGGCCCTGGGTGACGGCCCGTACGAGGAGTTCCCCGCCGACGAAGGCGCCGCGCCAGGAGGCGCCGAAGCCGCCGAAGAGTTCGTCGCGGTCGCCGCGGGAGCGGGGCCTGCCGTGGCCGACCTTGAAGGCGCGGATCTGCGGGGCCAGTCGTTCGAACGTGGCCCGGTCGTCCGTGGAGAGGGTGGCGACCAGGGCGCCGTTGGAGGCGTTCATGGCGGCGAGCAGTTCCGCCTCGGTGTCGACCAGGACCACGGTGTCGACGGGGCCGAAGGGTTCCGCGTGGTGGAGCGGTGAGGAGCGGGGCGGGTCGAGGAGGGTGACGGGCTGGACGTAGGCGGAGGTGTCCTGGCCGGGCAGGAAGCGGGCGGTGGCCGGATCGCCGCGGAAGAGGGGGACGGCGCCGCGGTCGACGGCCTCCGTGACCTGGTCGCGCAGTTCCTTCGCCTTGGCCGCGTTGATGACCGGGCCGAGGTCCAGGTCCGGGTAGGGGTCGTCCGGGTGCTCGACCGCCAGGGGGTGGCCGACGCGCAGCGCGCGGACCGCCGGCAGGTAGGCCGCGAGGAACGCGTCGAACAGGTCGCGCTGGACCACGAAGCGCGGGTAGGCGGTGCAGCGCTGTTTGCCGTAGTCGAAGAGCTTGGGCACGAGCGCGGCGAACGTGTCCCAGTCCGAGTGGTTCCAGAGGCCCCAGGTGTTCAGGCCCTCCTGTTCCAGTACGTGCCGCTTGCCGAGGTCGGTCACGGCGGTGGCGACCGCGGCGCCGGTGTCACGGCCGCCGACGAAGGAGACGCAGCCGATCTCGGGCGCCCGCACCAGCGCCTGGGACAGCTCTCCGCCGCTGCCGCTGACGAGGGTGACGGGCAGTCCCTCGCGGGCCGCCAGGGCGCAGGCCAGGGTGAGGCAGGCGACGCCGCCGTCGGTGGGGGTCTTGGCGATGACCGCGTTGCCCGCGAGCACCTGCACCAGCAGGGCGTGGACGAGGACGCTCATCGGGTAGTTCCAGCTCGCGATGTTGGACACGGGCCCGTCCAGCGGGGCCCGGCCGGCGATCATGGGTTCGATGCCGTCGACGTACCAGCGGACGCCGTCGACGGCCCGGTCGACGTCCGCCCGGGCGAGCCGCCACGGCTTGCCGATCTCCCAGACGAGCAGCAGGGCCAGGAGGTCGCGGTGCGCGGCGAGCGCGTCGAGCGTGGCGGCGACCCGCGCCCGGCGCTCGGCCGGCGGGACGTGCCGCCAGGCGCGGTGCTGGTCGAGCGCCGCCCGTACGGCCTGCCGGGCGACGGCCCGGTCCAGCCGGGGCGGGCCCGCTATGGGGGTGCCGTCCACCGGGCTGGTGGCGGGCAGGGCCCGGCCGTCCGCGTGCCAGCCGGCGTTCCAGAGGTTGAGGACGCGGTCGTCCCGGAAGGCCTCGGGTGCGGCGGCCAGGCAGCGCTGCCATGCCTCGGGCCAGGACGTGCCCGCTTTGCGGGTGAGGGGGGACGCGGTGAGGGTGGGTGCCATTCGGTTGCTCCGCTCTCGGTGCACGGTCGAGAGAAAGGTGCGGGAAGGGCTGCGCGGGAGGGCCGGGAGGGCCGGCATCGGTGCGCGCCGGACGGCCCGGGCGGGAAGCGCGGCGTGAACGGAGAAGTTACCGACAGGGCGGGTGAGCCGACAGTCACCGGACGCGGACTATGAGTGAAGTCACTGCCTCACGGCGGATCGACCCACGAGTGGCGTCGGGCAGGCCCCGTCGGTCTCGTGGTGCTTGTGGTACGCCTGCCGGGTGAGCTCGGTGTGTTCGCGCATCAGGCGGGCCGCGCCCTGGTCGTCGTGGTCGGTGAGGGCCTGGACGAGGTCCTGGTGCTCCTGCCAGGCGGTGCCGCCGCGCTGCCCCGCCACCGGCGCGTAGTACCAGCGGACGCGGCGGTCGACCTGGGCCGCGAGTCCGGCCAGGACCCTGTTGCCGGCCATTTCCATGATCTTGCCGTGGAAGGCGGCGTTCAGGGCGACGGCGCGGTGCACATCGTCCTCGGCGACGGCCACCCAGCCCTGCCGCACGATGTCCTGGAGGGTGTGGAGGCCTGCCGTGCCGGCGTTCAGTGCCGCGAGCCGGGCCGCCTCGGCCTCCAGGAGGGTGCGGACGGTGAGGAGCTGGTCGGCCTCCTCGGGGGTGGGCACGTGGACGTACGCGCCCTGGGCGGGGCGCAGGTCGACCCAGCCCTCGGTGTTCAGCCGTTGCAGGGCCTCCCGCACCGGCTGCCGGGACACGCCGAGGTGGCCGGCGAGTTCGCTCTCGACCAGGTGTTGGCCGGGCCGCAGGGCGCGGGTGGTGATCAGCTCGAGCAGCGCCTCGTACACGCGGTCGCGCAGGGGGCCGGGCCGCTCCAGCTTGGGCACGGCTCCCTGCGGCAGTCCGGTCGACAGCATCGCGTTCCCCCTCCTGGGCAGGTGCCGTACGCGGCGCGCCGTGCGCAGAAGGTCGTCTGCGGCGTGCCGTGCGCGGCGGGTCGTGTGCGCGGCAGGTCGTATGCGGCACACGGTGGACTGCCCACTGTGGATTGTCTTTTGTCTACAGTCTGCGGTGCACAACTGCGGTGCGCAGAAGCCGGACGAAGGGGGGCGGGCGCGTCACGTCCTCCCGAGCGTCCCCGCGGTCGGCCTCACGGGCACCGTACGACCTGTCCGGCGTACGAGAGGTTCCCGCCGAAACCGAACAGCAGGACCGGATCGCCGCCGCGGACCGCGCCCTGCTCCAGCAACTTGGACAGGGCGAGGGGAATGCTGGCGGCGGAGGTGTTGCCCGATTCGGTGACATCGCGGGCGATCACGGCGTTGACGGCGCCGATCTTCTGCGCGAGCGGTTCGATGATGCGGAGGTTGGCCTGGTGCAGGACGACCCCGGCCAGGTCGGCGGGGGCGATGCCGGCCTTCTCGCAGGCGCTGCGGGCGAGGGGCGGCAGCTGGGTGGTGGCCCAGCGGTACACGCTCTGCCCCTCCTGCGCGAACCGGGGCGGGGTGCCCTCGATGCGCACGGCGTGGCCCATCTCCGGCACCGATCCCCACAGCACCGGACCGATCCCGGGTTCCCGGCCCGGCTCGCACGCCTCGACCACGGCGGCCCCCGCGCCGTCGCCGACCAGGACGCAGGTGCTGCGGTCGCTCCAGTCGGCGACCTCGGACATCTTGTCGGCGCCGATGACCAGGGCCCGGGTCGCCGCGCCCGCCCGGATCGTGTGGTCGGCGGTGGCGAGGGCGTGGGTGAAGCCGGCGCAGACGACGTTGACGTCCATGGCGGCCGGGCTCGGGATGCCGAGCCGGGCCGCGACGCGGGCGGCGGTGTTCGGCGACCGGTCGATGGCGGTGGAGGTGGCCACGAGGACCAGGTCGATGTCGTCCGGGGCGAGGCCGGCCGCGGCGAGGGCCTTGCCTGCGGCGTGCGCGGCGAGTTCGTCGACCGGTTCGTCGGCGCCGGCGATGTGCCGGGTGCGGATGCCCACGCGGCTGCGGATCCACTCGTCGCTGGTGTCGACCATGCCCGCCAGGTCCTCGTTGGTGAGCACCCTGGCGGGCTGGTAGTGACCGATGGCGGCGATGCGCGAGCCGTTCATGGCGGGGGTCCCCCTCGTTGCCGTGGGTAGCGGGATCCACCAGTCTGATCAATGACTCACGGGTACGACGGCAGGTGAAGTCACAGGAAACGGGCGCCCGAGTTGTCGGCTTCCGCAGAGTCCGGCCGCCCGTGAGCGGGCCGCGGCCTCACGCTGCCTGTGCAGGACAATGAGATCGTCGAGGTCACCTCGCCGCACGACGGCACGGTCGGCACGGTGGCCCACGGCAATCTCCGTATCAAGGGCCGTTTCGGCCGCCAGCACGTACAGAACCGGGGCTGATCAGGACATGGGACGAGTCACGGAACGACGCAAGGTCCTCCGGATCCGGGACGGGGCGGTGTCCAGCCGGCCGGACACGCTCGTCGCCGAGGAGCCGCTGGAGATCCGGCTGAACGGCAAGTCCCTCGCGATCACCATGCGGACCCCGGGTGACGACTTCGCGCTGGCGGCGGGGTTCCTGGTGAGCGAGGGTGTGCTGGCGACCGTCGACGATCTGCAGAACATCGTCTACTGCGCCGGGGCGACCGCCGACGGTGTGAACACGTACAACGTGGTGGACGTGAAGACCGCCCCGGGTGTGGCGCTGCCGGAGTTCACGCTGGAGCGGAACGTGTACACGACGTCGTCGTGCGGGCTGTGCGGGAAGGCCAGTCTGGACGCCGTGCGCACGACCGCGCGCTGGCCGATCGCGGACACTCCCCCGGTCCGGGTGACCCCGGAGCTGCTGGCGAGCCTGCCGGACCGGTTGCGGGCGGCGCAGCGGGTGTTCGACCGCACCGGTGGTCTGCACGCGGCCGCGCTGTTCACCGAGGACGGTGAGCTGCTGGACATACGGGAGGACGTCGGCCGGCACAACGCGGTCGACAAGCTGGTCGGGCGGGCGCTGCAGAACGGCGACCTGCCGTTGTCGCGGACGCTGCTGCTGGTGTCGGGGCGGGCGTCGTTCGAGCTGGCGCAGAAGGCGGTGATGGCGGGGATCCCGGTGCTGGCGGCGGTGTCGGCGCCGTCCTCGCTCGCGGTGGACCTGGCCGCCGAGACCGGGCTGACCCTGGTGGGGTTCCTGCGGGGCAGCTCGATGAACGTGTACGCGGGTGAGAACCGCGTCGCCCTGCCGGCCGCGGCTGCCCGGGGCTGACGGGCCCGCTCAAGGACGCACAGCGGCACAGCGGCACAGCGGCACGGCAGTACGGCAGTACGGCAGTACGGCAGTACGGCGGCGGGGGTACCGGGCGGCGGGGAGCGCCCAAGCGCCCCCTGCGCCGGCGCGACCCCGCCGTGCCCGGCCCGGGCTCAGTCGCGGGCGAAGGTGAGGTCCGCCGCGCTCACCACGGTGCCCAGCCGGGGGAAGTCCAGCCGGACGGACGCCTCGTGCTCGGGGGCGGTGAGGGCGGCCATGGCGTCCTCGACGAAGACCAGGTCGTAGCCGAGGTCGGCGGCGGCGCGGGCGGTGGACTCGACTCCGAGGTTGGTGGCGATGCCGCCGAAGACGAGGGTGCGGATGCCGCGTTCACGCAGCCGTTCGTCGAGTTCCGTGCCCTGGAAGCCGCCGATGGTGCGCTTGACCACCTCCAGGTCGCCCTCCCGGCGCAGCCCCGCCACCAGCCCGCTGCCGGGCGGCTGTTCGGGGACCGAGGGGCGTTCGACCCGGATGAGGACGACGGGGGCGCCGGCGCCGCGGAAGGCGGCCGCGAGGTGCTCGGCGGTGGCCAGTACGTCGGTGCCCTTGCGGGGTTCCAGGGGCAGCGCGACGATGCGGTCCATCAGGTCGACGAGGACGAGGGCGGTGCGCTGCGGATCGAGCACGGGAGCTGCGGTCATGACGGAACGTTAGCCGCCGCCAGCCGTCCGTGGCGGAAATCCGGATCAACAGGCGTGTGAACTGATCGCGTTCGGCGGCCGTCAGGGGTGCGAGCGGTTCGCCGTCGGCCCGGCGGGCGGCCATTTCTCAGCGGGTGACGAGGTCCCCTGATCCGGCGCGCTTCATGCGGTGCACGCTGCTTGTGGGGCGGCGGGGCCGCAACTACCGTCATGAGAACGGACATCAGACGTGGGATGTCCGGACGTCCGGATGTCCGGCCGACGAAGGGCAGGTCGTTCCATGCCGTCAGGTCTTCGCGCCCGTCTCAGATCGGTGCCGGCCACCGCCCTCACCACGGCGGCGCTGGTCGCGCTCCCGCTCGCCTCCACCCATCCGGCGCACGCCCGCGCGGGCGATGCCTCGCCCTCGCCCGCGCCCGTGTTCGAGCAGCAGGCCCTTTTCAAGGCGTCCCAGGATCCCGGGTACGCCTGCTTCCGCATCCCGGCGATCGTGCGGACCGCGGACGGCACGCTGTTGGCGTTCGCCGAGGGGCGGGTGCTGAACTGCGGGGACGCGGCGGACATCGACATCGTGGTGAAGCGCTCCACGGACGGCGGCCACACCTGGGGCCCGCTGCGGGTGGTCAACGAGGGCGCGGGCGACACGCACGGCAACCCGGCGCCCGTCGTGGACCGGGAGACCGGCCGGATCTGGCTGGCGGAGACGTACAACACCGGACGTACGGACAGCGCGAGTTGCTCGGTTCCCTGCGACCGCACCCCGCACCTGCAGTACAGCGACGACGACGGGGTGACCTGGTCGGCGCCGCGCGACCTGAGCCCCGAGATCCTGCCCGCCGACTGGAACTCCTGGTACGCGACCGGTCCGGTGCACGGCGTCCAGCTCACCCACGGCCGGTACGCGGGCCGGCTGGTCTTCGGCGTCAACACCGAGACCTGGGACGGCAGCCGGGTCACCGCCAACCACGCCGCGCTCGTCGTCAGCGACGACCACGGCGGTCACTGGCGGATCGGCGCCACCGACTCCTGGCCCGTCGCCGCCGACGGCACGTTCCGGCAGAAGCCCTCCGAGCTGACCCTCACCGAGCGCGCCGACGGCTCGGTCCTGGTCAGCGGCCGCGAGCAGGACGGCACCGACCTCGGCCACCGCACCCAGGCCGTCAGCAGGGACGGCGGCGGCAGCTTCACCGCGCCCTTCCGCGGTCTGCCGGACCTCTACGCCCCGCAGGTGCAGGGCTCGGTGCTGCGTCTGGGCGACCGCATCCTGCTCTCCTGCCCCGCCGACCCCGACCGGCGCCGCACGATGATGATCCGCTCCTCCTACGACGGCGGCCGCACCTGGGACAGCGTGGACCGCGGCACGGTCGTCACCACCGACTGGTCCGGCTACTCCGACCTGGTGCGCGCCGACCACGACACCGTGGGCCTGTTGTACGAGGGCGGGGCGGTCGACGCGCGCGACGAGATCCGCTTCGCCCGCTTCACGGTGGACTGGCTCGCCCCGCGCCGAGGCCCCGACCCGCGCAGCGCCGACCTCGCCCCGCACGCCCGCCCGGCGGCGGTGCTCGGCGGTCCCCGGGAGACGGACGGCGTGTCCGGCGGCGCGCTGGAGTTCGACGGCACCGACGACGCCGTACGCCTGCCGTACCGGCCCGGGCTGTTGCTGGGCGGCGGGGACTTCACCGCGTCCCTGTGGTTCCGGTACACGGCCGGCACCGGGGAGCAGCCCCTGCTGTGGATGGGCGGTGTCGGTACCAGCCAGCCACAGGTCTGGGTGCGCGGCGAGCCCGCGAACCACCGCCTCCAGGGGCTCATCACGGTGCGCGACGGCGCGGCGGCGCCGCAGACCGCGTACGTGCGCACCGCCGACGCGTACAACGACGGCGCGTGGCACCGCCTGGTGCTGCGCCGCTCGGCCGACGAGCTGTCGTTGACCGTCGACGGTATGCGGTCGACCGTCGCCGGTGTACCGGGTTCCGTCAGCCGTAACTCGCCTTTCGGGGTGCACATCGGCCAGCGTGTCGACAGCCGGGCCTTCTTCACCGGGGCGATCGACGAGGTGCACGTGTGGGACCGGGCGCTGACCGACGAGGAGCTGTCCGACCCGAAGGCGCCGCCGTTCCTCAAGGACACCGTGCTGTGGCTCCCGCTGGACCGGGTCACCGGCTGACGCCCACCGGACGGAACGCGGCTCAGCGGGTGCGGGGTGGTCTCAGCGGGAGCCGGTGCCGGCCGCGGTGCGGGACGCCGCGGCCGGCCCGGCGGGTTCCCCGGCCGCCTCCGGGTCGCGGGCGCGCCGCTTGGCGATGACCGCGCAGACCATGAGCTGCATCTGGTGGAAGAGCATCAGCGGCAGCACGGCCAGGGAGGCGTGGGCGGCGAACAGGACGCTGGCCATCGGCAGGCCGGAGGCCAGGGACTTCTTCGAGCCGGCGAACTGGATGGCGATCCGGTCCTCTCGGGGGAAGCCGAGCATCCTGCCGCCGTACCAGGTCAGGCCCAGCATGACGGCCAGCAGGACGGCCTCGACGCCGAGCAGCGCGCCGAGCCGGGCGGGGCTGACCTGGTGCCAGATCCCGCGGGTCATGCCCTCGCTGAACGCGGTGTAGACGACGAGCAGGATGGAGCCGCGGTCGACGAGGCCGAGGACCTTCTTGTGCCGGGCGACGAAGCCGCCGATCCAGCGGCGCAGCACCTGTCCGGCGAGGAACGGCACCAGCAGCTGGAGCACGATCTTGACGAGGGAGTCGGCGGAGAACCCGCCGCCGCTGCCGCCGAGCAGCAGGGCCGCGAGCAGCGGGGTGACGAGGATGCCGACCAGGGAGGAGAAGGAGCCGGCGCAGATGGCGGCGGGCACGTTTCCGCGGGCGATCGAGGTGAACGCGATCGACGACTGGATGGTGGACGGTACCAGGGTCAGGAAGAGCAGCCCCTGGTACAGGGGCTGGGTCAGCACCACCGGCACCAGGCCGCGGGCGGCCAGGCCCAGGACCGGGAAGACGAGGAAGGTGCAGGCCAGGACGGTGAGGTGGAGCCGCCAGTGCCGCAGGCCGTCCATGGCCTCGCGGGTGGAGAGGCGGGCGCCGTAGAGGAAGAACAGGAAGGCGATCGCGGCGGTGGACGCGCCGGAGGCCACGTCCGCGCCGGTGCCGTGGGCCGGGAAGAGCGCCGCGAGGCCCACGGTGCCGAGCAGCAGCACGATGTAGGGGTCGACCGGCATCCAGCTCGGCCAGCGCAGGCGTGTCACGGTGCTCCACTCACTGTTCGTCGGGTTCGTGTCCGTCGGGTCGCCCCGTCGAGTCCGGACGGCCGGGCCCCCGGGCCCGCCCACCGCTCCATGGTCCACCCGTGCACCTCGATCGGGAATCGGGCATACCACTCTGACTGTCATCGCGCTACGTGATGAGCGGCGTTAGGCTGCGGGCGTGTACGACCCCACGCACCTGCGCACGTTCCTCGCGGTGGCGCAGACGCTCAGCTTCACGCAGGCCGCGCGGCGGCTGGGTCTGCGCCAGTCGACGGTCAGCCAGCACGTGCGCCGGCTGGAGGACGCGGCCGGCCGCCGGCTGTTCCTGCGGGACACGCACGCGGTGGAGCTGACCGAGGACGGCGAGGCCATGCTGGGCTTCGCCCGCAGGCTGCTGGAGGTGCACGAGCAGGCGACGGCGTTCTTCACGGGCACCCGGGTGCGGGGCCGGCTGCGTTTCGGCGCGTCCGAGGACTTCGTGCTCACCCGCCTGCCGGAGATCCTGGAGGGGTTCCGGCACGACCATCCGGAGGTCGATCTGGAGCTGACGGTGGAGCTGTCCGGCACTCTGCACGAGCAGCTGGCGGCGGGCAAGCTGGACCTGGTACTGGCCAAGCGGCGGCCCGAGGACCCGCGCGGTGAGCTGGTGTGGCGCGACGACCTGGTGTGGATCGGTTCCGGGCACCTGCGTCTGGAGGCCGGACGTCCGGTGCCGTTGATCGTGTACCCGCCACCCGGCATCACCCGGGCCCGCGCGCTGGAGGTGCTGGAGGAGCAGGGGCGGCCGTGGCGGATCGTGTGCACGAGCGGCAGCCTGAACGGTCTGATCGCCGCCGCGCGCGCCGGTCTCGGCGTGATGGCGCACTCGCGGCGGCTGATCCCGCCGGGGCTGTTCCGGGTGCCGGAGCGCGCCGGGCTGCCCGAGTTGGGCAGGGTGGATTTCGTGCTGGTGCACGGGCGGCGCCCGGGTGCGGCGCAGGGCGCGGCGGACGCGCTGGCGTCGGCGATCCTGGCGGGCGGGGACCGGTTGCGCGCGGGGCGGCGGCAGGCGGGCGGCCTGCGCGGACAGCACCATGGCCGGTAATCGGGTCGTACAGATTCGGTGGAGATTACGGCACCGAAACTTACTGACCCGTAAGTATTCTGTCCGACCCTTCCGCATGTGAGGGTATTTTCCGGCCGTCGACCGGGAGGAAGGCGAGGTTTGCTCGGTTTCCTTACCCCTCCCGCCCGGCGAACGGGTGGGGTAGCTTTCACGGCGCTGAGCGGAGCACCACGGGCGTGACCGAAAAGCGAGGAAACGGGGAGCGAGGTTTGCGCGAGTTCACCACCCCTCCGTCGACGTCGGCACCGCCGGTGGGCGGTCTGGCCGACGCCGTGTTCGAGCATGCCCAACGGGATCCCCTGCACGTCGCGCTGGGCCGCAAGGACGAGTCGGGGCAGTGGCGGGACGTGACCTCGGCCGAGTTCCGCGACGAGGTGCTCGCGCTGGCCAAGGGCCTGCTGGCCCGGGGCATCCGCTTCGGCGACCGGGTCGCGATCATGTCCCGCACCCGCTACGAGTGGACCCTCTTCGACTTCGCCCTGTGGACGATCGGCGCCCAGGTGGTGCCGATCTACCCCACGTCGTCGGCCGAGCAGTGCTTCTGGATGCTGTACGACGCCGAGGTGTCCGCGGCGATCGTGGAGCACGAGGACCACGCCATGACGATCGCCACGGTCATCGACCGGCTGCCGCGGCTGCGGGAGCTGTGGCAGCTCGACTCGGGCTGCGTGCGGGAGCTGTACGACGCGGGCGCGCACCTGGACGACGAGGTGGTCCACCGGCACCGGGAGGCGGTCACTCCCGAGTCGGTCGCCACGATCATCTACACCTCGGGCACCACCGGCCGGCCCAAGGGCTGTGTGATCTCGCACGGCAACTTCATGTTCGAGGCGGACACCGTCATCGAGCGCTGGGAGCCGGTGTTCCACTCCAAGAAGGGCGACGAGGCGTCGACGCTGCTGTTTTTGCCGCTGGCGCACGTCTTCGGCCGGATGGTGGAGGTCGCCACCATCCGCGGCGGGGTGCGGCTCGGCCACCAGCCGCAGCTGAACGCCACGGCCCTGCTGCCCGACCTGCAGGCGTTCCGGCCGACGTTCATCCTGGCGGTGCCGTACATCTTCGAGAAGGTGTTCAACGCCTCCCGTCGCAAGGCGGAGAAGGAGGGCAAGGCGGGGCCGTTCGAGAAGGCGGTCGACATCGCCGTGAAGTACGCCGACGCCGTCGAGGCCAAGGCGTGGGGCACCGGTCCGGGGCCGTCGGCGGCCCTGCGGATGCAGCACCAGCTGTTCGACAAGCTGGTGTATGCGAAGGTCCGGGCGGCGATGGGCGGCCGTATACGGAATGCGATGTCCGGTGGTTCGGCGATGGACCGCCGGCTGGGGCTGTTCTTCGCGGGCGCGGGCGTGCAGATCTACGAGGGCTACGGGCTGACCGAGTCGACGGCGGCGGCGACCGCCAACCCGCCGGAGCGCACCCGCTACGGCACCGTCGGGCAGGCCATCCCGGGGGTCACCGTGCACATCGCGGACGACGGGGAGATCTGGCTGCACGGCGGCAACGTCTTCCAGGGCTACCTCAACAACCAGAAGGCCACCGACGCGACCCTGCACGACGGCTGGCTGGCCACCGGCGACCTCGGTGCCCTGGACGAGGACGGCTACCTGACGATCACCGGCCGCAAGAAGGAGATCCTGGTGACCTCCGGGGGCAAGAGCGTCTCGCCCGGTGTCCTGGAGGAGCGGGTCCGCGACCATCCGCTGGTCAACCAGTGCATCGTCGTCGGCAACGACCGGCCCTACGTCGCGGCCCTGGTCACCCTGGACCAGGAGGCCGTCGAGCACTGGCTGCAGATGCGCGGCAAGCCCCGGCTGAGCCCGGCGCAGCTGGTGCGCGACCCGGACCTGGAGACGGAGGTGCGGCGGGCGGTCGTGGCCGCCAACACGCTCGTGTCGCAGGCCGAGTCGATCCGCACCTTCCGCATCCTGGCGCAGCCGTTCACCGAGGAGCACGGCCTGCTGACGCCGTCGCTGAAGCTGAAGCGGAAGGCGATCGAGAAGGCGTACGAGAACGAGGTCGAGGCCCTGTACCGGACGTGAGCGCACGGACAGCCCGGTCAGGAATACATCGGGGCCCGTGATCATTGACCATGGGAGTACCACCTGTCGACAACCGAAGGATCAACGAGCTCGTGAGCAGCAAGGTCCCCCCGATCATCCTGAACAACGGTGTCGAGATGCCCCAGCTGGGCTACGGCGTCTGGCAGGTGCCGGACGACGAGGCCGAGCGGGCCGTTGCCAAGGCGCTCGAGGCCGGCTACCGCAGCATCGACACCGCGGCGATCTACGGCAACGAAGAGGGCACCGGCAAGGCCATCGCGGCTTCCGGCCTGCCCCGTGAGGACGTCTTCGTCACCACCAAGCTCTGGAACAGCGACCAGGGGTACGACTCCACGCTGCGCGCGTTCGACGCGTCGCTGGAGAAGCTGGGTCTCGACTACGTGGACCTGTACCTGATCCACTGGCCGCTGCCGTCCCGTGACCTGTACACCGACACCTACAAGGCGTTCGAGAAGCTGTACGCCGACGGCCGCGCCAAGGCCATCGGCGTGTCCAACTTCCTCCCCGAGCACCTGCGCCGGCTGATCGAGGAGACCTCGGTCGTGCCGGCGGTCAACCAGATCGAGCTGCACCCGCACCTGCAGCAGAGCGTGTCGCGGGAGCTGCACGCCGAGCAGGGCATCGCGACCGAGGCGTGGTCGCCGCTCGGCCAGGGCAAGGGGCTGCTGGAGGTGCCCGCGATCGTCGCGATCGCGCGGAAGCACGGCCGCACCCCGGCGCAGGTCGTGCTGCGCTGGCACCTGCAGCTGGGCAACGTGGTGATCCCCAAGTCCGTGACGCCGTCGCGGATCGAGGAGAACATCGCGGTGTTCGACTTCAGCCTGGACGACGAGGACCTCGCGGCGATCCGCGCGCTGAACGAGGACCGGCGGCTGGGTCCGGATCCGGCCACGTTCGACGTGGGCTGATTCCCCGACGGCCCGTTCGCCCGGTCCGCGTCCGCCCCATCGCCCGAGCGGTGGGGCGGACGGCTGTCCGCGCGCTTCCGGCCCGGGCGGTGAGTCTCAGTCGAGGTGCCCGTCCGCGTGGACGACCTCGAACTCCTCCAGTCCGACGACCCGTACGTGGGCCTTGGCCGCGCCCTCGTGGCGGGCCGCGGCCTGGCCGCCGCGGGACGCGGCCATCGAGTCGCGGTCGGTGAAGAGGACGGCGACGCGTCCGGTGCCGTGCTCACGGTCGAGGAGCAGGACGGCCCTGGCCACGCCGGGCAGGGTCTCGTAGCGCGGGAGCGCGGTCGAGCGGAAGGTGTCGGCGAACAGGTCGGCGTCCGCGGGGTCGAACTCGACCCGGGTGACGCTCAGTCCGCCGCCCACCCGGGGTGCCTGGACGGAGTGGCGGACGACCGCCTCGAAGTTCTCCACGGTCAGGGTGCCGGCGAACGGCCCGAGCATCGAGGTGCGGTGTTCACGCATCACCAGGTCGCTGTTGTGCCGCTGCTGCGGGGTGTCCCACTGGCTCACCCCGAGGAGTTTGCCGAGTTCCCGGTCGACGAAGACGCCGGCTCCGCGGTAGCCCGGCCGTTCTTCGAGCAGGTCGCGTCCCTCGGTGTTCAGGGCTCTGACGGCCGTGTCGATCTTCGTGGGGTCGCCGGTCACGTAGATGGTCCGCACGAACATGGCATTCGCCTCCCAGTTCGACATGACCAGTTTCCCCCGTGGGCAAATACCCGCAAATGGCGCAGCGCTCGCGCGTTGCCCGCGAGGGGTTGACGGGGACATGCACATGGGCCACCTTGTACGGCACCGGTAAGGAAACTTTCCTAACAGAAGGGTCCCCCACAGTGCGCTTTCGAACACTGACCCTCGCCGCGGCTTCCGGAGCCGCCCTTCTCGCCGCCGGAGTGCTCCCCGCTCACGCCTCCGGCCCGTCCGCACCCACGTCCGCCGAGGAGGGCTCGGTCAGCGCGGCCGACCTGCTCGCCAAGGTGACGTCCTGTTCGCAGATCTCCAGCGGCAAGTACAAGACCGACGACGAGACCTCGGCCACGGTCCCCGTCTGCGGCAAGAACGGCGCGGTCTTCTGGAAGGCCGACATGGACATCGACTGCGACGGCCAGCGCACCACCAACTGCAACGAGAACCGCGACCCCTGGTACCAGGACGACACCGCGTTCCACCAGTCCGACGGCAAGCCGCTGAAGGCCGAGTCCCTGCCGTACGTCGTGGTGCCCAGTTCCAGCAGCATCTGGAACTACTCCGGCGCGGGCATCAAGGGCGGCGGCGTGGTGGCCGTCGTCTACAACAACAAGGTCGAGTACGCCGTCGTCGGCGACACCGGCCCCACGAAGATCATCGGTGAGGCCTCGTACGCCACCGCCAAGGCCCTCGGCATCGACCCCGACCCGGCCACCGGCGGGGTCGACTCCGGCGTGACGTACATCCTGTTCAAGAACTCCAAGGTCTCCCCCATAGAGAGTCACAGCGCGGCCGTCTCCCTCGGGGACCAGCTGGCCAAGCAGTTCCTGCACAACAACTGACCGGGCGGTCGCGTCAGTTGGGCTGACCCAGCGGACGCACCACCACGGTGTTGACGTCGACCCCGGCCGGCTGCCGGATCGCCCAGACCACCGAGTCGGCGATCTGGTCCGCGGTCAGGAGGTGCCCCGGGGGCAGGCTGCCGTAGCTGTCCCAGAAGGGGGTCTCCACCCGGCCGGGGGCGACCAGCGTGACCCCGACGCCGAACTCGGTGACCTGGCGGCGGGTGTTCTCGGCGAGACCGGTCACCGCCCACTTGGTGGCGCCGTAGAGGTTGCCGGGCGTGGGGACGAAACCGGCCACGCTGCCGATGAGCACGATCCGGCCGCGGGTCTCCTTCAGCGCGTCGACGGCGGCCCTGATGAGCAGGGCGGGACCGAGGACGTTGGTGAGGACCATCTCGGTCCAGCCCGCCGGATCGCCGTCGGCCACCGAGTCGTGCGTGGCGAAGCCCGCGTTGGCGACGACGGTGTCCAGCCGGCCGAATGTCTTCAGTGTACGGTCGACCGCATCCTGCACATCGTCGTACGACGACGCGCTGCCGGCGACCGTCAGCAGGCCCTCGGGATGCCCAACACCGTCGGCGAAGTCCCGCAGCCTGCGCTCCCCGCGTCCGGTGACGGTGACCCGGTGGCCCGCGTCCAGCAGCTGCCGGGCCACGGCGGCGCCGATGCCGCTGCCACCACCGGTGACGAGTGCGACCGGAGCGTCGTTCATGTCTTCCCCCTGTGTGTCGGTGACTGCCGGGGAGTCCATCACTTGGAGCGTTCTCGAAGTCAAGTCGCGCCGAAACCACGGTGGTCGGTCGTCGGGCGTCGGCGGGGCTAGCGGGGGCGTACCGCCTGGTGGACGGTGTACGCGCTCAGCACGAAGACGTCCGGCCTGAGGTGCACGCTCGCCGGGTCGGACGGGTCGAGGAGCCGGTCCAGGGCGTCGAGGTCCTCGGGGTCCAGGTCCTCGGCGCCGATGTCGCGCATCCGGGTGAACTGGTCGGCGGCGTACGCGCGGGCCCGTTCGGAGGCCGGGGCGGGCAGGTCGAGCAGGAAGCTGCGGGTGCCGGTGTGCTGTAGGCCGGCGGAGGTCAGCAGGGCCGGCCAGTCCTCGGCCTCGGCGACCGAGCCGGGCAGGCCGGCCCGCATCCGGGCGAACCACTCCTCCTGCAGCGCGTCCAGCCGTGCCTGGAGGCCGGGCCGTCCGATGCCGGTGTCGCGGGGCAGGAACCGGGAGGGCAGGCCGCCTTCGAGCAGGGCCAGGGTGCCGCCGGGGGCGAGGCGCGCGGCGAACGCGGCGAGCGCGGCGCGCTGGTCGCCGATGTGGTGCAGGCTGCGGCTGGCCCAGAGCAGGTCGGCGGGACGGTCCAGTTCGTCCAGCACCCGCGGCAGCTCGCCGGTGAGGGTGGCGAGGCGGTCGGCCACGCCCTGCCGTGCGGCGCGGGCGCGGGCCCGGTCCAGCAGCGGCCCGGCACTGTCGACGGCCACGATCCGCGCCCCGGGGTACGTCTTCGCGAACAGGCAGGAGACGACGCCGGGTCCGCTGCCCACGTCGACGATCAGTTCCGGCCCGGTCACCTCCTCGGCGAGCCAGGCCGTGATCCGCTCGTGGACCGGGGCGAACAGCTCCGCCTGGGCCTCCAGATGGGGACCCATCTCGCTCCAGTCGACGTCGGTGTCGCCGCCGTGCGTGTGGGTGTGGGTGTGCCGGTGGGGCTCGTGGTCGCGCGCCATGGGGTCAGCCTCTCCTCGGTGTGCGGTCAGCGTGCGACGGCGCACCGGGGGCGGGCCAGTGGTGTTGCGGTTTCCGCAAGAACGGGATGCGGCGCGGCGCGGGGTGCGGACGGTGGTCCGCCGGGGCGGGCCCGGGGTGCGGGCCGGTCCCGGCGGACTTCATCGGCTCTCGGTCAGGTGAGGGGCGGGTAGGCGTTCTGCATCAGCTGCTGGAACTGGGCGGAGAACCAGTGCCCGGACAACGGGGCGTTGGGCAGGGCGCCGGAGAGGTTGTTGCCGTTGCGGGCGTTGCCTGTGTACGTGGGGTCGCACATGCGGTCGAAGCCCTTGCCCTCGTTGTTGGCGATGGCGCTGCTGGAGCCGTCGGACTCGCCCGGGGGCTTCATCCAGACGTAGGCGTCGATACCGGTGGCCGGGCCGGCCTGCGGGCGTTCGCCGAGTCCGGCTCCGGACTGGTTGCACCAGTTGCCGATGTGGATGCGGCGGTCGTAGCGGCCGCCGTCGATGTAGGTGTCCACGCTGGTCTTGGGTCCGGGGCCGGCCGGGCGTGCGGTGCCGCCCCAGCCGTTGCGGGAGGTGTCGATCAGCATGCCGATGCCGGAGTTGAAGCCGGCCGAGACGAGCTGGTTGCGGAAGGCCTGGGCGAAGGACTGCTCGTCGACGTAGCGGTTCCAGTCGACCCACTTCGACTGGCGGACCGTGGTGCCGTTGACGGTGTCGTCGACCGTGAAGTTGTTCTCCTTCAGGGCGCTGTAGTTGGCGGTGTTGGTGATGAAGCCCTGTACATCGTCGACAGTCGCCCCCTCGCTGGTGGCGGCCTGCTTGAACAGGGTCGCGGCCGGTGCGAAGTTGTCGTCCCAGCCGAGCCAGCCGTGGTGGCCGGCGTCGAGGTAGTTGTAGACGTTGGGGATGGCGCCGAGCTTGGCGAGGGCGTAGCCGACGCCCTTCACGTAGTTGCCGTTGGCGAGCATGGTGTCGCAGTTGGCGGTGGCGGTGGCGCGGCTGCCGGTGTTGGTGACGAGGTTGGGCAGCGAGTCGATCTCGATGGTGGTGACGATCCTCAGGGAGGCGTACTTGGGGTCGGCGAGGATGGCCGCGATGGGGTCGATGAACTGGGTCTTGTACTTGTCGATGTCGGTCGGGCCGAGTTCGCCGTTGGAGGCGAGCGCGGCGCAGTCGCGGCCCGGCAGGTCGTAGACGACGAGCTGGACGACCTCGTCGTTGCTGCCCTTCTGGGCGAGGGCCGCGTCGAGGTGGTCGCGCAGTCCCATGCCGCCGTTCACGCCGTTGATCGCGGCGATGCGGTCGAGCCAGACGCCGGTGGGCTGATTGGAGACGCGGCTGCCGCCCGGTTCGGCGGCGGCCTTGGCCGACCACTCGGGGTTCACGTACACCTTGGCGCCGGCGTAGGGGTTGTCGACGCGGGTGCCGGTGCCGCCTCCGCCGCCGTTGCCGCCGCCTCCTCCCCCGCCGCCGCTGCCGCCGTCGTCGACGTTGCAGGTGACGCCGTCGAGGGTGAAGGTGGTGGGTGCGGCGTTGGTGCCGCTGTAGGAGCCGTTGAAGCCGAAGCTGACCGAACCGCCGGTGGTCAGGGTGCCGTTGTAGCTCTCGTTGGCGGCGGTGACGGCGGTGCCGCTCTGGCTGATCTTGGCGTTCCAGCCGCTGGTCACCTTCTGGTTCCCGGCGTACGCCCATTTCACCGACCAACTCGATCTGGCGGCGGCGTTGTTGGTGATGGTCACGGCGGCGGTGAAGCCGGTGTCCCACTGGTTCTGCACCTTGTAGTCGACGGTGCAGGGGACGGAGGCGGCCGCGGCGCCGGCCGGTGCGGCGGTGAGCGCCGTCCCGGACGCCCCGGCGACCAGCGCCAGGGCGGCGAGCAGTGACGTTCTGGTACGACTCATGAGTGGGGGTCCTTCTTGTCGTCCGTCGGTTCTACGGGTTGAGGGCGCGCAGGTGGTCGCGCAGGCCGGTGCCGTACGCGGTGGGGGTGCCGTCGTAGCCGGTGATGAGGGACGGTCCGGAGGAGCAGTCCCAGGTGTTCCAGGTCCAGCCGAGGTAGGACAGGGCGTGGTCGTCGAACCACTTCATGACCTGGTCGACGAACCCGTGCGAGCAGGTGTTCTCGCCGATCTCGCCTGCCACCAGCGGTACCTGGGCGGCGACCGGGGCGAGGGTGGAGTTCCAGCAGCTCTCGTTGGCGCAGGTGTTGAAGTTGTAGACGTGGTAGGCGGCGGCGAGATCGCCCGCGGGGTCGGTGGGCCGGTAGGTGAGCCACTGGCTCAGGTCGTTCGAGTACGCCAGGCCGCCGGCCATGATGACGTTCCTGGCTCCGGCGCCGCGGATACTGTCGACGAGATCCTGCATACCGGCGACCTCGTACGAGATGCCGGGGCAGGTGCCGCCGTCCCGCCAGCACTTCCAGGCGTCGGTCGTGCTGGATGTCGCCCGGTCCGGGTACGGCTCGTTGAACAGGTCGAAGACGGCCGACTTGTCGTCCTTGAAGGTGCCGGCGACCGAGGACCAGAAGGACGGCGAGTACTGCATGTCGGGCATGGGTTTCTGGCAGCTTGCGTGGACGTCGGAGCAGCCGGCCGAGTTGCCGGTGTACTGGCCGTAGGTCCAGTGCAGGTCCAGGATGGGGGTCAGGCCGTGGGCCTCGACGTGGGTCACCAGGTCCTTGACGGCGTTGATGTAGTGGGCGCCGCCGTACTCGGGTTTGATGTGGGAGAGGCCGAGCCAGCATTCCTCGTTGAGGGGGATGCGGACCGCGTTGGCCTTCCAGTCGGCGATCGCCTTGATCGCCGCGTCGTCGACGGGGCCGTCCCAGATGCCGCGGCCCTGGACGCACATGAACTCGCCGCCGGAGCGGTTGACGCCGAGCAGCCGGCGGGTCCGGCCGGCGGAGTCGACGAGTTGGGTGCCGGAGACGTGCAGGGCGGGGGCGGTGCCGTCCGCGGGCGGGGGGTCGGTGGGTGGGGGTGTGGTGGGGTCGGTGTCGGTGTTGCAGGGGGTGCCGTTGAGCTTGAACGCGGTCGGTACGGCGTTGGTGCCGGACCAGGAGGCGAGGAAGCCGGCGGTGGTGCTCGCGCCGGTGCCGAGGGTGCCGTTCCAGCTTTCGCTGGCGGCGGTCACGGTGGTGCCGGACTGTAACCACTTGGCGTTCCAGCCCTGGGTGACCTTCTGGCCTCCGGCGAAGTCGAAGGTGAGTTTCCAGCTGTCGGTGGCGGCCTGGTTGTTGGTGATCTTGACGGAGCCCTGGAAGCCGTTGTCCCACTGACCGGTGACGGCGTACTCCACCGTGCAGGCGGGGGTGGCTCCTTCTGCCGTGACCACCGGGACGACCGCGCCCGAGACGAGGGCGAGCGCGCCGGCGGTGGCTAAAAGTACTGAACGCGGGGGGTGTCGCATGAGCGACTCCTTGCAGCTTGGCGCGCCGTGACGGACGCGTCGACTGAATGGAATCGCTCCCACTGGTGCGATGGAAGGTAGCGGCAACGGGCTCGGTTGCCCAGAGGAGTTGCCCGACTTTTCTGCGGGCGGTCCGTCGAACTTTTTCGATTCTTCAAGCACCTTGACCGCTCCGGGCGTCGTACCCACTATGGGAGCGCTCCCACTGGTTCAAGCCTTGACCTCTCCCGTGCCGCTAGCCGCAAGGAGGAACCAGCACATGGATCCCGGACGCAGACGCAGAGCCGCGCGGCGGTGGTGGACCGCCGCGCTGGCGGCGCTGGCCCTGCCCCTGACGATGCTCGCCACCGGTACGACCGCCGCGCACGCGGCGGGTGTGCAGTGCAGCGTGGACTACAAGACCAACGACTGGGGTTCCGGCTTCACGGCCGACCTCACGATCACCAACCGCGGTACGGCCGCGATCGACGGCTGGACGCTGACGTACGGCTATACGGGCAACCAGAAGCTGTCCAACGGCTGGAACGGCACCTGGTCCCAGTCCGGGCAGACGGTCACCGTCAAGAACGCCTCGTACAACGGCACGATCGCCGCCGGTGCCGCGGTCTCCACCGGCGCGCAGTTCAGCTACACCGGCACCAACACCGCTCCCGCGTCCTTCGCGGTCAACGGCACCACCTGCGCCGGCGCGCACCGGCCGCCGGTCGCCGTGCTGACCAGTCCCGCGGCGGGCGCGGTGTACACGCAGGGGGACGCGGTGCCGCTGGCCGCGACCGCGGCGGCGGCCGACGACGCGACGGTGAGCAAGGTGGAGTTCTACGACGACACCACGCTGCTGGGCACCGACACGAGCGCCCCGTACACGCTCTCCGCCTCAAGTTTGACCGTGGGCAGTCATTCTCTGGTGGCGAAGGCGTACGACAGTCTCGGCGTCTCGGCGGAGTCGGCGCCGGTCGGCATCACGGTCGCCTCGGGGCCCGCGGTCGTGGCGTCCCCGTCCCAACTGGGGGTCCAGCAGGGGAAGTCGGGCACGTTCTCGGTGAAGCTGTCGACGAAGCCGAGCGCGAACGTGACGGTGGGCGTGGCCCGGAGCGGCGGCAACACGGGTCTTTCGGTGACCGGCGGCTCGTCGCTGACCTTCACGCCGTCCACGTGGGACACGGCGCAGGCGGTGACCGTGACCGCGGACTCCTCGGGCACCGGCAGCGCCACCTTCACGGCTTCGGCGACCGGGTACACCAAGGCGACGGTCACGGTGACGGAGCTGGCCGCGTCGAAGGCGTACGACGCCCGGTTCCTGGACCTGTACGGGAAGATCACCAACCCGGCGAACGGTTACTTCTCCCCCGAGGGCATCCCGTACCACTCGGTGGAGACGCTGATCGTCGAGGCCCCGGACCACGGGCACGAGACCACCTCGGAGGCGTACAGCTATCTGCTGTGGCTGCAGGCGATGTACGGCAAGGTCAGCGGGGACTGGTCGAAGTTCAACGGCGCGTGGGACCTCATGGAGAAGTACATGATCCCCACCCACGCCGACCAGCCGACCAACTCCTTCTACAACGCCTCGAAGCCGGCGACGTACGCGCCCGAGCTGGACACGCCGAACGAGTATCCGGCGAAGCTGGACACGTCGGTGTCGGTGGGACCGGATCCGATCGCCGGTGAACTGAAGACCGCGTACGGCACGGACGATGTCTACGGTATGCACTGGATCCAGGACGTGGACAACGTCTACGGCTACGGCGACGAGCCGGGCAGGTGCGAGGCGGGCCCCACGGCCACCGGGCCGTCGTACATCAACACCTTCCAGCGCGGCCCGCAGGAGTCGGTCTGGGAGACCGTCCCGCAGCCGACCTGCGACGCCTTCAGGTACGGCGGCGCCAACGGCTACCTGGACCTGTTCACCGGCGACTCCTCCTACGCCAAGCAGTGGAAGTACACGGACGCCCCGGACGCGGACGCGCGCGCGGTGCAGGCCGCCTACTGGGCGGACGTGTGGGCGAAGGCGCAGGGCAAGAGCGGTGAGGTGTCGGCGACGGTCGCCAAGGCGGCCAAGATGGGCGACTACCTGCGGTATGCCATGTACGACAAGTACTTCAAGAAGATCGGCAATTGTGTGGGGCCGTCGTCCTGCGCCGCCGGTACCGGCAAGGACGCCTCTCACTATCTGCTGTCCTGGTACTACGCCTGGGGCGGCGCAAGCGACACCAACGCGGGCTGGGCCTGGCGGATCGGCTCCAGCCACGTCCACGGCGGCTACCAGAACCCTCTGGCGGCCTACGCCCTCAGTGCCGACGCCGACCTGAAGCCCAAGTCGGCCTCCGGCGCGAGCGACTGGGGCAAGTCGCTGCAGCGGCAGCTGGAGTTCTACCAGTGGCTGCAGTCGTCCGAGGGCGCGATCGCGGGCGGTGCGACCAACAGCTGGCAGGGCAGGTACGCGACCCCGCCGGCCGGTACGCCGACCTTCTACGGCATGTACTACGACTGGCAGCCCGTCTACCACGACCCGCCGTCCAACCAGTGGTTCGGCTTCCAGGCCTGGTCGATGGAGCGGGTCGCCGAGTACTACCAGCAGACCGGGAGCGCCGCCGCGAAGACGGTCCTGGACAAGTGGGTGAAGTGGGCGCTGTCCAAGACCACGGTCAACCCGGACGGCACCTACCGGATCCCGTCCACCCTGCAGTGGTCGGGGCAGCCCGACACCTGGAACGCCGCCAGTCCCGGCAGCAACAGCGGGCTGCACGTGACCGTCGCCGACTACACGAACGACGTCGGCGTGGCGGCCGCGTACGCCAAGACGCTGACGTACTACGCCGCCCGGTCCGGTGACGCGACGGCGAAGTCCACGGCGAAGGCGCTGCTGGACGGCATGTGGGGCAACTACGCGGACAGTCTCGGCATCGCCGTGCCCGAGACGCGCAGCGACTACAGCAGGTTCGGCGACAGCGTGTACGTGCCGAGCGGCTGGAGCGGGAAGATGCCGAACGGGGACACGGTCGACGCGTCCTCGACGTTCTCCTCGATCCGGTCCTTCTACAAGAACGACCCGGCCTGGTCGAAGGTCGAGGCCTATCTCAAGGGCGGCGCCGCGCCCGTGTTCACGTACCACCGGTTCTGGGCCGAGGCGGACATCGCCCTGGCCATGGGCTCGTACGCGGAGCTCCTCGAATAGCCCCCGCCGGCGCTCCGCGCACCGGGCCGCGTCACAGGACGACGGGGCCCACCGGGCCGGGCGGTCCCCCTCCGTGCGGAGGGGGCCGTCCGGCCCTCACGCGTGTCCGGCCGGTCCTCGCGGGCCTGGAGGAACTCGCCGTGCCGCACTGCCGGTTCGTTGTCAGCGGTCGGGCCTGGCGAAGGCGCGCAGCCGGAAGACGGGGTCGGGGCGGGGGCGGTCCTGGTCGGGGAGGCGGGCGAGGTCCGCGGCGAGGGATTCGGCGCGCGGGTCGCCGGGCGGCAGCCGGGTGAACCAGCCGCGGCGCAGGTCGGCGATGGTGGTACGGGGGCTGCGGCCCTGTCCGAGGCCAGGGAAGGCGGACCGTCCGGTGGGCACCAGCCCCGCGTCGCCGGCGTGGGCGGTGACGGCGTCGGCGGCGTCCTGGGCGGGGCGGCGGGGGCGCGCGGCGAGGACGGCGTCGATGTCGCTGCCGACGTCGTGCGCCGCGGCCTTGTCGACCGTGGTGACGTAGACCCCGCCGGGCCGCAGCACGCGGGCGCACTCGGTGACGACGGCGTGGACGTCGGCGGGGCCGGGCAGCAGGTGCAGCAGCCAGACGCTGGTCACGGCGTCGAAGGTGGCGTCGGCGAAGGGCAGCCGGCGGCCGTCGGCGAGCAGGACGGCGCCGGGCAGGCGGGCGGCCGCCCTGCGGGCCATGCCGGGGGCGAGGTCCGCGCCGGTCACCTGGAGCGCGGGCCGGGCGGCGGCGAGGCGGCGGGTGACGATGCCGGTGCCGCAGGCGAGGTCGAGGAGCCGGCCCGGCCGGTCGGGTATCAGGCCGAGCACGGCGTTCGCGGCCGCCCGGGCGCGGGGCTCGCCGCCGCGGGAGGCGTCGTAGGCGGCGGCTTCCTCGTCGTAGTTCAGCACACCCCTCAGTGTGGTCCGTGGCCTGGGGCGATGTCCTCCACCCTGCGGGCGAGCCCGAAGTCCTTCTCGGTGACGGCGCCGCCGGCGCTGTGGGTGTGGACGCTGAGGGAGACGGTGTTGTAGCCGAGGGTGAGGTCGGAGTGGTGGTCCAGTTCGTCCTGGATGCGGGCGACGTGCACGACCAGCGCCGTCGCGGCGAAGTGCGAGGGGAGACGGTAGGTGCGGGTGAGCCGGTCCCCGTCGAGGGACCAGCCGGGCAGCTCGGCGAGCCGGTCCTCGATCTCCTTGGCGGACAGCGGTTCGACGGCCATGGGCGCGCTCCCTTCGGGGCGGACGGGTACCCGTTCAGCCTGCCACGTTCAGCCGCGCGCGCACTCCGCCGCGAGGTCGTCGGCCAGTGCGGCGATGCGGGCGCGGCCCTCGACCCGTTCGAGCCAGGCGTGCGGAAGGCCGACGTCGCCGTGCAGGGCGCCGAGGAGGTTGCCGCAGATCGATCCGGTGGAGTCGCTGTCGCCCGAGTGGTTGACGGACAGCAGCAGGGCGTCGGCGACACGGGGTTCGGCGAGCGCGCAGTAGACGGCGAAGGCGAGCGCCTGCTCGGCGACCCAGCCCTCCCCGAGGGTCTCGGCCTTGCGGGCCGTGGGTGTGCCGTCGGCCGCCAGGTCGAGGGCCTCGCGCAGGGCGGTGGTGGTCTCCTGGTGGCCGGGGTGGCGCTCCAGCAGCCGCAGGGTGCGCAGCACCGCGCCTTCCAGGGACTCCCCGGCGACCAGGTGGGCCACGATCGCGGCGAGGGCACCGGCCGCGTAGTAGCCGGTGGGGTGGCCGTGGGTGATCTGGGCGCCGCGGGCGGCCATGGCGAAGGCGGCTTCGGCGGGGGCGACGAGGCCGAAGGGGGCGGAGCGCATCACCGTGCCGCAGCCCTTGGAGTCGGGGTTGACCTCGCCGGGGCTGCCGTCGAGCGGGTGGGCGGGGTCGGGTGCGTACATCTGGGCGACGCCGGACAGGCAGGCGTTGCCGGGGGCGCGGCGGGCGTAGAGCCAGGGTTCGGCGGCGAGGCCGGCGGGGGTGCCGCCGTGGGCGGGGGCGGCCGGTGGCGGGGCGGACGCCGTCTGGGTGGTGAGCCACCGTTCGTAGGCCTGGCGCAGGAGCTGGGGCCAGGCGCCGCCGATGCCCTTCTCCCGTTCGCGGGCGTGGGCCTGGAGGAGGGCCTCGGCGGTGAACAGGGTCATCTGGGTGTCGTCGCTGACGAGGCCGAGCGCGCCGTGCGCCCCGGGGACGAGTCCGGTCACGCCGCGCGGGCCGTGCTGGGCGCGGATGCGGTCGAGGGAGGCGAACTCGACGGGGTAGCCGAGGGCGTCGCCCAGTGCGCCGCCGAGCAGGCAGCCGCGTACCCGGGACCGGTACACGGCGGCGGCGTGCCAGGTCTGCCGCCAGGGCTGGTTCATGCGTGTGCTCCTCGGCTGGGGGGTGCCGGCCGGTGCGCGGGTGCGGTCGCCGGGCGGGCTCCTCGACTACGGTCGTCCGTATGACCATTGTCGCGACCGGCCCGTCCGTCTCCGCAGCCGCCCCCTCGGACAAGGGGGTGGGCCCGCTGCTGCGTTCGTGGCGGGAGCGGCGCAGGATCTCGCAGCTTGAGCTGGCGCTGCGGGCCGACTCCTCCGCCCGGCACATCAGTTTCGTCGAGACGGGCCGGTCGCGGCCCAGTGAGGAGATGGTGCTGCGGCTGGCGGAGCACCTGGACGTGCCGGTGCGGGAGCGCAACGCGCTGCTGGTGGCGGCCGGTTACGCGCCGCGTTATCCGGAGACGCCGCTGGACGATCCGGCGCTGGACGCGTTGCGGGACGGTGTGGAGCGGCTGATCCAGGGCTACGAGCCGTATCCGGCGCTGGTGGTGGACGCGGGGTACACGGTGGTCGCGGCCAACCGGGGCATCGCGATGCTGCTGGAGGGGGTGGACGAGGAGTTGCTGGCGCCGGCGCCGAACGCGATGCGGCTGACGCTGCATCCGCGGGGGCTGGCGCCGCGGATCCGCAATCTGCGCGAGTGGCGCGGGCATCTGCTGGCGCAGATGGAGCGGGAGATCGCGTTGCACCGCTCGGATGCGCTGCGGTCGCTGTACGAGGAGGTGGCCGGGTATCCGGTGCCCGAGGAGGCGGTGGACGACGAACCGGCCGAGCCGGTGGCGTACTTCGCGCTGCCGTTGCGGATCGAGCACGGCGGCCGGGTGCTGTCGTTCGTGTCGTCCATCTCGACGTTCAACACGCCGATGGACGTCACGGTGGCGGAACTGGCCATCGAGACGTTCCTGCCCGCCGATCCGGCGACCGCCAAGTACCTTCGTACGGTGGGGGGTTGACCGGTCCTCCCGCAATTCCGGTTGTCCTCGACCACGTGTGCGAGGGGCGGGTCGCGTGGCAGACTGCCCGCATGCTTCGGCGCGTAGGGGAGGGCGTGGCGTGAGTGAACGGCGGGCTGCGCCCACCGTGGGCCAGGTGGTGCTCGGCAAGAGGCTGCAGGAGCTGCGGGAGGCGGCCGGGCTCGGCCGTGACGAGGCGGCCCGGGTGCTCCGGGTGGCGTCGGCGACCGTGCGGCGGATGGAGATGGCCGAGGTCGCGCTGAAGATCCCGTACGTGCAGGTGCTGCTGTCGACGTACGGGGTCGCCGAGGAGGAGGCGGCCGCGTTCGTGCGGCTGGCCGAGGAGGCGAACGAGCCGGGCTGGTGGCAGCGGTTCCACGACGTGCTGCCGGACTGGTTCAGCCTGTACGTGAGCCTGGAGGGCGCCGCCCGGATCATCCGTTCCTACGAGCCGCACTTCGTGCCCGGGCTGCTGCAGACGGAGGCGTACGCGCGCGAGGTGATGGAGGCCGGGACGATAGGGCAGACCGGTCCGGACACCATCGAGCGGCATGTGTCGCTGCGCATGGAGCGGCAGCGGCTGCTGGAGCGGGACGCTCCGCCGCACCTGTGGGTGATCATGGACGAGACGGTGCTCAGGCGTCCGGTGAGCGTGCGGCCCGAGGTGATGCGGGACCAGCTGGACCGGCTGCTGGAGTACGCCGAGCGGGACCGGGTCACGTTGCAGCTCGCCGAGTTCGCGGCCGGCCCGCATCCGGGGACGTACGCGCCGTTCACCCTGTTCCGGTTCGGGGAGCCGGAGCTGCCGGACATGGTGTTCACCGAGTACCTGACCGGCGCCCTGTACCTGGACTCCCGCGAGGAGGTCGCGGCGCATCTGGAGGTGCTGGACCACATGACGGCCCGGGCCGCCTCCGCCCAGCGCACGCGGAAGATCCTGCGCGAGTACCGGGAGTCCCTCTGAAGTCCCCGGCCCGGACGCCGGCCCCGACGGCCACTCCGGCCCCGACCCCGATCCCGATCCCTGTGAACAGCTAGGAGCAGACACCGCATGACCGGTTCCGACGGTGCGCCACCCACCGTGATCGACACCAGCCGACCGCACCCGGCGCGGGTGTACGACTGGTGGCTGGGCGGCAAGGACAACTATCCGGTGGACGAGGAACTGGCCAGGAGGATCCTCGCCGTGGACGGCACGGTGGTGCGCGGGGCGCGCGCCAACCGCCGGTTCATGCACCGGGCCGTGCGCGCGGCGGCCGCGGCCGGGGTGCGCCAGTTCTTGGACATCGGCACCGGCATCCCCACCGAGCCCAACCTGCACCAGGTGGCACAGGGCGCGGCGGCGGACGCCCGGGTGGTGTACGCGGACAACGACCCGATCGTGCTGCGGCATGCGGAGGCGCTGCTGCACGGCTCGGCGGAGGGGAGCACGGAGTACATCCACGCCGACGTCCGTGACCCGGACACGATCCTGCGGCGGGCCGGTGAGAGCCTGGACCTCGACCGGCCGGTGGCGTTGTCGCTGATCGCGCTGACGCACTACCTGGACGACACGGCGGACGACGTGTACGGGCTGGTGAAGCGGTACGTGGACCGGCTCGCGCCGGGCAGTCACCTGATCCTGACCCAGGTCACGCCGGACCTCAGCCCCGAGAGCATGGCGCGGGCGGCCGAGTTGTTCCGCGCGGGCGGTACGCCGTTCCACCCGCGGACGCTGCCGGAGTTCCGGCGGTTCTTCGACGGTCT
The DNA here is from genome assembly GCF_033792105.1 of Streptomyces sp. WI03-4A. Taxonomy (NCBI): domain Bacteria; kingdom Bacillati; phylum Actinomycetota; class Actinomycetes; order Kitasatosporales; family Streptomycetaceae; genus Streptomyces; species Streptomyces sp. WI03-4A. Next base: position 213,217 of record NZ_JARAUO010000005.1, read on the forward strand.
GGAGCTGCTGGGTCCGGGGGTGATCCCGGTGCACGGGTGGCGGCCGGAGCCGGAGGACGTGGCGGCGCAGGCGGAGGGTGTGGTGCCGGTGTACGCGGGGGTGGCGCGCAAGCCGTGACCGGGAAGGCCGTGTCCGGGGCGGCGCCCGTCCGCCGTACGCGCGGCGGGCGCCGTTCCGGCGGGCCCCGCTAGGCCCTGCCGCCGTCGCCGGTACCGCTGCCGGTGTCCCGTTCGTCGTCCACGATCTCGGCGTCGACGACGCCGTCCTCCTCCGGCCGGGTCTGGTCCCCGGCCGGTCCCGCGGAGCCGGATCCGGTCGGGCCGGAGTCGGCGGGCTGGGCCTGGGCGTACATGGCCTGGCCCATCCGCTGGCTGACGGTGGCGAGTTTCTCGACGCCGGTGCGCAGGGCGGCGGTGTCGGTGTCGCGGCCGAGCAGGGTCCTGAGTTCGGTCATCGCGGCCTCGACGTCGGTGCGGGTGTCGGCGGGGACGCGTTCGCGGTTGTCGGCGAGGAACCTCTCGGTCTGGTAGAGGAGTTGTTCGGCCTGGTTGCGGGTCTCGGCCGCCTCGCGGCGCCCGCGGTCCTCCTCGGCGTACTGTTCGGCCTCGCGCATCATGCGGTCGATGTCGTCCTTGGGGAGGGCGGAGCCGCCGGTGACGGTCATCTTCTGCTCGCGGCCGGTCGCGAGGTCCTTGGCGGAGACGTGCATGATGCCGTCGGCGTCGATGTCGAAGGCCACCTCGATCTGCGGCACGCCGCGCGGGGCGGGCGGCAGGCCGGTGAGGTCGAAGACGCCGAGCTTCTTGTTGTAGGCGGCGATCTCGCGTTCGCCCTGGTAGACCTGGATGCCGACGGAGGGCTGGTTGTCGGTGGCGGTGGTGAAGATCTCCGAACGGCGGGTCGGGATCGTGGTGTTGCGTTCGATCAGCCGGGTCATGATGCCGCCCTTGGTCTCGATGCCCAGGGACAGCGGGGTGACGTCCAGCAGCAGGACGTCCTTGACGTCGCCGCGGATGACGCCGGCCTGGAGGGCCGCGCCGACGGCGACGACCTCGTCGGGGTTGACGCCTTTGTGCGGGTCCTTGCCGGTGAGTTCCCTGACCAGGTCGGTGACGGCGGGCATGCGGGTGGAGCCGCCGACGAGGATGACGTGGTCGATCGCGGACAGCCGTACACCGGCGTCCTCGACCGCCTGGTGGAAGGGCTTCTTGCAGCGGTCCAGCAGGTCCGCCGTCAGCTCCTGGAACTGGGCGCGGGTCAGCCGTTCCTCCAGGTGCAGCGGGCCCTCCGCGGAGGCGGTGATGTAGGGCAGGTTGATCGAGGTCTCGGTGGACGAGGACAGCTCGATCTTGGCCTTCTCGGCGGCCTCGCGCAGCCGTTGCACCGCCATCTTGTCGGCGCCGAGGTCGATGCCGTACTGCCCCTTGAACCGTGTGACGAGGTGCTCGACGACGCGCTGGTCCCAGTCGTCGCCGCCCAGGAGGGTGTCGCCGTTGGTGGCCTTGACCTCGATGACGCCGTCGCCGATCTCCAGCAGGGAGACGTCGAAGGTGCCGCCGCCGAGGTCGAAGACGAGGACGGTCTGTTCCTCGCCGCGGTCCAGGCCGTAGGCGAGGGCGGCGGCCGTGGGCTCGTTGATGATCCGCAGCACCTTCAGGCCGGCGACCTCCCCGGCCTCCTTGGTGGCCTGGCGCTGCGCGTCGTCGAAGTACGCCGGTACGGTGATCACGGCGTCCGTGACGTCCTCGCCGAGGTAGGACTCGGCGTCCCGCTTCAGTTTCTGCAGCACCCGTGCCGACAGTTCCTGGGCGCGCAGCCGGGTGCCGTCGACCGAGCCCTGCTCGGGGAAGCGCCAGTCGGCGTCGCCCATGTGCCGTTTGACCGAGCGCGCGGTGCGTTCGACGTTGGTCACGGCCTGCCGTTTGGCGACCTCGCCCACCAGGACCTCGCCGTTCTTCGCGAACGCCACGACGGAGGGGGTGGTGCGCGCGCCCTCCGCGTTGGCGACGACGGTGGGCTCGCCGCCCTCCAGGACAGCCACCACCGAGTTCGTCGTCCCCAGATCGATCCCGACCGCACGTGCCATGGTCCGTCCCCTTCCGCCCGCGCGTCCGTGAGGACGCGTCCGTCAGGACGCCTGCCGCACTCCCAGCACAGGACGGGCGCCCGCCCTTGTCAATGCGCGGGTGCCCGGGAACGGCGATGCCGCGCCCCGGCGGGACGCGGCATCGCGGGGCGTGGGGGGTCAGGCCAGCTCGGCCGTCAGGGTGATCGTGGTGCCGGTCAGGGCCTGGCTGACCGGGCAGTTCTTCTTGGCGTCCTCGGCGGCCGAGCGGAAGGCGTCGGCGTCCAGGCCGGGCACCTCGCCGGTGACGGTGAGGTGGATGCCGGTGATGCCCTCGCCGGGCTGGAAGGTGACGTCCGCCTTGGTCTCCAGGCGGGTGGGCGGGGTGCCGGCGCCGGCCAGGCCGTGCGAGAGGGCCATGGAGAAGCAGCTGGAGTGGGCGGCGGCGATCAGCTCCTCGGGGCTGGTCTTGCCGTTCGCCTTCTCGGCGCGCGAGGGCCACGACACCGGCTGCTGGCCGATGCCGGAGGAGTCGAAGGTGACGACGCCGTTGCCCTCGAGCAGGTTGCCTTCCCAGACGGTGTGCGCGGTGCGCGTGGTAGCCACGGTGGTTCCTTTCGCGTGTGATCCCGTTTGCGAGTTCCTGGTGCCATCCGATCACATCCGGGCTCACCGCACCTTGAAGACCGGGCCACGCGGGGTGAACGGCAGGCGGTTGCCTTCGGGGATCAGATAGGCGTGCTCGCCCCGTACCCGCAGGGTGTCGCACCAACCGTCGGTGATGACGAGCAGGGGGGCGGCGGCCGGGAAGTCGTCGGCGCGCCGGAGCAGGTCGATGCCGGGCTGCAGGACCGTGCCGCCGCGGCCGTGGACGCGGACCCGGCCGGCGATCTCGCTGGGCGGCAGGTAGCCGGCGTCGTGCGGGGCGGCGTCGCAGAACACGACGCGGGCGGCCGGTACGTCGCGGGCGGCGGCGTAGGAGGCGATGGCGCCGAGGGCCTTGCCGAGCAGGGTGCGGTCCATGGAGCCGGAGGTGTCGAGGACGACACCGAAGGTGCAGCGGGCGATCTCCTCGGGCGGGACGTACCGGCCGGCCCGCGGGATGCCGGGGCTGGCCGCCTGGCGGCGGGAGGGGCGGGCGTAGGTCCGTACCGCCTGCGGGCTGGGCACGAACTCGTCGAACCAGCGGGCGAGTCGGGCGTCCCAGGGCAGCGGCGGGTGGCTGAGGGCGCGGATCTCCTCGACCAGGCCGCCGGGCAGGAGGCCGCGTTCCTGTTGCTGGTGCAGGTCGAGGCCCCGGGCGAGTCCGCGGCGGTAGAACGCGTCGAGGTCGACGGTGGCGCGGGGCGGGCCGAGCGGGGCGCCGAGGACGTCGCCGGTGCCCTTGCCGCGCAGGGTGGACAGGCGGCGCATGCGGCGCAGGTCGCCGGCGATGCGGTCGTAGACCTCCTCGGCGGACAGGCCGGCGAGGAGCGGGTCGTGCAGCAGGCCGTCCGGCATGGTGCCGACGCCCATCTCGGCGAGCCAGCCGTTGACGACGTAGTCGCAGGCGACGTTGAACAGGTAGGGGTCGCGGGTGCCGCAGCGGTCGCCGTGGCGCAGGGCGGCGTGCAGCATCTCGTGGGCGAGGACGAACCGCCATTCCTCGTCGTCGAGGGTGCGCAGCGGGTTGACGTAGATCTCGCCGGCGCCGGCGTCGACGGCGGCGATCGCGATGCCGTGGGCGCGGGCGAGGTCGGCGTCGGCGACGAGCCGGATGCCGGCCGCGATGCCTCCGAGCAGCGGGTAGGAGGAGACGAACCAGCTCAGGGCGCGTTCCCAGGGGCGCAGCCGGGTGGGGCCGCCGGTCATGGCGTCGCGGCGGCCGCCGGCCAGGTCCATGGCGGTGGCCATGGTGCGGGTGAGGCCGTGGGCGAACGCGAGCTGCCAGTCCGGGGGCTTTCCGCCCCACCGGCTCCAGGGCAGCAGCAGCTGGTCGGGTTCGGGGCCGGCGGTGCCGCCGTGCTCGTGGGCGGCGGGGATGCCGTCGCGGCGCCAGCGGGCGGCGAGCTGCTCCTCGTCGCCGCCCGGGTAGGCGGCGGGCAGGTGGTCGGGGGCGCGGCCGACGGAGAAGGTGGCGAGGAAGCGGTTGACGACCGTGCAGCGGGCGGCGAGGTCGTGGCGGTCGGGCTGGGGGCGTTCGCCCTGGGCCGCGGGGACGTGCCCGAAGCCGAGGTGGATGAGGGCGTGGGCGAGGGCCCAGGCCCACTCGGTGGGCTCGGCGCGGCGGGTGGGGTGGAGGTGGAGGGTGCCGTTGGAGGTGACGCGGACCAGTCCCTGGCGGGGCGCGAACGCGCAGTCCTCCCGGCGGCACAGGTCGGCGTCGAGGGAGGCGAGCGCCGGGTTGGCCCGCACCAGCCGGATGCCCTCGGCGCACGCCTCGGCGGCCGGGTCGGGCTTGTCCTTCCGGTTCTTCGTGCCGCGGCTCATCGGCGGGCCTCGACGAGGCGGGGCATGTCGCGGGCGGCCTCGATCAGGAACCAGGCGGGCAGGACGGGGTTGCCGTCGGCGTCGGAGGCGATGACGCCCTGGGCGACCTCGACGGAGATCTCGGCGAGCTGCACCAGCAGCGACTTGGCGCGGTAGGCGGTCTGCCGGCCGTTCTCGGAGAGGTGGTCCTTGCCGGCGGGCAGTTCCTTGACGAGGCGGCCGCGGAAGGACTCGGCGAGGAAGTACAGCAGGTCGCGGTCCTCGGGGCGGTGCGGCCAGCGGGCGTCGCCCTTGAGGATGGCGTCGATGCCGAAGCGGCTGCGGACGACCTTGACGTAGCCGCAGAAGGCGGTGGCGTGGGCGGGGGTGAGGGTGCCGTGCGCGAGGACGGTGAGGGTGGGTTCGTCGAGGGCGGGCCCGAAGGAGTGCAGGGCGTCGGAGAGCATGTGCCAGGAGCGGGGGGTGGAGAACGGCTCCTCGGTCTTGGGCGGCTTGGACCACAGGTGGTCGGGCCGGTCGGTGAGGTGGTCCAGGATCCAGGGGTGGATGCCGGCGCCGGCGGCCCAGGTGAGCCAGTCGGTGGCGGAGGCCTCCAGGTGGACGTGGGTGAGCCGGTTGACGAGGGCGGAGGCGATGGGCCGGGCGAGGGCGTTGTCGGTGGCGCGGTTGCCGGCGCCGATGACGAGGGAGCCCTCGGGCAGTTCGTAGGAGCCGATGCGGCGGTCGAGGATGAGCGAGTAGAAGGCCTTCTGCACGTCCGGGGTGGCGGCGTTCAGCTCGTCCAGGAACAGGCAGTACGGCTCGTCGCGGGCGATGGTCTCCGGCGGGCAGAACACCGAGCGGCCGTCACGGATCTGGGGCACGCCGATGAGGTCCTCGGGGGCGAGCTGGGTGCCGAGCAGGCTGACGCACTCCAGGCCCAGGGAGGCGGCGAACTCCCTTACCAGGGAGGACTTCCCGATACCGGGGGCGCCCCAGAGGAAGACGGGACGGACGGTGGCGAGGCCGAGCAGCAGTTCGGGGAGGCGGGCGGGGGTGACCGTGACGGCAGCCTGCAAGGCCGGGGCTCCTTGGGGTGTTCGAGGGGGTGCGACTCGAACAGTGTGGGTGGGCGTCCCCGTGCCCGCAGCCGATTTTCAGGCGGCCCGCTCCTCCCGGGCCGGTTCGGTGAGCGGCACCTGGGGTCCGTCGGCCTCGCGCAGCCAGCGGCGCAGGACGTGGTGCACGTCCTCGGCGCCGACGAGTTCGGCTCCGTCCGCGGCGGGTGCGGACAGGGTGAGCGGGGAGAGCAGGAAGGGCCGGGACTGGGCTCCGCCGAGGCCGCCGTGGGAGCCGATCTGCTCCTCGAAGGCGAGGACCTCGCCGTCGGCGGGGTCGTGGGCGGAGTTGACCATGATGTCGGCGGTGTGCGGGAAGGAGTGGGTGCGGCGGACGGCGTCGGCGGCGCCGGGCCCGAAGCGGGCGAGCGGGCCGGGCTCCTCGTCCAGGTCCGCCAGCGGGATCTCGGTGCCGTACGGTCCGAGGAGCACACCGCCGTGCCGTTCGCTGCGCACCAGCAGGAAGCCGATGCCGGGGTGGTTGGCGAGGGTGGGGAGCAGGGCGGGGTGGCGGGCGTCGATCTCCTCCTTGGTCATGCGGTGCGGCACGTCGGGGAAGGAGACCAGGCCGAGGTTGCCGGAGGCCAGCACGACGGGCTCGGAGTCGCGGTCGGGCCGGGGTGCGTCGTGGCGCTGTGTCTCGGGCCGGCGCAGGGCGGCGCGGACGGCGGCGCGTGCCTCGGCGCCGCTGCGGGTGCGTTCGGCGCGGCGGGGCACGGGCAGGCCGCAGCCGGCCCGGACGAGGTCGGTGAGGGTGAGGCCGTAGCGGGAGCGGAAGGTCTCGCCGGGGCTCTGGCCGTGGTCGGAGAGGACGACGATCCGGTAGGGGCGGCGGGCGTGTTCGGCGGCCTTCTCGACGAGGGCGAGGGAGCGGTCGAGGCGTTGCAGGACCTTGGCGGCGTCGTGGCTGTGCGGTCCGGAGTGGTGGGCGACCTCGTCGTAGGCGACGAGGTCGGCGTAGACGACGGTGCGGCCGGCGAGCAGGTCGCCCATGACGGCGGCGACCACGACGTCGCGTTCGACGACGGTGGCGAAGGCCCGTACCAGGGGGTAGAGGCCGCCGCGGCCCACGCGGGGCCGCTGTCTGCGGAACCGGGCCCGGGTGGACTGGCCGATCTCGCGGCCGACCTCGGCGAGGAAGGACAGGGCGGTGCGGACCGCGTTGGCGGGGTCGGCGAAGTAGGCGAAGTAGCCGGCGCGGGAACGGTTCTCCCGGCCGCGGCGGCGGGCGGCTATGGAGAGCACGAGGGCCTGTTCGCCGGCGCCGCCGCCGAACAGGTTGCCTCGGCTCGCTCCGTCGACCGTGAGCAGCCCGCCGTCGGCCGTATGCGCTGTGGCGCGGCGCTGGAGTTCGGCGGCGCTCGTGGGGCGGTTGCACACCATCACCTCGCCGCGGTCCTTCTCGTACCAGCGGAACGCGGGCACGTCGAAGGTGCTGCCGTGCAGGATGCCCAGCTGGCTGGCGCCGGTCTGGCTGGACCAGTCGGTGCGCCAGGGGGTGAGGCGGTGGGTCGGCTGCATACCGTCGACGGTCGACAGCCAGCGGGCGACGGTCGGCATCAGGCCCTTGGCGACGGCGTCGGTGAGGACGTCGTGGCCGACGCCGTCGAGCTGGATGCAGACGAGTCCGGGGGTGTCGGGGCAGGGCGGGCCGGCTCTGCGGCGGCGGTCGGCCAGCCGCAGCAGGCGGCGGCGGTAGGCGTCGTCGTCGCGTACGACGAGGGCGGCACCGGTGGCCGAGGCGACGGCGGACATGACGGCGGCCACGATGACGGCGGTCTCGGGGGCGACTTCGCCGCGCCCGGAGGGGTTGAGGCGCAGGGCGAGCAGCAGCAGGGAACCGTTGAGGAAGAACACCAGCAGGCCGAGGACCAGGGCCGGCACGAGGAGCAGCAGCCGTACCAGGAGGGGCCAGACGACGGCCGACAGGAGGCCGAAGGCGCCGGCGCCGCAGGCGGCGGTGACGGCGATCCGGGTGGCGCTGTCACCGGTCGGGGACTGGAGCCTGAAGTCGGGCAGCAGGCCCGCGAGGACGAGCATGGTGAGGGTGGAGACCGCCCACACCGTGACGCTCCGCCCTGTCCGACCGGCAATCCGCCGCCACCGCACGCCCCGCACACCTCACGTCCCGGCCCTCCCCCGCCGGTGCGGCGGGGGTTCCCCCTCTCGCCTGGCCCGGCCGGGGGCTTGCTCCACCTTGTCACACGGTGCGGGCGGGGCGGCGGGGCGGTCCGGGAGGCGGGATCGCGGGGTGCGGGCCACGGGGTGCGGCGCGGGCCGGCCGGGGCGGCGGGGCGTCAGCGGCCGTCGTAGCCCGCGGTCGGCATCGACAGTCTGCGGTGCACGTGCGCCTTCATCTGTGCGTCGTACGACGGCTCGGCGCGCCCCACGGTCTCCACGCGCACCCCGCGGCGGGCGCACTCGGCGGTGAACTCCTCCACCGAGGACAGGGCGCGTTCCAGCACACGTCTGCTGGGCGCGACGAACACGTCCACGCCGGACCGGACCCCGTCCCACAGGGCGCAGTGGTCGAACCGCAGGCCGCCGACGAGGAGTTCCCGTGCGACGACGTAGCCGTGCTCGGCCGCCCACCGGGCGCACATGGCGTGCTGGCTGCGGGAGTCCACGAGGAAGGGGTCGGCCTCCAGCTCCTCCAGAGGCGTCAGGCTCGCGATGGCGGTGACCCGCACCGGCGCGAGCCCGCCGCAGGCGCCCCGCAGTTGTCCCATGGCGTCCCCCTCACCTCCGGGTTTCGCCGCCGACCCTACTCCTGCACGTAGGCTTCGGGGAGTCGTGCGAAGGAGGCGAAGAAGGTGCCGGTGGAGATCACCTGGTGGGGTCACGCCACGTGCACGCTCCGGGATTCGAACACACGAGTCCTCACCGATCCCCTGTTCGCCCGCCGGCTGGCGCATCTGCGGCGCCGCCGGGGCCCGGTACCGCCCGCCGAGGCCCACCGCGCGGACGTGGCCCTCGTCTCCCATCTGCACGCCGACCACCTGCACCTGCCCTCGCTGGCCGCGCTCGCCCCGGGCACGCGCCTGCTCGTGCCCCGGGGCGCACCACGGGCGGTACCCGGACTGCGCCGGCTGCGGCAGCTGCGCGTCACCGAGGTCGCGCCCGGGGACCGGGTCCAGGTCGGTGACCTCCTGGTGCGGGTGGTGCCCGCCCGGCACGACGGGCGCCGGCTGCCGGTCGGCCCGCACCGCTCCCCCGCCCTCGGGTACGTGGTCGAGGGCGAGGCGCGCACCTACTTCGCCGGGGACACGGGGCTGTTCGACACCATGGCGGACGAGGTCGGGCCGGTGGACGTGGCGCTGCTGCCGGTGGGCGGCTGGGGCCCCTGTCTCGGTGAGGGGCACCTGGACGCGGGACGGGCGGCGCGGGCGCTGGCCCTGCTGGAGCCGCGGATGGCCGTGCCGGTGCACTACGGGACGTTCTGGCCGATCGGCATGGACGCGGTGCGCCCGCACGAGTTCCACACGCCGGGCGAGGAGTTCGTGCGGCTGGCCGCCGCCGCCGCGCCGCAGGTGGCCGTGCACCGGCTGGAGCACGGGGAGAGCGTGCGGCTGGAGGTCGCGCGGTGAGATGGCCGTCCTCCGCGGTGCCGCTGGCCGGCGCCGCGACGTCCACGGTGCCACCGGAGGTCACGCAGCAGGCGCTCGGGTATCCGTCGCTGTTCCTGCTGGTGCTGATCGGCGCGCTGGTGCCGGTGGTGCCGACGGGCGCGCTGGTCAGCTCCGCCGCGGTGGTGGCGTTCCACCGGACGGCGCCGTTCTCGCTGGCGCTGCTGTTCGTGACCGCCTCGCTGGCGGCGTTCCTGGGGGACGCGGCGCTGTACTGGCTCGGGCGGCGCGGGCTGCGGTCGAAGAACGGGTCGCGCTGGCTGGAGGCGATCCGCTCGCGGGCGCCGGAGGAGCGGCTCGCGCAGGCGCAGGGGAAGCTGGCCGAGCACGGGGTCGCCGTGCTGGTGCTGTCCCGGCTGGTGCCGGCGGGGCGCATACCCGTGATGCTGGCGTGTCTGCTGGCCGAGTGGCCGCTGCGGCGGTTCTCGCGCGGCAACCTGCCGGCGTGCCTGGCGTGGGCGCTGACGTATCAGGTGATCGGGATACTGGGCGGTTCGCTGTTCCCGGAGCCCTGGGAGGGTGTGGTGGCGGCGATCGCGCTGACGCTGGCGATCAGCGCGGTGCCGAGTCTCGTGCGGCGGGTGCGCTAGCGGCGCCGGTGACCGGGCGGGCGGGGCCGTCGGCGTCCGGGCCGAGCAGACCGGACGCGCCGATCGGGAGGTCCCAGAGGTTCTCGCGCGCCAGTTGGGCCTTCTCCCAGGCCGACCTCACCCGGGTGAGCGGCTCCAGGACCGGTTCGGCCGACAGCACGAAGGTGCCCCAGTGCATGGGCGCCATCCGGCTCGCGCCCACGTCCAGGGTGGCCTGGACGGCCTCCTCCGGGTCGCAGTGGACGTCGCAGAGCCACCAGCGGGGGTCGTAGGCGCCGATGGGCATGAGCGCAAGGTCGATTCCCGGATAGCGGCGGCCGATACGGGTGAACCAGTGCCCGTACCCGGTGTCGCCGGCGAAGTACAGGCGCGGGCCGTCGGCGGCGGTCAGCACCCAGCCGCCCCAGAGGCTGTGGCAGGTGTCGGTGAGGGTGCGCTTGGACCAGTGGTGGGCGGGCACGAAGTCGAAGCGGACGCCGGACAGTTCGGCCCCCTCCCACCAGTCCAGCTCGGTGACGCGGGTGAACCGGCGCCGCCGGAACCAGCCGCCGAGGCCGGCCGGTACGAACACCGGTGTCGCGCGCGGGAGTCGGCGCAGGGTGGGGGCGTCCAGGTGGTCGTAGTGGTTGTGGCTGATGACGACCGCGTCGACGGGCGGCAGGGCCTCCCAGGGCACGCCCACGGGGGTGATGCGGGCCGGGGTGCCGAGGATACGGCGGGACCACACGGGGTCGGTGAGCACGGTCAGGCCGCCCACCTGGACGATCCAGCTGGCGTGTCCCGCCCAGGTCACGGCGACCGTGCCGGTGCCGGGGCGGGGCAGCTCGGCGGGTGCGTAGGGAAGTCCGGGGATGTCGGCGAGGCCCTCGGGACCGGGGCGTACGGCGCCCTCGCGGGCGAAGCGGGCGAGGGCCTTGAGGCCGGGCAGGGGCGCGGTGAGCCGGTCGTGGAAGGTGCGCGGCCAGACGCGGTGCTCACCGAGCGGCCGGGGCTCGGCCAGCGGCGGGAAAGGGGGCGCGAGGGCGGCGCGGGCGACGGGGGCGAAGGGGACGGCGGCGGCGTGGCCGGTGGGGTGCGGATCCGCCCGGCGGGCGTCTGCCGGGCGGACCTCCGCAGGGTGGGCGTCCGCGTGGGCGTCCGCGTGGGCATCCGCCGGGTGGGCGCCGGGCGGGTGCGGGCCGGGCGTGGTGGTCACGTCGTCTGCGGTGGTCGCGGTGGCCGACCCGGGCTCACGCGTCTGCTGCGTCTGCTGCGTCATCGAGGAGGCTCCCGTCGCCGAGCGTCGTCGCGGAGATCGCCGAAGGCCGACCCCAAGGAGTTCAACGCGCGTTGCACGTGTGGCAGTTCCAGCGGCGCGGGTGAGTCGAGGCTTTCCGCGCGTTCCTCGTCCGTGCCGCCCAGCAGGGGCCCGGTGGCGAGCCGTACGCGCAGGGCCTGGAGGTCGTCGCCGAAGCGGTGGCCGCCGGGCGCGGGCATGCCGAGCCGGGCGGAGAGGAACTCCTCCAGCTCCTGGGCGTCGCCGACGCCCTGCTGGGCGAGCGCCTCGCGCAGCGGGCCGAGGTCGACGTACAGGTGGCGCCCGGCCTGGGGCGGCCGGGCGAGCGCGCCGGCCGCGACGACCACGCCGTGCGCGGCGGCGGCCACGCGCGCGTGCAGGCGGACGGCGGCTTCCCGGCGTTCGGTGACGGGCCCGGGTTCGTCGAGCGCGTACCCGGCGGCGGCGGCGACCGGCGCGGCGATCCGGGCGTCGAGCGCGGTGAGGACGTCCAGCACGCGCGCGTGCAGGCGTTCCCCCTCCGCGCCGGCCGGAAAACGGGCCACGGCGGCGGGCCAGCCGGCCGGCAGCAGGGCACCGGCCAGGTCGCTGACGACGGTGACCCGGTCGGGCAGCATCTCGGCGGGGCTGAGCAGCACACTCTGGTGCGGGTCGTGCAGGGTGTCGCGCCAGGTCTCGTCGCTGACCAGGTGCAGTCCCTCGGCGGCGGCCGCCTCGACGGTCTCGTGCAGCAGCTCGGGCGGGGCGACGGTCGCGGTGGGGTCGTCGGCCACCGACAGCACCAGCAGCCGGGGGTCGCCGCCCTCGTCACGGACCCGGCGGACGGTCTCCAGCAGGGCGTACAGGTCGGGGACACCGCCGCACTCGGCCGGGGTCGGCACATGGTAGACGGGCCTGCCGAGCAGGCGGGCGTACGGCGCCCACCAGGCGGCGCACGGCCGCGGCACGAGCACGTCACCGCCCTCGCCGGAGAGCGCGGCGGTCAGGGCGAGCAACAGGGCGGGCGCGCCGGGTCCGGCGGCCACCCGGTCGGGGACGCAGGACAGCCCGCGCCGGGTCCAGTAGCCGCACGCCGCCTCCAGCAGGGCGGGGGCGCCGCCGACGGGCTGGGCCTCGGCGCGGCCCGCCGCGGCGGCGAGGTGGGCGGCGAGTTCGGGCAGGACCGGCAGGCCGTCGCCGGGCGGGGGCGGCCCGTAGCGGACGGGGCCGTGGCCCTCGGGGTCCGTCCGCCGCATGTCCGCCTCCGCGCAGTCCGTGGTGGTGCCGTGTGGTGTTCTCGTGCGGGCCGTGCGGGCCGTGCGTCCCTCCTCGTCCGCCGTAGCGGGGGTACCGGCCGCGCGGCCGGTGCCTCCGGTTCTCCCGGCTGCTGCGGTGTCTGCCGTGCCGGTCGTGACTGTCGCGCTCGCCGTGTCCGCTGATGCCCTCCGGTGGTGTGTACCCGGTGGGCGGTGCTCCATGGCCCGCGGCCCGCTTCGTCCGTGTCGTCACGCGGTCCGTTCGGCACGCCGGGTGCGCGGGGTGCGTGTGTTCAGTCGTTCGCGTACCTCCGGCGGCCGAGGAGCCGGTGGACGGCGCCCGCGCAGGCGGCGGCGATCAGCACGCTCCCGGCGACCAGCGCGGGCACCGAGTCGGTGAAGGTGCCGCCCTCGCCCGCCTGGACCCCGCTCTGCACCGTCGCCGGGGAGCAGTCGTCGTCCCCGCCGTCGCGGGACTCGCGGCAGCCGTCCCCGTGGCACTCCCCCTGCCCCCGGCACTGGCCCTGATCCTGGCCCTGGCCGTGCCCCTGAGCCTGCCCTTGGCCTTGGCCCTGCTCGTGGCCCTGACCCTGTCCCTGGCCCTGGCCCTGTCCCTGGGGCTGCGGCCGGGCAGACCCCGTCTCCGCGCCCGTCCCCGACCCCGTCTGCGGCCGCGGCGCCTGTCCCTGCTGCTGGCCCTGGCCCGGCACCTGACCCTGCCCCGGCGCCTGGCTCTGACCCGACTCCGGCTGCGGCTGCCTCGCCGCCGCGGACCCCGACCCGAGGTCCGCCCCGGTACCCGGCCCGAGGTCCGACCCCGCACCCGCCCCGGAGTCCGCCCCCTCCCCCGCCACCTGGCCGCTCTCCTGCCCCCACTCCGGTTCCTGCCCCGATCCCGGCTCGGGGGCCAGCCCCGGGGTCATCCGCGGGTCCAGGGCCGATCCGGCCGTCCCGCCGCCCGGCTGACCCTCGTCTCCGCCGCAGGGGGCGCCGCCGTCGGCGGCCGTCGTCCCGGTGGTGTCGAGGGGGTCGGGCTCCGGTCCGGTGAGCGGTTCGCAGAGCGGGGAGTCGGTGAGCGGGGAGACGGTGAGCGGGGCGGCGGGCCCGCTGGTGCCGGGGTTCGCCCCGGCCCGTGGGTGCGCGGAGGTCGCGGGCCCGGCTATGACGAGCGCGGCCCCGGCCAGGACGGTGGCGGACAGGGCTCGGGCGGTGCGGCGCATGGGGCGGGCTCCTCGGCAGGACGGCGGGCGGGACGGTCTCGACGGCGGCCGGGCCGGGAGCCGGAGGACACGGGGTGTCGGGCCCTCGCTGCCATCACAGCCCGCCGGGCGCCGCACCGCGCGCGGCCGGGCCCCATTCGCGGGACGCGAACGGCCTATCGGGTGATCCCCCGGACCGGGACCGTTGTCGGCCGGTCTCCGGCGAACGGGCCCCGCGGGCCGCCCGGACAGGTTTTCCGCACGTCGTGACGGAGACTCGGTAGCCGCTGACCGGATCGTCCGCTTCGCACCGCACCGGGGAGGTCCCCTTCATGAGCACCAAGGTCTCCGATCACATCCTCGAACGTCTGCGCGCCTGGGGTGTGGAACAGGTCTTCGGCTATCCCGGGGACGGCATCAACGGCCTGCTGGCCGCTTGGGGACGAGCCGACGACAAGCCGCGTTTCATCCAGTCCCGGCACGAGGAGATGTCCGCCTTCGAAGCGGTCGGGTACGCGAAGTTCAGCGGCCGGCTCGCGGTGTGCGCGGCGACCTCCGGACCCGGCGCGATCCATCTGCTGAACGGTCTCTACGACGCCAAGCTGGACCATGTGCCGGTGCTGGCGATCGTCGGCCAGACGAACCGGACCGCGATGGGCGGGTCCTACCAGCAGGAGATCGACCTGCACACGCTCTACAAGGACGTCGCCTCGGAGTTCGTGGAGACGGTGACCGTCCCGGAGCAGCTGCCGAACGTGATCGACCGGGCGATCCGCACGGCCTACGCCCGGCGCTGCCCGACCGCGGTGATCATCCCCGCCGACGTGCAGGAACTGGACTACTCGCCGCCCACGCACGCGTTCAAGATGGTGCCCTCCAGCCTGGGCATGAGCGACTACACGGCGGTCCCGTCGGACGACGCGCTGCGCCGGGCGGCGGAGGTGCTGAACGAGGGGGACAAGGTGGCCGTCCTCGTCGGCCAGGGGGCCGCCGGGGCGGTGGCGGAGGTGCAGGAGATCGCCGAGCTGCTGGGGGCGGGCGTCGCGAAGGCGCTGCTCGGCAAGGACGTGCTCAGCGACGAACTGCCCTACGTCACCGGGCCGATCGGCCTGCTGGGCAGCCGGCCGTCGTACGAGATGATGCGCGACTGCGACACGCTGCTGACGATCGGCTCGTCGTTCCCGTACACGCAGTTCATGCCGGAGTTCGGCAAGGCGCGCGGGGTGCAGATCGACATCGACCCGCACATGATCGGCATGCGGTTCCCGTACGAGGTGAACCTGGTCGGCGACGCGCGGGCGACGCTGCAGCGCCTGATCCCGCTGCTGCAGACCGACCGCGGCGGGCGCGAGTGGCACGACACCGTCTGCGACAACGTCAAGCGCTGGCACGAGACGATGGAGCGGCGGGCGGGCCTGTCGGCGGATCCGATCAACCCCGAGTACGTGGCCCGGGCGCTGGACCCGCTGCTGCCGGACAACGTGATCGTGACGTCCGACTCCGGGTCGGTGGCGAACTGGTACGCGCGGCACATCACCATGCGGCCGGGCATGCGCGGGTCGCTGTCCGGGACGCTGGCGACGATGGGGCCGGGGGTGCCGTACGCGATCGGCGCGAAGTTCGCGCACCCGGACCGGCCGGTGGTGGCGCTGGTCGGTGACGGCGCGATGCAGATGAACGGTCTCGCGGAGATGATCACGGCGGCGAAGTACCGGGACCGCTGGTCGGACCCGCGGCTGGTGGTGGGCGTGTGGAACAACCGCGACCTGAACCAGGTGACGTGGGAGATGCGCGCGATGGAGGGCTCGCCGTCCTTCCTGCCGTCCCAGCAGATCCCGGACGTGCAGTACGCGGCGTTCGCCCGGTCGCTGGGCCTGACCGGGGTGCGGGTGGAGAAGCCCGAGGACGTGGAGGCGGGCTGGCGGGCCGCCCTGGAGGCCGACGGGCCGGCGGTGATCGAGTTCCTCACCGACCCGGCCGTGCCGCCGATCCCGCCGCACGCCACCTGGGAGCAGATGGAGGCGACGGCCACGGCGATCCTCAAGGGCGACGCGGACCGCGGTTCGATGATCAGGCAGGGGCTGAAGGCGAAGATGCAGGAGTTTCTGCCGGGTCACGACAAACACTAGCGAGACGGCCGGTTCCCGGCCCGGCACCCGGTGTCGGTCTTCCGGTGCCGGGTACGCGGGCGGACCCCGAACATGTGGAGTGAGAGATGCAGCGAGGCAGTGACCGGCTGAGCGTCCACCGGGACGACGAGATGAAGCACGAGCTCAAGGGCCTGCTGGGGTCCGGGCACCCGACGCGGACCGAGGAGTGGCACGACCCGGAGCCGGCGGCCGACGACGACCCCGAGGTCTGGAGCGGCCCGGTCGGCGGTCTGGGTTCGCCGGCGTCCCTGGAGCGGGTGCGGCTGGAGCTGGCCAGGCACCTGAGCCGGCACTCCTTCCCGGCGGACGCCGGGGAGGCGGCCCGTGCCCTGCGGCGCGGCAACGCGCCCACGCCGCTGGTCGACGCGGTGGCCCGGCTGCCGCGCGCGGAGCGGTACGCCAATGTGCAGCAGCTCGCGGAGGCGCTGGTGGGCGAGTGACGCGGCGCCAGGCGGTGGAGATCGCGGCGACCGGAGGGAAGGTCGACGTCGGACCGGGCGCTGCACCGGCGCACCCGGATCGAGGACACCTCCGCGCTGCCCCGGCTGCACGCGGTGCCTGTGTGCTCGTGCCGTACGGCGAGAGTTGCTGCGCTGCCGGCGGGCGGCGGGTGTGAGGAAGCGGCGGGCCCGGGCCGCGGAGCCGGCCGGCCCGCCGGGAAAGGAAAGGGAGGATCATGCGTATCGCGTTTCTGGTGGCACCCGAGGGCGTCGAGCAGGTCGAGCTGACCGAGCCGTGGAAGGCGGCGTCCGACGCGGGGCACGAACCGGTGCTGGTGTCGACGGAGTCCGGGGAGGTCCAGGCGTTCAACCATCTGGACAAGGGGGACACCTTCCCCGTGGACGAGGTGGTGGGCGAGGCGTCGGCCGGGTCGTTCGGCGCCCTGGTCCTGCCGGGCGGGGTGGCCAATCCGGACTTCCTGCGGATGGACGAGAAGGCCGTCGCGTTCGTGAAGGACTTCTTCGACGGGGGCCGTCCGGTGGCGGCCATCTGTCATGCGCCGTGGACGCTGGTGGAGGCCGGTGTCGTGCGCGGCCGGGTGCTGACGTCGTGGCCGAGTCTGCGGACGGACATCGAGAACGCGGGCGGCACCTGGGTGGACGAGCAGGTGAAGATCTGCGACCACGGCTCGAACCAGCTCGTGACCAGCCGCAAGCCGGACGATCTGAAGGCGTTCTGCGACGCGTTCGTCCACGTGTTCGCGGGTGAGGTGGGCTGACCCCCACCGCACCGCGCACGGCCACCCCGCCGGTTTTCGACGAGGGCCGGTCCGCGTCACCGCGGGCCGGCCCTCCCGCGTGCGGCCGCCCGGGACCGGCCGGGGCCGCCTCAGGTGCCGGAGGCGGGCGGGGTCGCCGCCTCGCCACAGCCGCGTTCGCGGGCGCCCTCGCGGGTGCGGCCCGCGCTGACCAGGCGGCGCGGGTTGCGGCGCAGGTACTCGCCCTCGAGCTGTGCCATGCGCTCGTTGTGCGCCCGCAACGCGTCGTTCGAGCCGTACAGGAGGGTGTCGTGGCGCGTGCGGTGGATCGTCTCCAGCTCCTTCATGAGCTGCAGGTCGTCCAGCCGGCTGGGGTCGACTCCGGTCATGGTGTGCCCCGCTCGTCGTGGTCGTGTCCGTGCCGTACGGGTACCCCGCCCGGCATGCGGTGCTCCCGGCGGGTTTCCGGGAGCCCTGGAGCGAGCCGTGGAGCGCGCGTTCCTGAACCCACTGTACGAACATCCCGGGTCGCCGTCCCGGCGGGCCGGCGGCCGCCCGCCGGGACGGCCGCGGCGGGGGCTAGCGGGCCCGCTCCACCCTGCGCTCGTCCCACACGGGCTCCGGGGTCTCGCGGACCCGGCCGTCGCTGCCGAAGACCAGGAAGCGGTCGAAGGAGCGGGCGAACCAGCGGTCGTGGGTGACCGCGAGCACCGTGCCGTCGAAGGCCTCCAGGCCCTCCTGGAGGGCCTCGGCGGACTCCAGGTCGAGGTTGTCGGTCGGCTCGTCCAGCAGCAGGGCGGTGACGCCCTGGAGCTCCAGCAGGAGGATCTGGAAGCGGGCCTGCTGGCCGCCGGAGAGCCGTTCGAAGGACTGCTCCGCCTGGCCGGTCAGCTCGTAGCGGCGCAGCCGGGACATGGCCGCGCCCCGGTCCTGGGCGTGGTCCTTCCACAGGATGTCGAGCAGGGTGCGCCCGCGCAGCTCGGGGTGGGCGTGGGTCTGGGCGAAGTGGCCGGGCACGACGCGCGCGCCGAGCTTCCACTGCCCCGTGTGCGCGACGTCCTCGCCGGCCAGCAGCCGAAGGAAGTGCGACTTGCCCGACCCGTTGGAGCCGAGCACGGCGACCCGTTCGCCGTAGAACACCTCCAGGTCGAAGGGGCGCATCAGGCCCGTCAGTTCGAGCTGGGCGCAGGTGACGGCGCGTACGCCGGTGCGGCCGCCCTTCAGGCGCATGGTGATGTCCTGCTCGCGCGGCGGCTCGGGCGGCGGCCCGGCCTCCTCGAACTTGCGCAGGCGGGTCTGCGCGGCCGCGTAGCGGGAGGCCATCTCGTGGCTGACGGCGGCGGCCTGGCGCAGGTTGAGGACGAGTTTCTTCAGCTGGGCGTGCTTCTCGTCCCAGCGGCGGCGCAGTTCCTCGAAGCGCGCGAAGCGTTCGCGGCGGGCGTCGTGGTAGGTGGCGAAGCCGCCGCCGTGCACCCAGGCATCGGCGCCGGCGGGTCCCGGCTCCACGGAGACGATCTTCTCGGCGGCCCGGGCGAGGAGTTCGCGGTCGTGGGAGACGAACAGGACCGTCTTGCGGGTCTCCTTGAGCTGCTGCTCCAGCCAGCGCTTGCCGGGGACGTCCAGGTAGTTGTCCGGCTCGTCGAGGAGCAGCACCTCGTCGGTGCCGCGCAGCAGCGCCTCCAGGACGAGGCGTTTCTGCTCGCCGCCGGAGAGGGTGCTCACCTGCCGCCACTGGGCGCGTTCGTAGGGCATGCCGAGGGCGGCGGTGGTGCACATGTCCCACAGCGTCTCGGCCTCGTAGCCGCGTGCCTCGGCCCAGTCGGCGAGGGCCTGGGCGTAGGCGAGCTGGGCGGCCTCGTCGTCGACGGTCATGATGCCGTGCTCGGCCCGGTCCACGGCCCGGGCCGCCTCGCGGATGCGCGGCGGGGCGACGGAGACCAGCAGGTCGCGGACGGTCGTCTCGTCCCGCACGGAGCCGACGAACTGGCGCATCACGCCGAGGCCACCGCTGACGGTGACCTGGCCGCCGTGCGGCTTCAGCTCGCCGGAGATCAGCCGGAGCAGGGTGGTCTTGCCCGCGCCGTTGGGGCCGACCAGCGCGACGGCCGCGCCCTCGCCGACCCGGAAGGAGACATCGCCGAGCAGCGTCCTGCCGTCGGGGAGGTGGTATTCGAGGTGCGCGGCTTCCAGATGTCCCATGAGGGGGCATTCTGCGGGGCGTCCCCGACCTGGGGCAAACGCTTATCCGGCCGGGTTCACGGGCTGCCCGGCCGGACCGCCCTCTCCGGCCGGTACGACGGTGGCGCCGGCCCAGGACAGGGCCTTCCAGCCGTCGGCGGGTGAACCGTCCAGGACCACCACGCCGGTGTTGGCCAGCGGGCGGGCGGCGGCGAAGGCCACGTCGACGTTGGCGGCGCGGGCGGCGGTCCACATGCGGATGGCGGCGCCGTGGCTGACCATCGCGACGGCGGCGGCGCCGCTCGCGGCGGCTTCGGCGACGACCTCGTCGTAGCGGGCCAGCGCCTCCTCGCCGCTCTCCCCGCCGGGCATGCGCAGCGCCAGGTCGCCGGCCGCCCAGGCGAACACGGTGCGCAGGTACCGCTCGCCCTCCGGGGAGCCGCCCGGCCGCATCTCCAGGTCGCCCGCGGACACCTCGCGCAGGCCGGCGCGTACGACCGTCTCCAGGCCGCGGACGGCGGCCAGCGGGGCGGCGGTGAGCCGGGCGCGCAGCAGGTCGGAGGCGTAGACGGCGTCGATGTGCTCGCCGGCGAGGGCCTCGGGCAGGGCGGCGGCCTGCTGTGCGCCGAGCGGGGTCAGGCCCGGTCCCGGGGCGGCGGTGTCCAGCAGCCGGTCCAGGTTGGACGGGGTCTGGCCGTGCCGGACGAGCAGCAGGCGCATCGGGGTCTCCTCCGCGGCGATCAGGTCCGGGCGGGCCGGGCGGGCCGGGCCGGGCCGTCAGGCGGTCGGCGTACCCGGGAACAAGAAACGGCGGCTTCAGGGTAACCGCACCCCATGAGCGCAGACGTCGACCTGACCGCCGTCCCGAAGAGCGGCCGGCATGCCCTGCGGGCGCTGCTGGCCGCCGACACCCGGCTGTTCGAAGCGGCCGCCGCGTGGCACTGGCCCGGTGCCGAGCGGGTGCTGCCGCGGCTGAGCCGGAGCGCGAACCACGGGGTGCTGTGGTTCGCCGCGGCCGCCGCGATCGCGGCCAGCCGGACGCCGCGGGCCCGGCGGGCCGCCACCCGCGGGATCGCCTCGCTGAGCCTGGCCTCCCTGACCATCAACACGCTCGGCAAGCGCTCGGTGCGCCGCGCCCGGCCGGTGCTGGACCCGGTGCCGGCGGTGCGGCAGCTCAAGCGGCAGCCGATCACCACGTCCTTCCCGTCGGGGCACGCCGCCTCGGCGGCCGCCTTCGCGACCGGGGTGGCGCTGGAGTCGCCGCGCTGGGGTGCGGTGGTGGCGCCCGTGGCGTTCTCGGTGGCCATGTCGCGGGTGTACACGGGCGTGCACTTCCCCAGCGACGTCCTGGCGGGGGCGGCGCTCGGCGCGGGCGCCGCGTTCGCCGTCCGGGGCCTGGTGCCGACCCGCGCCCAGATCACCCCGCCGCCGCGGCCGCGGGCCGAGGCGGCGGCCCTGCCGGAGGGCGAGGGTCTGGTGGTCGTGGCCAACCGCTCCTCGGGCTCGTCCGACCGGGTGGGCGTCCTGCAGGCGGCGCTGCCCGGCGCGGAGATCGTGGAGTGCGAGCCGCAGGACGTGCCGGCCGAGCTGGAGAAGGCGGCGGCCCGGGCGCGGGCGCTCGGGGTCTGCGGGGGCGACGGGACGGTGAACGCGGCGGCCGCGGTGGCGATGCGGCACGGCCTGCCGCTGGCGGTGCTGCCCGGGGGCACGCTCAACCACTTCGCCTACGACCTGCGCCTGGAGGACGAGCGCAAGGTCGCCGACGCCGTGCGGGCGGGCGAGGCGGTCCGCGTCGACGTGGGCCGGTTCGCCGCGGGGCGGCAGGAGGGCATCTTCGTCAACACGTTCAGCCTGGGCGTCTACCCGGAGCTGGTGCGCGAGCGGGAGCGCTGGTCCAAGCGGATCGGCGGCTGGCCGGCCGGGGTGCTCGGCGCGATGAAGGTGCTGCGCGCCGACCGGCACCCGCTGGAGGTCGAGCTCGGCGGCCGGCAGCGCCCGCTGTGGCTGCTGTTCGTGGGCAACGGCGTCTACCACCGGATGGGGCTCGCGCCCGGCCGCCGCACCGACCTGGCGGACGGGCTCCTGGACGTGCGGGTCGTGCACGGCAGCCGCAGGCCCGCGCTGCGGCTGCTGGCGGCGGCGGCGGCCGGCCCGCTCACCCGGTCGCCCGCGCACGCGGCGGTGCAGCTCGACCGGCTGCGGCTGACGGGCCTGGCCCCGGGCACGCCGCTGGCGTACGACGGCGAGGTGACCGAGGTCGAGGGCGACGTGCTGGTGGAGAAGCTGCCCGAGGCGCTGACGGTGTACCGGCCGCTCAGCTGACGCACCCCGGGCGGCGCCCTGGCATGTCCGCATCGTGAAACGCTGGTCTCATCATTCGGCACGGCGGCGTACTGTCGGCGTACCGCGCCGGGGGCCGTCCGGTCCCCGGCAGCGGTCCGTCGACGAGGGGCGAAGGGGCACAGCCATGCCGGGAACGCAGGGGACCGAACCGCAGGAGACCGCCGTCTACACGCACGGGCACCACGAGTCCGTGCTGCGGTCGCACACCTGGCGGACCGCCGCCAACTCCGCCGCCTACCTGCTGGGCGTGCTCAAGCCCCACATGCGGATCCTGGACATCGGCTGCGGCCCCGGCACCATCACCGCCGACCTGGCGGAACGGGTGCCCGACGGCCATGTCACCGGTGTCGACCACGCGCCCGGCATCCTGCGCCGGGCACAGGAGACCGCCGCCGGGCGCGGCCTGGCCAACGTGGACTTCGCGGTCGCCGACGTGCACCGCCTGGACTACCCGGACGACACGTTCTGCGTGGTCCACGCCCACCAGGTGCTGCAGCACGTCGGCGACCCGGTTCAGGCCCTGCGCGAGATGGCCCGGGTCACCAGGCCGGGCGGCTTCGTCGCCGTGCGCGACGCGGACTACGCGGCGATGACCTGGTACCCGGCGGTGCCGGGCCTGGACGACTGGCTGGACCTGTACGAGCGGGTCGCGCGCGCCAACGGCGGCGAGCCCGACGCGGGACGCCGGCTGAAGGCCTGGGCGCTGGCCGCGGGGCTGACGGACGTCACGGCCGGCTCCGGCACCTGGACCTTCGCCACGCCCGAGGAGCGGGCCTGGTGGAGCGGGCTGTGGGCGGACCGCACCCTGGCCTCGGCCTACGCGGAGCGGGCCACCGAGGGCGGCCACGCCACACCGGAACTGCTGGAGGCGGTGTCCGCGGCCTGGCGGGAGTGGGGGCGGCGGGAGGACGGCTGGTTCACGGTGCTGCACGGGGAGATCCTGTGCCGCAAGGAAGCGTGACGCGCCGGACACCGCGTCCGACGCGTCACGCACGATCCGTCGAGCGGCCGATCCGACCGCCGTGCCCGGCTCACTCCCGGGGAAGCGGCGCCCGGCTCACTCCCGGGGAAGCAGCGGGCCGAGCGGTCCGAGGTCCAGGTTCAGATCCTCGGGCCGCAGGCCGTAGCGGTCCCGCAGCTCCGCCATGCGCTCCTCCAGCAGCATCAGCGTGAGCCCGATCCGCTCCTCCTGCTCCTCGGTCAGGTCGCCGGTGTCGAAGCGGCGCACCGCCTGCCGTTCCATCAGCTGGCGCAGCAGCTCCACCACGGTCAGGACCAGTTTCACCAGGTCCCGCTCGATCGTGTCGGGCTCCAGGTCCAGCCGGTTGCGCGAGGCGCGGTGGGTCGTCATCGGGGCTCCTCCAGGCGCGGCCGGGCCGCGGGCAGCAGCTCGAACGGCGAGGGGACCGTCTCGTTGACGGAGCTGATCAGCGCGTTCAGGTCGATGCGGACGAGGTCGACGTCCGCGATCCGCAGCGTGATGTCGCCGGTGATCACCACGCCGCCGGCCAGCAGCCGGTCGAGCAGGTCCACCAGCGCGATCTCACGGCGCTCGACGACGGTCACCGCTCCTCCCCGCTGAACGAGTAGGCGGCCCAGGGCCCGGTGAGCTCCACGCGGACGCCGGGCACCTCGCCCTTGGTGCGGTCCACCAGTTCCACGAACTCCTCCGAGTCGGCCCGGCTCACCAGATAGGCGGCGTTGAGCACGTTCGTCCCCGGCGTGCCGGACAGCGCGGAGTTCTGCGGCGGATGCAGCCGGGCGTCCTCCGCGCGCCGGGTGAGCCGCTCGTGCAGGGTCTCGGCGAAGGTCTCGGCGGTACGCCACTTCTCCTCGTGCGCGTGCGTGGACTCACGCCGCCTGCGCAGGTAGTCCCGCCCGCTGGCGGGCCGGGCGGCGGCCGGCGCCGGGGCCTTCGCCTCCTGCGGCTCGCTCTCCACGTACACCTTGACGCCCCACTCGACCCGCCCCTCCAGCCGGTCGAGGATGCGCCGGAAGTCGTCCTCCCGGGACTCGATCATCGAGCGCACCGCGCTGTCGTCCCGGAAGACGGTGGCCAGTCGCAGCGGCACCGGGGTGGTGACCGTCGTCAGCGCGTCGATCACGCCCTGGTGGGCGCGGGCGGTGGCGGACAGCCAGTCGAGGTCCTCCAGGCGGGCCCGCAGGGACTCCTCGCCGAAGTCGTGCTCCGGGACCGTGCTGACGACCGCGACCAGCCCGTGGTGGTGCAGCAGCGCCGGCGGCGCGCCCCCGATGCCCGTGAGCTCGGCCTGCAGGGGCGCCCCGAGGGGGCGGCACACGGCGTAGACGTAGCGCAGTCCGGTCATGGGGCCTCCTCGCGCGCGTGCCCGGTCTCCAGCTCCTCCAGGCGCGCCAGCCGTTCCCTGAGCTCGGCGTTCTCCCGGGTCAGCTCGTCCCTGCGCGCGCGCGAGGAGAGGGCGGGGTCGGTCTCCCACCAGTCAATGCCCATCTCCTTGGCCTTGTCGACCGAGGCGACGATGAGCCGCAGTTTGATGGTGAGCAGTTCGATGTCGAGCAGGTTGATCCGGATGTCGCCCGCGATCACGACGCCCTTGTCGAGCACGCGTTCCAGGATGTCGGCGAGGTTGGCCCCGCCCCCGGAGCCGTAGGGCTCCGGGAAGCGGGCGGACCGCTCGGGCGGGAACCGGTTGGGGGTCGTCATCGACGGCTCCTGCCGCCCCCGGCGTACTCCGGTTCCTCCTCGTCCTCGTACTCCTCGTCCTCGTCGGCTTCGTCGGCCTCGGCGTCGTACTCCCGCTCGCCCTCCGGGGCCTCCTCGCCGTACGGCTCTTCGTCCGCCTCCTCCTCGTACTCCTCGGCCTCGGCGTCCTCGGCGTCCTCGGCGCCCTCCTCGGACGGCTCCTCCGCCTCGTCCTCGTACTCGTCGGACTCCTCGGACTCCTCGGGCTCTTCGCCCTCCTCGGACTCTTCGCCCTCCTCGGACTCTTCGCCCTCCTCGGGCTCCTGACCCTCCTCGTACTCTTCGCCCTCCTCGGGCTCCTGACCCTCCTCGGACTCCTGGGACTCCTGCTCCTCCTCGGCCACCGCGTCCTCGTGGCTCTTGACGACCTCGCCGTCGCGGATCTCACCGCGCCAGCCGTCCTCCGCCTCGCCCTTCATGCTGATGTGGCGGGAGAAGTGCTTCAGGTCGAGCCTGGCCCTGCGGCCCTGGGCGCGCCAGATGTTGCCCGTCTTCTCGAAGAGGCCGCTCGGGTAGTACTCCATGACCAGCAGCACCCGGGTGAGGTTCTCCCCCAGCGGGTGGAAGGTGACGACACCCTTGACGCTGCCCTTGGCACCCTCGGACGTCCACTGGATGCGGTAGTCCGGTATCTGTTCGGTGGTGTGCGCCTTCCAGCTGCGGCTGGACCAGAAGATCTTGGCCTGCCAGTCGGAGTCGGTGTCACTCGCGCGGCTGGCGCTCTTGACGCCCTTGGCGAAGGTCGAGAAGTCCTGGTACTGCGTCCACTGGTCGTAGGCGGTGCGCGCCGGCACGCCCACGTCGATGGACTCCATGATGACGGTGGGCTTGTTGCCCCCGCCGCCCTTTCTCTTGCCCTTGCCCCCGCCTATGTTCTTGATAGCGCCCATCACGTTGTCCTTGGCACGAGTGGCCCCGAGTTCCAAGGCGGTGCGCAGCGGGCCCTTGCCCTCGGCCAGCTTGCGCCCGCCGTCGAGGGCGAGCTTGCCCAGGCCGGGGCTCTTGCCTTCGGCTATGTCGTTGAGCTTGAGCGTGGTCTCGCCCAGCTTGCGGCCGAGGCCGGACAGCACCCGCTCGGCTTGAGCGGACAGGTACTCCTTCGCCTCGCCCTTGAGCCGGTCGGCGGCCTCACTGTGCACGAGGTCGGTGACCGGGTTGTCCTTCGCGGCGCCCGTGGCCTTGCCGGCCGCGGAGCCCGTCGCCGACGTCATCGGTCGTCACCGCCCTTCTCCTGCCGGGACCGGCCGCTGCCGGCCGAGGCCGTCTTCTTCGCGGCCGTCTTGCGGGCCGCTCCCGTCTTCTTGGCCGGTGCCTTCGCCGCGGCCTTCTTCGCGGTGGACGCGGCGGACGACTTCTTCGCCGGGGCCTTCTGGGCGGCCTTCTTGCGCGGCCGCTCCTGACGCCGGGCCCCGGAGGTGTCCTCGTCCTCGCGGTCCTCGCGGTCCTCGCGCCCGCCGCCGGAGGTGTCCTCGTCGGCGGCGGCGGCGTCGGTGTCGTCGCGCGGCTCGTCGTCGCCGCTGTCCTCCCGCGACTCCTCGTCCTCGGAGCCGCCACCGGGGGCCACCCCGGAGAGCCGGTCGCGCACGTCGGCGGTCCGGCCGTGCAGCCGGTCGGCGAGCGCGTTGATCTGCCGCTCCGCCATCGCACCGGTGGCGGCCTTGCCGACACCCCGCATGTCCTGGCGGAGCTGGTCCCCGATCTCCTTGAACTGGGGGTTGTCGCGCAGTTGCTGCTGCACCAGTTCGCCGATCGCGCGCGGCGTGAGGTTCAGCTTCTTCCCGGCCACGACGGAGCCGACCGCGAGGGCCATTTTCAGTTTCTTCGTGCGTCCCAGCAGATATCCGGCCCCTATCGCGAGGCCGAGTGCTGTTCGGTTCATGATGCCGTCCCGTCGCCTTTGGTTTCGCCGGATCGCAGGGCGTTCTCCAGCCGGTCGAGCAGCTCGTCCTCGGCCTGGTCGAACTCCTCCTCAGTGATTTCGCCCGCCTCCAGACGCTCTTCGAGGCGGGCGAGTTCGGCCCGTACGGTGGCGGGGTCGTAGTAGATCCGCTCCGCCTCTTGGACCACCTGTCTGATCGCCCACGCGCTGCCGCGCACCGGTGCGAACGGCAGCAGCAGCACCTCGCTGATCAGTCCCACGGCGTCCTCCTTCCGTTCGGGCCCGGGCGCTAGTGCGTCCCGGCGTCCACGCCCGCCTGGCTGCTCGCCGGCTCGGCCGGGCCGGGCTCGACGAAGCTGTACGGCGGGAGCGGGCCGTTGACGCGCAGGTCCAGATGGGGGTGACTGGTGCGGACCTGGTCGACGGAGGCCAGGAAGTTCTCGGCCGAGTCCCGGTCCACCAGGAACGACACGTTCAGCAGCCAGCCGCTGGACTCGGGGCCCACGCTCACGGCGGCGGCCCCCGGCGCCAGCAGGCCGTGGACCTCGGTGGCGTCCTCGCCCTCCTTGGCCTTGACGGCGGCCGCGACCATCTCGCCGAGGCGGATCTTGTCGTCGTAACTGCCGCCGCCCGCACGCCGGTTGTCCTCGGCGAGGGTGCGCAGGTCGGCGTTCTCGGCCATCACGAGGTGCAGCACGGCCTCCTCGACATGGGTGGCCTTGACGTTGTACTCGACCTTGTTGTCGAGCTCGCGCAGTCGCTCCTGGTAGTGCTCGGAGCGCTCGGTGAGCACCTGGCACACGGCGTCGTCGTCCGTGGCGACGCTGCCGAAGCGCATGGGCAGCACACAGCCGGCCGCGCCGGCCTCGGCCAGCACGTTCTGGTGGGCGAGCAGATCCCTGCGCTTGGGACGCAGGTCCTCGGGCGCGTCGCTGACCACGGCGGCCAGGTCACCCGCGGTGAGGACGCGCACCGTGCGGGCCGGCTCGCCGACGCCGGCCGTGCCTTCCGGAAGCGTGGGGTGGGACCGTGCGGTGATCCCGTAGACGTACGTGCTCACTCCTGCTCCTCCTTACGGCGTGACGTGGTCCTGCGCTGACGCGGCCGCTCCGCCTTCTCCTCGGACTGGCCCTCGTCCCGGGCCTTGCCGAAGGCGTCGGACACGGTCTGCGCGGCGCCGGACAGCGCTCCCTTGGACTTGCCCTTGGCGCCGGACTCGGTGATCTCGCCGACGAGGTCGGGCAGGCCGGGGTCCTTGTGCGGCCCGGACTCCAGGTCCAGACGGTTGCACGCCTCGGCGAAGCGCAGATAGGTGTCCACGCTGGCCACGACGACACGGACGTCGATCTTCAGGATCTCGATGCCTACCAGGGAGACACGCACGAAGGCATCGATGACGAGCCCCCTGTCGAGAACCAGTTCAAGCACGTCGTAGAGGCCGCTGCTGCCGCCTCCGCCGCCGCTCTGCTGTGCCGGTACAACGGTCATTCCGGCCGTTCCTCCTTGTGGGTGGTTGTTGCGTGGTGTACGCGATCTGTCCGTGAGGGCGGGCGGCCTAGCGGCCGCCCCTACGGGCGTCGGCCCGGCCGCGTTCGTAGCGGCGGATGCGCCGGTAACCGGTGAGCTGCCCCTCCGCGTCGAGGTCGACCTGGTAGCCGGCCATCAGGCTCATCGTGTCCGGGACCCGCTCGAGTTCGAGGACCTCGACCTCGAGCGACCATCCGTTCTCGGTCTGCTCGAAGGAGGACACCGATTCGGGTTCGAGGCCGGTGAGTTCGGCGAGCTGAGCCCGTGCCTCACGCAGGACCTCCATGGGCTTGGGCCGCGGGCTCGCGTCTCTTTCCCTCCGGGGCCGGGATTCCTCCGCTTCCTTCTTGGGCTGGGAATCGTCCGAGTTCTGGGGCTCCTGTGAACTCTGCGATCCGGATGTGTTCTTTGTGTTCGTCATGGCCACCTCTACCTGCGGGTGGCCGCTCCTCCACCTGGCCAAACATCGTGAGGGCATCGAGAGCACACCGGTCCGCGCAATCGCAGGTCAGAGGTCCGCGGTCAGCGCACGACCGCCTCCTCGACCAGCAGCTTCGCCGCGGCCGCGATACCGGCCGCGTCGATGCCCGCGGCGTGCAGCTGCTCGTCGGGCGCGGCCGAGCCCGGCATGGTGCGCACCGCGAGCCGGACCAGGCGGGGCACGGGCCGGCCGTCGCCGAACGCCTCCGCGACCGCGTCGCCGAGGCCGCCCTGCTCGTGGTGGTCCTCGACCGTCATGAGGCAGCCGGTCTCCTCGGCGGCCCGGCGCAGGGTCTCCGCGTCGACCGGCTTGACGGAGTACAGGTCGATCACGCGGACCGCGATGCCGTCCTGTTCGAGCCGGTCGGCGGCGGCCAGTGCCTGGTGCACGGTGACGCCGGCCGCGACGACGGTCAGCCGGTCGTGCTCCCCCGAGCGCAGCACCTTGCTGCCGCCGACCGGGAACTCCTCCTCCGGGCCGTAGATCACCGGGTCCTTGCCGCGCGAGGTGCGCAGGTAGCGGACGCCGTCGAGGCCGGCCATCTGCGCGACCAGCCGGGCGGTCTGGTTGGCGTCGCAGGGGTAGAGCACGGTCGAGCCGTACACGGACCGGAACATCGCCAGGTCCTCCAGGCCCATCTGCGAGGGGCCGTCCTGGCCGATCGCGACGCCCGCGTGCGAGCCGACCAGGTTGATCCCGGAGCCGCTGATCGAGGCCATGCGCACGAAGTCGTGGGCGCGGCTGAGGAAGGCCGCGAACGTCGAGGCGTACGGCACCCAGCCGCGGGTCGCCAGGCCCACGGCGGCGGCGACGAGCTGCTGCTCGGCGATGTAGCACTCGAAGAAGCGGTCGGGGTGCTCCTTGCCGAACTCCTCGGTCCGGGTGGAGTCGCCGACCTCGCCGTCGAGGGCGACGACGTCGCCGCGCGCGGTGCCGAGCGCGGCGAGCGCCGCGCCGAAGGCGTCCCGGGTGGCGACCTCGTCGCCCAGGTCGTAGCGCGGGAGCTGGACGACGTCGGTGGTGGCGGAGCGCAGCACCGCGGCCGCGGACGGTTCTCCGACGCGGACCCGCAGGTCACGGGGCCCGCCGAGCTCGGCGATGGACTCGTCGGCCTCCGGCAGCGGCTTGCCGTGCAGGCCCTCGCGGTCCTCGACGGCGGCGACGCCCTTGCCCTTGAGGGTGCGGGCGAGGATCACCGTGGGCTGGCCGGTGGTGGAGATCGCCTCGCCGTAGGCGCGGTCGATCTTGTCGACGTCGTGGCCGTCGATCTGGATGGTGTGCCAGCCGAACGCCTGGAAGCGGCGGGCGTAGGCGTCCAGGTCGTGGCCGTGCCGGGTGGGTCCGCGCTGGCCGAGCCGGTTGACGTCGACGATGGCGGTCAGGTTGTCCAGGTGCTCGTAGGAGGCGTGCTCGGCGGCCTCCCAGATCGAGCCCTCGGCCAGCTCGCTGTCACCGCACAGCACCCAGACGCGGTAGTCGGCGCGGTCCAGGCGCTTGCCGGCGAGGGCGATGCCGACGCCGACCGGCAGGCCCTGGCCGAGCGAGCCGGTGGCGGTCTCCACCCAGGGCAGCCGGCGCGGGGTGGGGTGCCCCTCCAGGCGGCTGCCGAGCTTGCGGAAGGTCAGCAGCTCGCCGTCCTCGACGGCACCGGCCGCCTTGTACGCGGAGTAGAGCAACGGCGAGGCGTGTCCCTTGGAGAGAACGAAGCGGTCGTTGGCCGGGTGCTCGGGGCGCTCGAAGTCGTAGCGCAGGTGGTGGGCGAACAGCACGGCCAGCAGGTCGGCGGCGGACATCGAGGAGGTCGGGTGCCCGGACCCCGCCGCGGCGGCGGCCCGCACGCTGTCCACGCGCAACTGCTGGCCGAGGGCGACGAGTTCGTCGGTGTTCATGTGTCTCCTTCTGCTTCTGCTTCTGGTTCTGGGGCTGGGTCGGGGTCGGGGTCTGCCTGTGTCTGCGCTTGCGCTTCTGCGCCTGCCGGGGCGGGGGCCGGGCCGCCGGCGACGGCGGGTACCCGGGGCAGTTCGGGGGACGCCGTGTCCAGCGGCACGGCCCAGGACCGCACGAGGCCGAGCTGGACGCCCTGGCGCGGGAGCACGGCGTCCAGCAGCCAGTCGGCGGCGACGCGGACGCGGTTGCCGGGGAGCGCGGCCAGGTGGTAGCCGCGGGTGACCAGGCCGGCCGGCAGGCCGGACAGCGGCACCCCCAGCGGGTTGGCGGCCGCGTGGACGCCTCCGAGGTCGACGGCGAACCCGAGGTCGCGGTGGCGGTAGGCGCGCCGGCGCCGGCCGAGTCCGAGGGCGGCGGCCACGTTCTCGCCGGCCCACCGGCCCTGCCGCCAGGCGTGCTGGGCGGTCATCGGGGTGAACGCGCCCGGGCGCTCCAGGTCCGGTACGGCCGCCGCGTCGCCGCAGGCGAACACCTCGGGGCGGCCGGGCACCTGGAGGTACGGGTCGACGATCAGCCGCCCCCGCTCCAGCGGCTGCCCGACGGCCTCGACCAGCGGATCGGGCCGGACCCCGACACACCACACCAGGGTCCGCGACGGCACGAACTCGCCGTCGGTGAGCAGCACGCCGTCATGGGTGGCCTCCTTCACCGAGGTGCCCATCCGCACGTCGACGCCGCGCGCCCGCAGCACCCGGTCGGCGGTGCGGGAGAGCCGCTCGTCCATCTCGGGCAGCACCCGGGGCGCGACGTCCAGCAGCATCCAGCGCGGCCGGGTGCCGCCGGGGAGGTGGCGGCGGGCGAGGCCGTCGGTCAGCATCTGCATCTGCGCGGCCACCTCGGTGCCGGTGTAGCCCGCTCCGACCACGACGAAGGTGCGGCGCGCGGCGCGGGTCTCGGGGTCGCCGGTGGCGGCGGCCAGCTCCACCTGGCGGGTGACGTGGTCGCGCAGGTACAGGGCCTCGGGCAGTCCGCGGAAGCCGTGCGCGTGCTCGGCGACGCCTGGGATCGGCAGCAGCTTGTTGACGCTGCCGACGGCCAGCACCAGCCGGTCGTAGCCGACGGCGCCGGTGCCGCCCTCGGGGTCGGTGTAGTGGACCGTGCGCGCGTCCAGGTCGACCCGGCCGGCCTCGCCGAGCAGCAGCCGTACCCCGGGCAGGGTGCCGGCCAGCGACACGGTGACCCGGCGGGCCTCCAGGGCCCCGGCGGCGACCTGGGGCAGCAGCGGCAGGTAGAGGAAGTAGTCGGTCGGGTTGAGCAGCGTGATGTGGGCACGGCCCCGGGTCACACGGGCGAGGGTGCGGGCAGCCCGGTACCCGGCGAAACCGGCGCCGACGATCACGACACGTGGACGACTCACGGTGCGCCTCCGGCGGTGTGGCTCCTCCGAGGTGTTCCGCGTAACCGGGGCGGGGGCACCCAAACGCCGCGGGGCTCACCCGGACGCCCGCCCGGGCCCCGCGTTTCGCCGGGTCGGCCACGGTTACCCGCCTGGGCCCGGTCGGTGTGCGGCGACGACGTGGAGGAGCACGTCGCCGCACTGAGCGCGTTCGCGGACGCGGGTTTCGACCGGGTGTACGGGACCAGATCGGCGCCTGCCGGCACGCGGTGGGGGCGCGGGATGCCCCCGCGCCCCCTCACCTGCCGTACGACGGGCTCAGGCCCGGTGGTGCGGGCCCTCGGGGTCGACGGGACGGGGCGCGGAGGGGGCCTCGGACGGCATCGGCGGGTACCGCATGCCGAGTCCTCCGCCGGGCGGGACGGTCCCCGGGGCGCCGGCGTCGGAACCCGCTCCGTGCGGATGCTTCGGGTGGGCGGCGCCGCGCAGCAGGTAGGCGAGCACGCCCAGGATCGCCGCGGTGATCAGGGCGGCCGCCCAGCCGGGCAGGCCCGCCGCGAGACCGAGGCCCAGGGCGATGGCCAGGGCACCCCCCGCGTACAGGGCGACGGCGCCCGAGGCGGCGTAGAGCATGGCCGTACGGCGCTGCTTGCGGCTCTGCTCGCGCAGTTCGTCGCGTACCGTCTCGCGTGCCACCTGTGCCAGTTCTTCGACGAGGTGCTTGTCCAGATGTTCCAGGTGATCCAAACGGTCCATACGGCGCGGGTACCCGCGGGGCACGGCGGGTAACGGCGGCGGCCACCGCCGGCGCCCCTGCGGGCCGGGCCCCGCCCCAACTAGGCTCGTGCGCATGGAGATTCTGGGCGCCTCGCTGCGCATCTGCGTCGACGACCTCGACACCGCGATCCCCTTCTACGAACGTCTCTCGGGCGGCACGGCGCTGCGGTTCGAGCGCGGCGGCGTCCAGGTCGCCGCGATCGGCTCGTTCCTGCTGATGAGCGGGCCCGAGGCGGAGCTGGAGGTGCTGCGCAAGGTGGCGGCCACGATCGCGGTGAAGGACGTGGCCGAGGCGCACCGGCTGCTGACGGGTCTGGGCGCCCGGATCATCGCGGGGCCGGTGCCGACCCCGGCGGGCCGGAACCTGCTCGCGATGCATCCGGACGGTTCGATCTTCGAGTACGTCGACCAGTCCGGCTGACGAGCCCGAGCCGGTCCGCGCCGGTCCGCGCGGGTCAGGGCGTGTCCGGCCGCATCCGGAAGTCGTGCCGGGCGGGCAGCGGCTCGTCGGTGAGCCGGGTCCACAGCCGGCCGAGCACGTCGTCCCCCTCGCGCAGGTCCGCCACCTCCAGATCCGTCCCGAAGACGGCCAGGGCGTCGGCGCGGCGGCCCTCGGCGAGCAGCAGTTCGGCCTCCAGCAGGCGGAACCGGCCGCGCCGGCGGACGGCGGGCAGCAGCCGCTCCCACACGGCGCGGGCGTCCGCCGTGCGGCGGACGCGCAGCAGCGCCTGGAGGGTCTCCCGGCCGAGCGCGGCCACGGCGGCCGTCCAGGTCTCGCCGTCGTCCCGCCGTTCGCGGCACAGGTCCTCGAATGCTTCCGCGTACCGGTCGGCGGCGCGTTCCAGGTGGCCCGACTCCTGGTCGGCGACGCCGAGGCAGCGCAGCAGCGGCCACTGCGAGGGGGCGAGCGGCAGGGCCCGTTCCCAGCTGCGGACCGCCTGGGCGCGGTCGCCTGCGTGCCACTGGGCGACGCCGAGGTGGTACTCGGTGTGCGGGGTGGCGGGGGCGGTCTCCAGCATGTCCCGCCAGTGCGGGGCGACCAGGGTCGGGTGCGGCGGGCGGACCCGGCGCGGCTCTGGCAGGGAACCGGTGCGCAGCAGTTCGGCCCAGGGCGCCTGGTCCTCGCCGAGCGTGGACTCGGGGAACGGGGTGCCGGGCAGTTTCCAGTCGGCGCGCAGCACTTCCAGCGCGCCCCAGCCGGAGCCGGTGGCCAGGCGCTCGTCGGGCTCGGTGTCGGCGTACGGCTTCCAGGCCGCGTACGCCTCCTCGACGCGGCGACGTGGCAGCACGGCGGCCAGCCGTTCCTCGGCCGTCCGGACGACCTCGGTCCACTCCCCCTCGCGGGGTGTGTCGAGCGGGCCGTAGGCCTCCAGCCAGGACACCTCGCTCTCCGGTTCCAGGCGGACGTGTTCGAGCTGGGTGCGGGCGAGTCCGGCCTGGATCTCGCAGTAGCCGCCGGTGCCGGGCTCGGTGAGCCAGTCCTGCCAGCGCCGGCCGCCCGGGCCGTGGCCCCACACGAACAGCTTGCGGCCGCGCAGCACGTCGGTGGAGGTCTGCACCAGGCCGCGGCCGTCCGCGGCCGGCGCGGCGATCCAGCGGCGTCGGCCGTCGGGGACCTCGTAGAACCAGTCGGCGGGGTAGGGGCTGTTGAGCGGATAGGTGCGGTCGATTCCGTCGTGGGCGGGGACGGGCACCCGGCGCAGCCGGCGCTCGTAGCCGAAGTGCCAGGCCTCCTCGGCGGGCGCGAGGACCCGTACGTCCTCGGGGACGGCGATGTTGGACCACCAGTAGGTGGGGACCGGGCGCTCGTGCGGGTTGCGGACGCGGACGCCGACGAGGAGGAAGTCGGAGCCGTCCGGGAGCCACAGGTCGACCTGGAAGGGCAGGTCGCGCAGCCGCTCCCACTCCCACAGGCGCAGCATCTGGCCGCCG
This sequence comes from Streptomyces sp. WI03-4A, assembly GCF_033792105.1. Lineage (NCBI taxonomy): Bacteria > Bacillati > Actinomycetota > Actinomycetes > Kitasatosporales > Streptomycetaceae > Streptomyces > Streptomyces sp. WI03-4A. The sequence goes on from NZ_JARAUO010000005.1 coordinate 247,245, forward strand.
TCGGGTGCGGCCACCCGGGCGGCGTGCAGCGGGGCGCAGGACAGGGCGGTGTGGCCGGTGGCGCCGATGTTCCACTCGATGCCGCCGGAGTACCAGGCGCCGTTGAGGGCGAAGTCGGCGGGCTGGAACACCGGGTTGCGGTAGAGGAGTTCGCGGCCGGTGGGCAGGTGGACGAGGGAGGCGACGCGGCCGCCGAGGCCGGGCAGGACGGTGGCGCGCAGCCGGTCGTTCTCGATCACCAGCGCGTCCAGGGACATCGGTTCGCGGGTTCTGCCGTACCCGTCGCGGACGCGCTCGGGCAGCAGGCTGTGCAGGGGGTCGAGGCCGAGCTGCCGGGCCATGTCCCGGGGCATGTCGTCCCGTTCCCGGTCGTCGATGCGGTGGACCTCGTCGAGGGGGCTCAGCGGCGGCAGGGGGTTGTCGGGGCCCAACCGGGCGGCGGGCAGGGTCAGTACCTCACGTCGGATCCTCGTCACGTCGACCATGGAACCCGGCGGGCGGTGAGTCGGCCAGGGGAGCTGCCGGTCAGGATTGCGCAAAGGCGGCCCCGGCCCGGGGTGCCGGGCCGGGGTGCCTGTCGGCTGTCGGCGTCAGCTGTCGAAGTCGACGGTCAGGGTGTCGGAGACGGGGTAGGACTGGCAGGTCAGCACGTAGCCCGCGTCGACCTCGGCGGGTTCGAGGGCGTAGTTGCGGCGCATGTCGGCCTTGCCCTCGGTGATGTGGGCGCGGCAGGTGCCGCAGACGCCGCCCTTGCAGGCGAAGGGCAGGTCGGGGCGGACCCGGGCGGCGGAGTCCAGGATCGTGGCCTCGCGGGAGAGCGGGGAGGTGGTGGAGCGGCCGTCCAGGACGAGGGTGACCTCGCTGACCGGGCCGTCCGCGCGGGGTTCGGCGTGCCGGACGGGGGCGACGGGTTCGTCGCCGGCGAAGAAGAGTTCCTGGTGGATCCGGTCGGCGGGGACGCCGAGCCCGGACAGCACCCGCTGGGCGTCGAGGACCATGCCGTGCGGGCCGCACAGCCACCAGTGGTCGGCCGTGGAGACGTCGACCAGGCCGTCGACGAGCGCGGCCAGCCGGTCGGCGTCCAGGCGGCCGCTGAGCAGGTCGGCCTCGCGCGGTTCGCGGGACAGGACGTGCGCGAGCTGGAAGCGGGCCGGGTACAGGTCCTTGAGGTCGGCGAGTTCGTCGGCGAACATCACCGAGTCGGTGCGGCGGTTGCCGTAGAAGAGGGTGACCCGCGAGGCCGTGTCGGCGGCGAGGACGGACTCGGCGATGGAGACCATCGGGGTGATGCCCGAGCCCGCGGCGATCAGGACGTGGTGGCCGGGCACGGTCAGGTCGGGGGTGAAGGCGCCGACGGGGCCCATCACCTCGACGGTGTCGCCCGGGGCGACCTCGTCGACCAGCCAGGAGGAGAACAGACCGCCGGGGACCACCCGTACGCCGATCCGGGGCCGGGCGCCGGCCGGGGAGCAGATCGAGTAGGAGCGGCGTTCGTCGCGGCCGTCCACCTGGCGGCGCAGGGTGAGCGACTGGCCGGGCTCGAAGGCGAACTCGTCGGCCAGTTCGGCGGGTACGTCGAAGCTCACCGCGACCGCGTCCTCGCACAGCCGCTGCACGGCCGCCACCCGCAGGGTGTGGAAGGCCGGGCGGCGGCGGGTGCGGCGCACCGGGGCGGGGGCCGCGTCGGCGGGTGCCAACAGGTCCTCCATCAGATCTCCTTGACGTACTCGAACGGTTCGCGGCAGGCGCGGCAGCGCCACAGCGCCTTGCAGGAGGTGGCGCCGAAGCGGGAGGTCTCCTCCGTGTCCGTGGCGCCGCAGCGCGGGCAGGGCACGGTACGGCGGGTCGCCGACAGGACCAGCGGCACGGGGCCGGGTGCCGGGCGCGGCGCGGGTCCGGGGGGTGCGATGCCGTGCTCGGCGAGCTTGCGGCGGCCCTCGGGGGTGATCCAGTCGGTGGTCCAGGGCGGGTCGAGGACCGTGCGCACCTCGACCCGCTCGTAGCCGGCGCCCCTGAGCCGGGCGGCCACGTCGGCGCGCATCTCGGACATGGCCGGGCAGCCGGAGTAGGTGGGGGTGAGGTCGGCGACGACCGTGCCCTCGGGGGTCACCCGCACGTCCCTGAGCACGCCGAGGTCGGCGAGGGTGAGCATGGGCAGTTCGGGGTCGGGCACCTGCTCGGCGAGGTGCCGGGCGCGCCGGGCGTCGGTGAGGGTGGTCACCATGTCGCCTCCGGGTGGGCGCGGGCCACGCTCTGCAGTTCCGCCAGCAGCGGGGCGAGGTGCTCGGTGTGGCCGCCCGCGCGGCCGGTTCCGGCCGGCGCCTCCGGTACGTCCGGCAGGGTGAGGCCGGCGGCCTCGGTGACCTGCCGCAGGACGGCGAGGACCGTCTCCTCGGCGTCGTGCGCGGCGAACAGCTCGGGCAGGTGGGGGACCACCCGGTCGAGGCCGGCCTGCATGCGCCGGTGGGACTCCTCGGTGCCGTCGCCGAGCCGGACGACCCATTCGGCGGCGTACTGCCGGTGGTAGGTCAGCTCCTTGACGCCCTTGGCGGCGACGGCGGCGAGCACCGGGTCGGCGGAGCCGGCGAGCCGCTCGAAGTGGGCCAGCCGCCAGCTCGCGAGGAGCAGCAGCCGGGCCATGGAGAACGCGAAGTCCCCGTTGGGCAGTTCGGCGAGGGTGACGTTGCGGAAGTCGTCCGCGTCACGGAAGTAGGCGTAGGCGTCCTCGTCGCGTCCGGTGCCGTCGACCTGGCCGCAGCGTGCGTACAGCAGCCGGGCCTGGCCGAGGAGGTCGAGGCCGAGGTTGGCGAGGGCGACCTCCTCCTCCAGTTCCGGGGCGCGGGTGGTCCACTCGGCCAGCCGCTGGGCGGTGACGAGGGCGTCGTCGCCGAGCGCGAGGCAGGTCGCGGCCAGTTCCACCCGGTCGACGCCCTCGGGGACGGCGGTGCTGACGCCGTGCAGCGGGTCCTCGAAGCCGGTGCCGAAGGCCCAGCGGGCGTCGCTGTCGTCGTGTCCCTCGGCCAGGGACAGGTAGACGTGGTCGTCACTCATGACCTGCTCCTAGATGTGCGGGACGTCGTCGGGGATGTCGTAGAAGGTGGGGTGGCGGTAGACCTTGTCGGCGCTCGGGTCGAAGAAGGGGTCCTTCTCGTCGCGCGTGGAGGCGGCGATGTGCTCGGAGCGCACGACCCAGATGCTGACGCCCTCGTTGCGCCGGGTGTAGAGGTCGCGGGCGTGGGTGAGGGCCATCCGGTCGTCGGCGGCGTGCAGGGAGCCGACGTGCACGTGGTTCAGTCCGCGCTTGCCCCTCACGAAGACCTCGTACAGGGGCCAACCGTCCCGCTTCGTCTGCGTCTCGCTCATGCCGCCGCACCCTTCTTCGTCCGGGCGTCCGCCCCGGTGTCCGTCCCGGCCGTGGTCCTGGCCGCCTGCTTGGCGGCGTGTGCCGCGGCCGCCTCGCGCACCCAGGCGCCTTCCTCGTGCGCGGTGCGGCGCCGTGCCACCCGCTCGTCGTTGCACGGCCCGTCGCCGCTGATCACCCGCTTGAGCTCGGACCAGTCGGGGGTGCCGAAGTCGTAGCGGCCGCTCTCCTCGTTCCAGCGCAGCTCGGGGTCGGGCAGGGTGACGCCGAGCTTCTCGGCCTGCGGCACGGTCATGTCGACGAAGCGCCTGCGCAGTTCGTCGTTGCTGTGCCGCTTGATCTTCCAGGCCATGGACTGCGCCGAGTTGGGCGAGGCGTCGTCGGGCGGGCCGAACATCATCAGTGACGGCCACCACCAGCGGTCCACCGCGTCCTGGACCATGGCGCGCTGGGCGTCGGTGCCGCGCATCATAGTCATCAGCAGTTCGTAGCCCTGCCGCTGGTGGAAGGACTCCTCCTTGCAGATGCGGACCATGGCGCGGGCGTAGGGCCCGTAGCTGCTGCGGCACAGCGGCACCTGGTTGCAGATGGCTGCGCCGTCCACGAACCAGCCGATGACGCCGACGTCGGCGAAGGACGCGGTCGGGTAGTTGAAGATCGAGGAGTACTTCTGGCGGCCCTCGATCAGCCGCTCGGTCAGGTCGGCGCGGTCGGCGCCCAGGGTCTCGGCGGCCGAGTACAGGTAGAGACCGTGGCCGGCCTCGTCCTGGACCTTGGCGAACAGGATCGCCTTGCGGCGCAGCGACGGCGCGCGGGTGATCCACTCGCCCTCCGGCTGCATGCCGATGATCTCGGAGTGCGCGTGCTGGGCGACCTGGCGGATCAGCGTCCTGCGGTAACCGTCCGGCATCCAGTCGCGCGGTTCGATGCGCTGGTCGCGCGCGATCGTGTCGTCGAAGCGCTCCTGGAGTCCGGGCGGCGCGTCGTCCGCCGAGCCGTGCCCGGCCTGCCGTGCAGTCATCCCTACCACCAATCCCAACCGACCGTTCGTTCGGTCCATGATAGGACGAGTTCCCGTCGTTTTGGAAGTGGTCCGGTCAGCCGGTGGGCCGCATCTCCGCGGTCAGCGCCCAGCGCTCGTGGTCGCGCCAGGCCCCGTCGATGTAGATCATGTCGGGCGAGAAGCCCTCCAGGCGGAAGCCGGCGCCGCGCGCCAGCGCGATGGACGCGGTGTTGCCGGGCTGCGCGTTGATCTCCAGCCGGTGCAGCCCGAGCGGCCCGAAGGCGTGGCCGATCACCAGGTCCAGGCCCTCGCGCATGAGGCCGCGGCCCGCCGCGTGCGCGAAGGCGCCGTAGCCGAGGGCGCCGGACCGGAAACCTCCCCGGACGATGTTGTTGATGTTGACGAACCCGGCGATGGCCCCGGTGTCCTTCTCGCACACCAGGAAGCCGGCCCTGGTCGGGTCCTCGATGAGCGCCGCCGCGTAGCCCGCGTAGCCCTCCTCGGAGTCCGGCGGGAACAGCCACGGCCGGTGCAGGTCCTTGCTCTCCCGGGCCCGGGCCGTGAACTCGGGCCCGTCGTCCGGGGTGAAGGGGCGGATGGCCACGCGCGGGCCCTCGGCGAGGTAGCGGGATGCGGGGTTCGGCATCCGGCCAGCCTACGCGGCCCGCGCGCGGTGCCCGCGGTCAGCGCAGCGCGGGCTCGTCCAGCGTCAACGTGCCCGCCTCGGCGTCGAGTTCGGCCGCGACCCCGAAGGGGACGGTCAGCGCGCCGTCGCAGTGCCCGAAGCCGAACTCCTCGACGACGGGGACGCCGAGCGTACCGAGGCGGTCGGCGATCACCGGCCGCAGCCGCTCGTAGGGGCCGCACCGCTCCCAGGAGCCGAGCAGCACCCCACGCACCCCGTCCAGCCACCCCGCCCGCAGGAGCTGGGTGAGGAAACGGTCCAGCGCGTACGGCTCCTCGCCCACGTCCTCCAGGCACAGCAGCCCGCCGCGCGCCGACGGACGGGCGTGCGGGGTGCCGAGCTCGGCGGCGAGCAGCGACACACAGCCGCCCAGGGTGACCCCTCGTGCCCGGCCGGGCACGAGGGCGCCGCCGCCGGAGGCGAGGGTGCGGACGGACTCCGGCGCGAGGAGGGTGGCCCGCAGATGCGTCTGGGCCCGCTCGTTCTTGACGAAGTCGATGCCCGCCGCCATCGGCCCGTGCAGCGTGGCGAGCCCGAGCCGGGTGGCGAACGCCTCGTGCAGAACGGTGAGGTCGCTGAAGCCGACGAACACCTTCGGGCCGGCCGCGCGCATCGCCTCCCAGTCCAGCAGGTCGACCATGCGCTGCGCCCCGTACCCGCCGCGGGCGCACAGCACCGCGTCCACCGACGGGTCGCACCACGCGTTCTGCAGGTCGGCGGCGCGGTCCGCGTCCGTGCCCGCCAGGTAGCCGAACTCCCCGTGCCGGTCGAGCACATGGGGGCCGGCCACCGGGTCGAGGTCCCAGCCGCGCAGCACGTCGAGGCCCGCCTGCAGGCGCTCCTCGGGCACCGGGCCGCTGGTGGCCACCACGGCCACGCGCGCACCCGGCGCCAGCCGGGCCGGCCGCGTCAGCTCCTTCACGGGCGCAGCTCCAGCTTCGGCAGGCCGGGCACGTCCAGGCCGAACACCTGCGCGTACAGGGACAGTTCGGCCTCCAGGGCGCGCACCATGGTGTCGGCCCGGCGGAATCCGTGCCCCTCCCCCTCGAAGGTGAGGTAGGCGTGCGGCACGCCCCGGCCCTCGACCGCGGCGAGGAAGCGCTCGCACTGGGCGGGCGGGCAGATCACGTCGTCCAGGCCCTGGAGCACCACGAAGGGCACCGTGAGCCGGTCGGCGCGCGCGGTGGGCGAGCGTTCGGCGTACCGGTCGGCCGCCTCCTCGCGGGGCCCGATCAGGGAGTCCAGGTACCGCGACTCGAAGTCGTGGGTCTCCCCCGGCCCCCAGGTGGCGAGGTCGAGGACGGGGTAGATGATCGTGCCGCAGGCGTAGACGTCGGTGCCGGTCAGGGAGGCGGCGGTGGTCCAGCCGCCCGCGCTGCCGCCCCGGACGGCGAGCCGGTCCGGGTCCGCGGTGCCCTCCTCGGCCAGGGCCCGCGCGACGGCCGCGCAGTCCTCGACGTCGACGACGCCCCACTGCTCGCGCAGCCGCTCCCGGTAGGCGCGGCCGTACCCGGTGGAGCCGCCGTAGTTGACCTCGACGACGCCGATGCCGCGCGAGGTGAAGTAGGCGATCTCCAGGTCCAGCACCTGCGGCACCCGGCCGGTGGGGCCGCCGTGCGCCCACACGACGTACGGCGGCAGCTCGCCGGCGGGGGCGGTACGGGCGGGGTGGTGCGGCGGGTAGACGTGCGCGTGCACCTCGCGGCCGCCGGGTCCGGCGAAGGTGCGGCTGTGCGGCTCGGGGTAGTACGCCGGGTCGACCGGGTCGCGGTGCAGGGCGCCGACGGCGCGGGCGCGCCCGCTGCGGGCGTCCAGCTCGACCACCTCGGGCGCGGTGCGCGGACCGGCGCCGACCGCGACCACCCGGTCGCCGTGGGCCGACAGCGTGCTCCCGAACTCGGTCCAGGGCCCGGCGGCGTCCACGACCTCGCCGGTCTCGGGATCCAGTATGCCGAGTACCGCCGCCCCCTTGCCGTGCACGACCGCCAGCAGCCCGTTGTCCAGCGGGGCGAACCAGCTCAGCCCCAGCTTCCACAGCGGCCCGGCGAACTCCTCCTCGCGCGGGCACAGCGGGGTGCCGTCCCGGTACAGGTTCCACCAGCCGCTGCGGTCGCTCGCGTACAGCAGGCGGCCGTCCCGGGACCACTCCACCTGGGCGACCGACTCACGCGGTCCGCCGGCGACCGTGTGGACGGTGTGCAGTGTGCCGTCGTCACCGACCTCGCCGACCAGCAGCTCCGTGCCGTCCCAGGGCATCCGGGGATGGTCCCAGGCCAGCCAGGCGGCCCGGCGGCCGTCGGGCGAGATCCGGGGCCCGGTGACGAACCGGTGCCGCTCCTCGGTGAGCTCCCGCACGGCGGACCGGTCGCCGGCGGCCGAGCCGTCCAGCGGGACGGCGGCCAGGACACGCCGCACGTCGCTCAGGCCCGGGCCGGTGAACTCCTCCAGGACGCACCACACCTCGCCGCGGACCATGTCCACCCGCGGTTCCGCCCAGCGCAGCCCGCCGCCCACCCCGGACACCGGGGTCAGCGGGCGCGGCTCGCCGCCGGGCTCGTACCGGTACAGCCGCTGGTCGGCGAAGTCGGTGAAGACGATCAGCGGCGCGCCGCCCTGGACCACGCCGGTCCAGGGCCGGCCGCCGTACTCGATGACCCGGCTGCGCACGTTCCACGGCGCGGGCAGCACCGAGCGCTCGGTGCCGTCGGCGGTGCGGCGCACCAGCGCCCGGCGGCCGCCCTCGGCGGGCCGGGGTTCGGTCCACCACACCTCGTCCCCGACGAAGCCGACCCACTCGGGGCCGCCGTCGTGCGCGGCGGCCAGCGCGGCGTCGACGGGCGAGGGCCACGACCCGTAGGCCGCCTCCCGCATCCCGTCCCGCGTCGCGTCCGCCATGTCCTCCCCCATCTCCTGCGCCATCTCCTCCCCCATCGCTCAGGCCGTCCGCAGGAAGCGGTCGAGGACCCGGACGCCGAAGTGCAGTGCCTCGACGGGCACCCGCTCGTCGACGCCGTGGAACAGCGCCTGGTAGTCGAGATCCTCGGGCAGCTTCAGCGGGGCGAAGCCGTAGCCGGTGATGCCGAGCCGTGAGAACTGCTTGGCGTCGGTGCCGCCGGACATGCAGTACGGCACCACGTGCCCCTCGGGCGCGAACTCCTCGACGGCCGCGCGCATCCGCGCGTACGTCGGCGAGTCCACCGGCGCCTGGAGGGCGACCTCGCGGTGGGCGAACTCCCAGTCCACGTCCGGGCCGGTGAGCCGGTCCAGGGTGGTGCGGAACTCCTCCTCGCCGCCCGGCAGGTAACGCCCGTCCACGAAGGCGACCGCCTCGCCGGGGATGACGTTCAGCTTGTAGCCGGCCTCCAGCATGGTCGGGTTGCTGCTGTTGCGGACGGTCGCCTCGACCAGCTTGGCGGCCGGGCCCAGCTTCTCCAGCAGCCGGTCCACGTCGGTGAAGTCAGGGTCGACGCCGTGGAGCGCGGCGAGTTCGGTGAGGGCGGCCCGCACGGTCGGGGTGAGCCGCAGCGGCCACTCGTGCTCGCCGATGCGGGTGACGGCGGCGGCGAGCCGGGTCACCGCGTTCTCCTTGTTGACCTTGGAGCCGTGTCCGGCGCGGCCGCGCGCGGTGAGCTTCAGCCAGCCGGTGCCGCGCTCCCCCGCCGCGATCGGGTAGAGCTGCCGGCCCGCCCCGTCGTGGAAGGTGAAGGCGCCCGACTCGCTGACGCCCTCGGTGCAGCCCTCGAACAGCCCGGGGTGCTCGTCGGCGAGGAACCCGGAGCCGTCCTCGGCGCTGGCCTCCTCGTCGGCGGTGAACGCGACGACGACGTCCCGGCGCGGCCGGATCCCCAGCCGGGCCCAGGAGCGGACGACCGCGAGGATCATCGCGTCCATGTTCTTCATGTCGACGGCGCCGCGCCCCCACACCACGCCGTCGCGGATCTCGCCCGAGAACGGGTCGACGCTCCAGTCGGCGGCCTCGGCCGGCACCACGTCCAGGTGACCGTGGACGAGCAGGGCGTCGGCGGACGGGTCGGTGCCCGCGATCCGGGCCACGACGTTGGTGCGCCCCGGGGTCCGCTCCAGCATCAGGGGCTCCAGGCCCGCACCGGCCAGCCGCTCGGCCGCGTACTCGGCGGCGGGCCGCTCCCGGCAGTCGCCGCCGCCCCGGTTGGTGGTGTCGATCCGGATCAGCCCGGAGGTGAACTCGACCACCTCGTCCAGTGCCTGCTGGTCAGCCATACTGCTCCTCCACCGCGGCCGAGACGATCGTGGTGACCGCCTTGAAGGTCCGGATTCCCTCGTACATGGTGTCGCTGGTGTACGCCACCTTCCGTTCGCCGGTGCGGGCCACGCCCGGGACGACGGTCGCCGCCATCGCCAGGTGCTCGGCGTCCAACTCGACGGAGACGGTGAACGGCCCGCCGTGCACGGGCTCGTGCCGGACGGCGAGCCGCGCGGCCTCCTTGGCCGCCGCTCGGATGTCCGCGGCGGTCCTGGCCGGCGTGCGGCAGACCGCCGCGTAGCGGGACACGTGGTCCTTGACCGCGACCTTCAGCGCCTCGGGCGCGTAGCCGAGCGCGTCCTCGCAGGCCAGGTCGTCGCCGGTGAAGAGCACCACCGGGACGCCGTACTCGGCGACGACGTGCGCGTTCAGCAGACCCTCGCTCGCCCGGACGCCGTTCAGCCACACCCCGGTGATCTGGTTCGCCAGATAGGTGTGGGCGAGGACGCCCTCCGCCCCGGCGCCCGTGTGGTAGCCGACGAAGGCGATGCCGTCGACGTCGCCGTGCTGGACGCCCTCCACCATGGACAGCGTCTTGTGCCGTCCGGTGAGCATCTCGACCCGGTCGTCGAGCCGCTCCAGGAGCAGGTTGCGCATGGACCAGTGGGCCTCGTTGACGAGCACCTGGTCGGCGCCGCCGTCGAAGAACCCGAGGGCGGCCGCGTTCACGTCCGAGGTGAACATCGAACGGCAGCGCTCCCACTGGGGCGTCCCGGGCAGGACGTCGGCCGGCCAGGTGACGCCGGTGGCGCCCTCCATGTCCGCGCTGATGAGGATCTTCATGCTGCGTCACGTTACGCGTCGCGGCCCGGACAGGCTACGACGGGGCGCCCCGTCGTCAGGGCCGGCCGGCGTCCTGCCGGACCCAGATCTCGAAGTGCCCGCCGCCGGTGGACGTCCGGTACGGCAGCGAGCTGGTCAGGCGGTAGCGGCCGGTGGTCCGCATCTCCTGGCGCACCGCCTCCTCGGCCGGGGGCAGGCCGCCGGAGTAGTCCAGCACCACCCCGTCGAAGTAGCCCTCGCGGACGGCCGCGCGGTAACCGGGGATGCCGGACAGGTGCCGGCCGTCGTGGGTCTTGTAGTCGATGAAGAAGAAGGACAGCCAGTCCTGGTAGGAGGTGCGGCGCTCGCGGCTGAGGTAGTACACCGGGCCCTCCTTCGGATCGCCGAGCCAGTGCTGCCCGGGCCGCACCGTGTAGGCGAGCTGCGGCACCAGGTAGCGGGTGTCCGGCCAGCTGCCGAAGTAGGCGGCGGACTGGCTCAGGCCGAGGGTGAGCGCGACGGCCCCGATGGCGATGGGCCACTGCGGGAACTTGAAGTGGGCGCCCATCAGCCGGGTCACGCCGACGCCCGCCATGGGGGCGGCGAAGAACAGCCCGAAGCCGATGTGCTTCTGCAGGGACGTCTCGGTCTGCAGGTGGATCTGGTAGGCGGGTGCGAGCAGCGCCGTGCCGGTGAGCAGCACGCCCAGGCAGGTGCGCCAGCGCCGGCCCGGGACCGCCCGCCGCCATCCGGGTATCTCGCTGAGCCGGGCGGTGCGGGCGTAGGTGACCGTGCCGACCACGGCGACGGCGACCAGCAGGCCCGCCCAGCGGCCGGAGTCCTCGATGATCTGCCAGGCGGGCGTGTCGCCGTGGGCGCGGGCCGTGGTGGTGCTCTGGATGGCCGTCAGGTAGCCGCTGGCCGCCAGTCCGCCGAACAGGACGCCGAGGGTGGCGGCACTGAACAGCGCGCCGCGCAGCAGGGCGCGGCGGACGTGGTGGTGCCGGTAGGCGGCCAGCACGTACAGCAGCACCAGGGTGGGCAGGAACAGCGCGGAGGCGTACTTGACGCCGACCGCGAGCGCGGCGACCAGGGCGACGGGGACCGCCAGGCTCCAGTGCCGCGGCGCGATGACGACCAGCAGCCAGGCGGTGACGGCCAGCAGGCAGACGGCCATCGCGTCGTAGGTGGCGAAGTGGCCGAGGAAGAGCGTTGGCATGGAGACGGCGAACAGGACGGCGGCGCTCAGTCCGGCGCGCTCGTTGAACAGCCGCCGGGTCAGGCCGTACAGGCAGGAGGTGGCCGTCAGCATGAACAGCAGGCTGAGCGCGCGGACGCCGGCGAGGCCGAACACGGAGTCCACGGCGGCCGCCAGCACGGGGTACAGCACGGGCGCGCCGGAGAAGTAGGTGTCGAAGCCGCCGTAGTTCGGCGCCCCGAAGAAGAGGCTGCCGATCTCCACGTGTCCGGCCCAGACGTACAGCGCCTCGTCCTCGAAGGCGGAGTTGGACAGCCGCAGCGACAGCGCGGCCTGGACGATCAGGACGACGGCGAGCATCGCCAGGCTCACCAGGCGGCGGCGCCGGCCGGTGTCGGCGGACCAGCCCATCAGGGCGGGCGGCGGCAGCGTCCACCCGGGCAGCGGCTCCTCGACGAAGGAGAACCCGGGGTCCGCCTCCGGCGGGGGCGGCGGCAGCACGCGCAGCTGCATGGTCTGCTCGTGCACCGGCAGGGCGGAGGGGTCCTGGCCGCCGTACCAGCCGTGGTCGTAGCCGTAACCGCCGTTGTTCCGCGCCTCGGGGGGCTGCGTGTGGCTCATCGTGGTGTCTCGTCTACTTCAGGGCGGAGAAGTCGAGGTCGTACCGGGGGTTCCGGGCCGCCCGGCGGAACGCGGCGAGGGTCTCGGTACTGCTGTCGACCCGCCAGTCCGTCTCCTTGTCCAGGTCGAACCAGATGAAGCCGACGATGTCGCCGCCGGCGGCGACGGTCTTGAGCAGTTCGGTGATCTGCGCGCTCTTGCGCGGGGTGGGCTGGGCGCCCGTCTCGGCCAGCAGGAAGGGCCGCCGGGTGAAGGTGCGGATCTGCCGGAAGGTGGGGCCGAAGAGGGCGGGGAAGTCCTGGGCGCCGGTGCGGGCGTAGTAGCCGACCACGCCGACCCAGTCGACGTACCCGTCGCCGGGGTAGTACGGCTTGAGGGCCACCTGGGGCACGGGGTTGATCACGTTCGGGCTCCACACCCAGATGACCGTGGAGACGCCCTCGTCCTGGAAGACGTCGTGGACGTGCCGCCACGCCTTGACGAACTGGGCCGCGGTCGCCTTCTTGGTGCCCCACGGGTACCAGGCGCCGTTCATCTCGTGCGCCAGGCTGATGGCCACGGGGACGTTCAGGGCGCGCAGCGTGCGGGCGGTGCGGACGATGTACTCGTCCTGGCCGCCGTCGGCGATCTGCGCGAGGGTGGCCTTGTGCGGTTCCCAGGCGATGTACGGGAGCTGGCCGTTCTTCCAGACGGCGCGGGTCTGGTCGGTCTGCAGTTCGTCGCCCCAGCCGAGGTAGTACTCCAGCATGGTGGGAGTGCGCCCGACCTTGGCGGCGTAGCTCCGCACGGGGCCGAGGTCCTTGGGCACGCCGTCGAAGGTGGCGCCGAAGTACTTGTGCTTCGGGTGCAGCAGCGGGGTGATGTCGTAGGGCTGCGCGGGCACGTAGGCCGTGCCGCCGCCGGGCATGGACGCGGCCGGCTGGGCGCCGTCGCCGCCGGCGCCGACGGGGGCCGGCCCGGTGCTCACACAGCCGGCGAGGCAGACGATCCCGGCCAGCAGGGCCGCCAGCGTCCGGGCGAGGGAGGCGGCCTTCACGCGGTCACCTCCTGGGGCTGGATCAGCACCCGGCCCACGGCCACGGCGTAGAACAGGCCGAGGGCGAGCATCAGCGCGAAGTTCTCCGGGTGGGCGCCGGTCATCCGCCACACGGCGAAGGCGGGCCACAGCACGGCGGTGGGGGCGCTCCACAGCCACATGCCGCCCCAGAAGCGGCGGGTCTTGTTCTTCTTGGCCCCGCTGGACCCGGTGGGCTGCCAGCCCATCGGGCGGCGGCGTGCGACGTCCCAGATGGCGAAGACGTGCGCCCAGCCGTACATGACCCGGGTGGCCCAGGCCTCCAGCCGGTAGGGGTTGCGGTGCCACAGGGGGTAGACCACGGTCAGGTAGAGCACGCTCGGCAGGACCATCCAGTAGTTGGTGGCCTGGAGCTGGTCGGGGTAGTGGATCAGCAGGGTCAGCGCGATCAGCGGGGTGGTGAAGGTGAGCAGGGCCGTCTCGATGTAGTAGATGAAGCCGGAGACGTAGCACAGGCGGCTGGCGAAGCGCATGCGCACCTGCCAGAAGTCGCGCAGGCTGCCGAGCATGCTCATCGAGGCCATGCACCAGCGGTACTGCTGGTTGTAGTAGGCGCCGGTGGTGTCCGGGCAGATGCCGGTGGACAGGGCGAGCGGCACGTAGTGCAGGTCCCAGCCGCGGGCCCGGAGGTCGAAGCCGGTGTGCATGTCCTCGGAGTGCTCGATGAGGCTGGTGCCGCCGATCTCGTCGAGGGCGGCGCGCCGGTAGACCGCGCAGGAGCCGACGCAGATGGAGCCGTCGCTGCGCTGCCGGGAGACCTGCACCGAGCGGTAGAACAGCTCCTGGACGGCGCCGGCGCCCCGCTCGATCCAGTTCTGCTGGTCCAGCACCCGGAAGAACTGCGGGGACTGGACGATGGCGCAGCGCGGGTCGGCGTCCAGGTACGGCATGAGTTCGTGCAGCAGGTCGGAGCGGGGGACGAAGTCGGCGTCGAGGATGAGGACGGCGTCGCCGCAGGAGTTCTCGAAGCCGTGCCGGAGGTTGCCGGCCTTCTTCATCCAGCCGCGGTGGGGGCGGACCAGGTGGCGGAAGCCGAAGTCGGCGGCCATGGCGGCCGCTTCGGCGCTGTCGCCGTCGTCGAGCACGAGGACCTCGACGTGCCCGGGGTAGGTGTCGGCCAGGATCCGCACGTGCCGCCAGGTGTTGTGCAGGACTTCGAGCGGTTCGCCGCACACCGGCAGGAAGACGTCGACGCTCGGGTGGTGCTCCGGCTGCCAGCGGCGGACGATGCGGCGGTGCGCCTTGAGGTCGAAGCCGGGGGCGAACGCCTCGAGGCGCAGCGATATCAGGAAGCCGACGACGGCGAGCAGCAGGGTGGGCGCGAACACCCAGATCCATCCGCTGTGCCGGGCGGTGTCGACCTGGCTGAGCAGGACGCAGGTGAAGCCGATGAAGGAGCTGGAGGTCAGCACCCAGGTGTGGCGCTTGACGTAGCTGTACTTCTCCCGTTCGTCGGGGGGCGTGGGCAGCAGCCCGGCGGGGGCCTCGGGGCGTCCCGAGCGCGGAGCGCGCCGCCGCCCCCGGCTGCGCACTTCGGCCGTACGGACGGTCACGGCTGAGGCCCCCCTCCACACGTTCGGGTGAATTGCAAAGGAATGCTATAGGAGCCGTCTTCACCGGAGGGACACGGCTTCGTCACGGCTGGAACGAGTAAGTCCGCTGGGCCCCGGGCCCGCTCGCGCGGGGTCCCGGGGCCCGGTCGGGGCGGGTGGCGTCAGTGCGCGGTGAGGACGAACCAGTGGGCCGGGAGGTCGATGCGGGTGCCGTCGGCGAGGTGCTCGGTCTGCGGCAGGGTGGTCTCGCCCTCGGCGAGGATCTTCAGGCCGGCGTCGGCGAGGAGGCGCGGGATCTCCGCGTCGTCGGCGTCGGCGGGCTTGAGGTGGTGGTCGAAGACCCGGCGCAGTTTGGGGCCGGGGCCGTCGGGGCCGGCCGCCGCCTGCCGCAGGACGTCCCGGGAGCCGGAGGTCAGTTCCACCACGAAGGCGCGGCCCTGGGTACCGATGATCCGGGCGACGGCGGCCGCGACCAGGGGGCGTGCGGCCGGTTCGCTCTGGTGGATGACGGCCCGCATGTAGACGTTGCTGTCGCCGAGCCGGTCGTGCAGGGCCCCGACGGCGCCGGTGTCGGTCAGGTCGAGCTGCTGGAACTCCACGGACGTCCCGGCCGCGGCCTTCTCGGCGGCGTGGCGGGCGTGCTCGACGGCCGCGTGCGAGAGGTCGACGCCGACGGCGCGCGCGAACCGGGTGGCGAGGTAGCGGGTCTGGGTGCCGTTGCCGCAGCCGAGGTCCACGATGGTGCGCGTGGCGTCCGCGTGGGGCAGGAGCAGTTCGCTGTGCGGCCCGGAGGTCAGCGAGGGGTCGGCGTCCCAGATCGCCTCGCCCGTGGCGTCGGAGGTTCCACGCCAGTAACTCTCCCAGTTGTCACGGTAGTTGTCCGAGACGACGTTCATCGCGATCTCCCCACGGTCGGTTCCGTGATCGGGATATCGCGACGGCCGGGCGTGGGGCAAGGGGCCGTACGCCACCTTCACTTGATGTACGGCCTCGGGCCACCGTTCACGGCCCCGTGTCGACGGCCTGTTCGAACCAGACGGTCTTGCGGTGGCCGGTGGCGCTGGCGCCCCACTCGCGGGCCAGCCGGGTCACCACCCGCAGCCCGCGGCCCGCCTCGTCGTGCGGTCCGGCGGAGAGCATGGCGGGCAGGCCCGGCTCGTCGTCGGTGACCTCGAACAGCAGGGCGTCGGTGCGGACCACCCGCAGTCCGACCGGGCCGCCGCCGCCGTACCGCACGGCGTTGGTGACGACCTCGCTGACCAGCAGCTGTGCCGTCTCCACGGCCTGCGGCAGGCCCCAGGCGCGCAGCCGCTCGCCGACCAGGCGCCGGGCCCGTCCCGCCTCGCGAGGGTCGCCGTCGAGGCGCCACTCGGCGACGTGGTCGGCGGGGATGCCGTTGAGCCGGGCCATGAGCAGGGCGACGTCGTCCTTGCGGCCGCCGCGGGTGTTCAGCGCGCGGATGATGGTGTCGCACGCGGCGTCCATGGACGCGGCGGGGTGGGCGGCGGACTCGCAGAGCGCGGCGAGGCCCTCGCCGATGTCGGAGCCGCGCACCTCGACCAGTCCGTCGGTGCACAGCACCAGCCGGTCGCCGGGGCGGACGCGCACGACGGTGGACTCGAACGGGACGCCCCCGACCCCTATGGGCGCGCCGGTGGGCAGGTCGAGCAGTTCGCTGCGGCCGTCCTCGGCCCGCACCAGGACCGGCGGGATGTGCCCGGCGTTGGCCAGGTGCAGTTCGCCGCGGATCGGGTCGTAGACCGCGTACAGGCAGGTGGCGAGGTAGTTCTCGCCCAGTCTGCGGGCCAGGTCGTCCAGGTTGCGCAGCAGTTGCGCGGGCGGGGTCTCCAGGGCGGCCATGGTCTGCACGGCGGTGCGCAACTGTCCCATCATGGCGGCCGAGTTGAGGCCGTGGCCCATGACGTCGCCGACCACGAGGGCGGTGCGCGAGCCGGGCAGCTTGATGCTGTCGAACCAGTCGCCGCCGATCCGGCCGAGCCGGGTGCCGGGCAGGTAGCGGGTCGCCACGTCACAGCCCGCCGTCCGCGGGGCGACCTGCGGCAGCATGCTGTCCTGGAGGGTGTCGGCGACGTTCTCCTGGTAGGTGTACATACGGGCGTTGTCGAGCACGAGCCCGGCGCGGGCGGCGAGTTCGGCGCCGGTGGTGCGGTCCATGTCGTCGAACGCCGCCCGGTCGGGGCGGCGCATCAGGACCATGAAGCCGAGGACGACGTTGCGCGCCTTGAGCGGGACGATCAGCAGCGAGCGGCCGTTGATCAGCGGCCTGAGGTCGCGCTTCTCGAACTCGCCGGAGATGCGGTTGCCCAGTTCCTCGGTGACCTCCGGGATGAGCACCGGTTCGCCGGTGACCATGCACTTGTAGAACGGGGTGTGTTCGGGGAAGGCGAAGGTCTCGCCGACCGGCACGGTGTCGTCCCAGCGGCCTGGTTCGTCGTTGTGCTCGACCCAGACGCGGTGCATCACGGTGGTCGCGTCGGGCGGGCCGTCGGGGAAGCCCTCGCCCGCGAGGACCGCGGAGCGCAGGTGGGTGCCGGCGAAGTCCGCGAAGCGGGGCACGGCGGCGCTGGTGACCTCGCGGATGGTCTCGCCGAGGTCGAGCGAGGAACCGATGCCGGAGCTGACCTCGTTGAGGAACTCCAGCCGCTCGCGCACGGCGGCGTACTCGAGTTCGTGCTCGGCGCCTGCGGGGATCAGCGGCGCGGAGCGCTGCTGCGGTACGACGGCCTCGGCGCGACTGCGGCCCGGGCGGCGCGGCACGCCCCAGTACGGGGTCACGGGCACCCGGTCGTACTGACTGAACTCCAGCACCGGATAGCCGAGTTCGAGGATCTGGGAGACGATGCGGCCGCTGAGCCCCGGGCCCATGCTGGGCAGGATCTCGGGGAGCCGGCGCTCCAGTTCGTCGGAGGCGGGCAGTTCGGTGTGGCGGGCGAAGCCGGGCGAGATGCGCTCGGCGGTCTCGTCGTCGTAGCCGCGCTGCTCCCTGAGCCGGGTGGCGTCGGCGGCGAGCACCAGCAGCCGGGAGGGGCCGGGGCCGATCAGCGGGTAGGCCCACCAGAGCACGTCGATCCGGGGCGCTTCGGCCGGGCCGGAGCCGGCCTGCCCGTCCCGGTACTCGTGCTCGGGCTTGTGCTCGTGCGGGAAGAGGCGGGCGCGGCCCGCCGTCGGGTAGGCGGTGCGGCCGCCGAGGGAGGCCTCCAGGTCGGGGCCGGGCCCGTCGCCCGGGTCGCAGGGGCCGTAGGCGTCCGGCAGCGCGTCGGTGTGGAGGTCGTGGAGGTCGTCGGAGAGCGCGCCGGAGACCGGCAGCAGGTCGGCGGCCGGGCGCCCGACCGCGTCCCGCCGCTGCACGCCGAACAGGCGGCCCGCGCCGCTGCTCCAGTGGGACACCAGGCCGTCGCGGTCGACGACCACCACGGCCAGCGGTACACGGCCCGCCGTGGCGTCACCGGCGCCGCCGGGAGGTGTGTCCCGCTCGCTGCCATGGTCCATGGCCCAGGCCCTCTCTCCCCGCAGGCTGTTCGCAAACGATCTGTGCCGCCCGCCACTACGGTACGGCTGCGGCCGGTCGCGATGTGTGGCAATCCTGGAATTGGTTCCACCTGATCGCACCGGCGCGCAGCTCAGCGCCCCGCGTGCGCCCCCGGCTCCGGGAGGGGTCTGGGGCCTGTTGCGAAAGTGGTCCTCTGCCGTGCGACGCCCGGCACGCACTCTCGCCGCACCGCCCGAAAGCCCGAGTACGCCCGGTACGAGGACTTCCGGGCGGCACGCCGAGAGCACGCACCGGACGCCGCCCGGCCGCCCTTCGGGCGACGAGGCCACTTTCGCAACAGGCCCTAGTCCTCGTGGCCCAGTTGGAGGTCGCGTTCGGTGCGGCCGCCGCCCGCGACCTGGAGGACGGTGGCGACCGGCGGGTAGCCCGCGGCGATCACCGTGTACTCGCCGGAGGACAGGTCCACGAACCGGAACGTCCCGTCGGCCGCCGTGGTGAGCGTGTCGACCACGTTGCCCGCCGCGTCCAGGAGGGTGACCCGGGCGTCCTCCACGGGCCGGCCGCTGCTCGCCCGGACGGTGCCCTTCAGGACGGCGCCGCCCGCGAGTTCGATGTCCTGCCGGGTCTCCCGGGCGGCCTGGACGCTGACCGGGAGCGCGGCGGGACGGAACGCGGGGGCGCCGGCGGCGAGGGTGTACTCGCCGGCGACCAGTTCGGTGATGACGTAGCCGCCCTCGCGGCCGCTGCGGGTGGTGGCGACGACCTCGCCGTGCACGTTGGTGAGGGTGACGGTGGCGTCCCGGACGGGGCTGCCGTCGGCGGTGAGCACGCTGCCGGCCAGGCGTCCGGCGCCGCCGAGGACGACGTCGAGCTCGACGGGCCGCTCGCCGACGGTGACGGAGACGGCCTGCGGCTGGTGGCCGCCGGCGGCGGCGATGAGCACGTACGACCCGGCGCCGGGGGTGCCGAGCGCGTACCGGCCGTCCTCGCCGCTGGCGCCGCGCCCGATCTGCCGCCCCGTGACGTCGATGAGGGTGAGCGCCGCGCGGGGCACCGCGGTGCCGTCGGGGTGCTGGACCGTGCCGCACACCGGGATTCCGGCGGAGTGGGCCGAACGGGCCTGCGGCACCGAGGTGTTCGGGCCGGTGTGCGGGCCGGCGGGTCCCGGCCTGGTGGCGGGTTCCGGTTCGGTGGCGTGGTGGGACACCAGCGGTTTCTCCTTGAGGAAGAAGGCGATGAGCAGGCCGAGGGCGAGCACCGGGACGAGGTAGAGGAAGATCCGGGGCATCGCGTCGGCGTAGGCGCGGATGTAGGCGTCGCGCAGGGCCGGCGGCAGCGTGTGCACGAGCTGCGGGGTCAGGGACTCGGGGTCGGGCAGCCGGGCGCCCGCGCGCGGGGGCAGCTCCTCGCGCAGGGCGTCGGCGAGCCGGTTCGCGAAGAGCGTGCCGAAGACGGCGGCGCCGACGCTGCCGCCGATCTGCCGGAAGTAGTTGTTGGCGCTGGTCGCGGTGCCGAGGTCGGCGGGGCGCACGGAGTTCTGCACGGCGAGCACCAGGACGGGCATGACCAGGCCGATGCCGGCGCCGAGGACGGCCATCCAGACGCTGTACTGGAGCCGGGGGGTGCCGGTCTCCAGCCGGGACAGCAGCCACATGCCGACGGCGGCGAGGGCCGCGCCGAGCACGGGGAAGATCTTGTACCGGCCGGTATGGCTGATGAGCTGCCCGCCGGCGATCGAGGCGACGACGATCCCGGCCATCATGGGCAGCATCAGCAGCCCGGACTCGGTGGCGCTGGCCCCGTCCACCATCTGCAGGAAGGTGGGCAGGTAGCTGGCGGCGCCGAACAGGGCCACGCCGATCACCAGGCCGACCAGCCCGGTGACGTCGAAGACGGAGTCCCGGAACAGCCGCAGCGGGATGAGGGGTTCGGCGGCGAAGCGCTCGGCGACGAGGAAGAGCGCGGTGGCGGCGAGGGCGCCCGCGCCGAGGCCGAGGATCTGGCGTGAGTCCCAGGCGTACTCGGTGCCGCCCCAACTGGTCAGCAGCACCAGGCAGGTGGACGCCGTCGCGAGCAGCAGGGCGCCGAGGACGTCGAACCGGGCGCGCACCCGGGGCCTGGGCAGGTCGAGGACGGCGGTGACGACGGCCAGGGTGAGCAGGCCGAAGGGGACGTTGATGTAGAAGCACCAGCGCCAGGAGAGGTGGTCGGTGAAGTAGCCGCCGAGCAGCGGGCCCGCGACGGAGGCGAGGCCGAACGCGGCGCCGATCAGGCCCATGTAGCGGCCGCGCCGCCGGGGCGGCACGATGTCGGCGATGATCGCCTGCACGCCGATCATGAGGCCGCCCGCGCCGACGCCCTGGAGGGCGCGGAAGGCGATGAGCTGGTCCATGCTGCCGGCCCGGCCGGCGAGCCCGGAGCCGACGACGAAGACCAGGATGGCGAACTGGAAGACGCCCTTGCGGCCGAGGAGGTCGCCGAGCTTGCCGTACAGGGGCAGGCCGATGGTGGACGTGAGCAGGTAGGCGGTGATCGCCCAGGACATCCGGTCCAGGCCGTGCAGCTCGCCCACGATCTTCGGCAGGGCGGTGGCGACGATCATCTGCTCCAGCGCGGCGAGCAGCAGCGCCAGCATCAGTCCGACGAAGACCAACCGCACCCGGCGTGGGGGGAGTTCGGCATCCGCCGCGAGTGCGGGCGCGGGTGCCGGGTCAGCGGCCGTGTGCGGTGCGTGCCGCACCAGAGTCGTCCCGCCCACGTGCCGCTCCCCACGTCGTACCTGTCACATTTGTCGCGCGTAGGCGACAACTGCGGACAAGTAGGGTGAGTCACGGGTCAGTCCCGGACTCGGCGGAGATCCACCCGAACCGGTGAGGGGTGCAACGCCCCCGCACCGGCCCGCTCTTGGTGACCGCCGGCTACGCCTCGACCTCGCGCGCGAGGTTGGCGAGCACGGCGTCGTAGATCCGGCCGAGGCCCTTGGGCGCGAAGGTCTTCTCGAAGAAGCCGCCGATACCGCCGGCGCCCTTCCAGGTGGTGGTGACGACGACCCGGGATGCGCCCTCGCCGGCCGGGGTGACGCGCCAGGTGGTGACCATGGAGGAGTTGCGGTCCTTCTCGACCAGCTCGCCGTCGGTGGGCTCGCTGACCTCCAGGAGGCAGTCGCGCACCCGCTTGCTGGTGGCCTGGAGCTTCCAGTGGACGAGGGTGCCCTCGCCGTCGCCGCCCTCGCGCACCTCGTATTCGCTGAAGTGCTCGGGCAGCAGCCTCTGCCGTGTGCCGCGGTAGTCGGCGAGGGCGTCGAACACCTTCTCCGCGTCCGCCGCGACGACCCGCTCCGTAGTGGCCTCGACCTGCGCCATTGCGTTCCTCCAGGACCTGGTTGCTCGGGGTTGGGGCAAGCCAACCACCCCGGCGCCCGGCCCCCCAAATCGGGGGTCGCACGATCATGGGAACGTATGTTCTATTCTGTGGCCAGTGCTACCGAGGAGGCGTCATGCGCTGGGAGAACCTCACCGTGCGGTCCGCGGACTCCGACGATCACGGCCGGGCCGCCGATCCCGCGCTGTTCGGCGCGGACGCCGTCGTCACGCGCACCTTCGACACGCCCGAGTTCCGCGGGATCACCTTCCACGAGGTGCGGGCCCGCTCGATCCTGAACCGGGTGCCGGGCGCCTCGCGCATGCCGTTCGAGTGGACGGTGAACCCCTACCGGGGCTGCACGCACGCGTGCGTGTACTGCTTCGCCCGCAAGACGCACGGCTACCTGGACCTCGACACGGGCATCGGGTTCGACACCCAGATCGTGGTCAAGGTCAACGCCCCCGAGCTGCTGCGCCGCCAGCTCGCCTCCCGGCGCTGGCAGGGCGACCACGTGGCGATGGGCACCAACGTCGACTGCTACCAGCGCGCCGAGGGCCGCTACCGGCTCATGCCGGGGATCATCTCGGCGCTCACCGAGCACGCGAACCCGTTCTCGATCCTGACCAAGGGCACGCTGGTCCTGCGCGACCTGGACCTGCTCACCCGGGCGGCCCGGGTGACGGACGTCGGCATCTCGGTCTCGGTGGGCTTCACCGACACGGAGCTGTGGCGCACGGTGGAGCCGGGCACACCCGCGCCCGAGCGGCGCCTGGACGTCGTACGGACCCTCGGCGAGCACGGGATCGGCTGCGGGGTGCTGATGGCGCCGGTGGTCCCGTTCCTCAGCGACGCCCCGGCGCAACTGCGGGAGACCGTACGGGCGATCGCGGCGGCCGGGGCCACCTCGGTCACGCCGCTGGTGCTGCACCTGCGGCCGGGCGCCCGGGAGTGGTTCATGGCCTGGCTCGGCCGGCACCACCCGTACCTGGTGCGCCGCTACGAGCGGCTGTACGCGGAAGGCGCCTACGCGCCCACGTGGTACCAGCGCCGGATCACCCGCCAGGTGCACGAACTGGCCCAGGAGTACGGCATCGGGCCCTGGCACGCGGGACAGGCCCGGCGGATCCGGCCGGCGGACCCCGCGCGGCCCACCGGGACCGCGGCGCCCACCTCGGCCACGCCGGACCCCGCGTCCGTGGACGAGCCGACCCAGCTCACCCTCATGTGAGGGCGCCCTGTGAGGACGTGATGTGAGGTCGTTGGAGGGCATCACCCGATCCAATCGGGTCAAGTACTGACAGGACAGGTTCATTTGGGGCCCGTCCCCGGGACGATCCGGCGAGAACCGTGATCCTCACGGTTCGCACCACCCTCCGTCCCGGGAGGCCCCATGAGAACTCGCGCAGCCGTGCTGTGCGCGGCCGCCGCCCTGATGGCGGGCTCGGTCACGGCCGCGCCCGCGGGCGCGGCCACCCCCGCCCCCGCGGCACCCGTCTGGAAGAAGTGCGGCACCGGCGACCACCCGACGCTCCAGTGCGCCTCCCTGCCGGTGCCGCTGGACCCGGCGCGGCCGTCCGGCCGGCACATCACCCTCGCCCTGAGCCGCGTGCCGCACACCGCGAAGACCTCCGAGGGCCCCCTGCTGGTCAACCCGGGCGGGCCCGGCGGCAGCGGTCTCGCGCTCGCCGGGTACGTCGCCTCGGCGCTTCCCAAGAGCGTGGCGGCGCGCTACGACGTCATCGGCTTCGACCCGCGCGGGGTGGGCCGCAGCACGCCGGCCCTGGACTGCGCCCCGCGCCACTTCGGTCCGGTGCGCCCCGACACGGTGCCCGCGACGGACGCGCTGGAGCGGGCCAACCTCGAACGCGCCCGCACCTTCGCCGCCGCCTGCGGCCGGGCGTACGCGGACGTGCTGCCGTACATGACCACCACGAACGCGGTCCGGGACATGGACGCCGTCCGGCAGGCCCTGGGCGCGGACAAACTCAGCTACTTCGGCTACTCCTACGGCACCTACCTCGGCGCGGTCTACGCGAAGCTCTTCCCCGGGCGGGTGCACCGCCTGGTGCTGGACTCGGTCGTGAACCCGACGGGGGTCTGGTACGCGGACAACCTAGGCCAGGACTACGCCTTCGACGCCCGCCACCGGGCGCTGATGGCGTGGATCGCCCGGTACGACGCCACGTACCGGCTCGGCACGGACCCGGCCCGGGTGACGGCCCGGTGGTACGCCATGCGGGCGGCCCTGGCGAAGAAGCCTGCCGGCGGCGTGGTGGGCGCCTCGGAGCTGGAGGACACCTTCGTCCCGGGCGGCTACTACGACGGCTACTGGCCCTACCTCGCCGAGGCGTTCGCCGCCTACGTCCACGACAAGGACACCGCGCCGCTGGTGGACGCGTACCGGAAGTTCGGCGCGGTGGACGCCTCGGGCGACAACGGGTACAGCGTCTACACGGCGGTGCAGTGCCGTGACGCCTCCTGGCCGCGAGCGTGGAGCCGCTGGCAGGCGGACACCTGGGCGGTGTACGCGAAGGCGCCCTTCATGGCCTGGAACAACGCCTGGTACAACGCGCCCTGCGCGTTCTGGCCGACCGAGCCGGCGGGCCCGGTGAGCATCGCGAACACCGAGCTGCCGCCCGCCCTGCTCTTCCAGGCCACGGACGACGCCGCGACCCCGTACGCCGGGGGCGTCACGGCCCACCGCCTGCTCGCCCGCTCCAGCCTGGTGGTGGAGGAGGGCGGCGGCAACCACGGCATCAGCCTGAGCGGCAACACCTGCCTGGACGGCTACCTGGCCGCCTACCTCACCGACGGCACGCTCCCGCACGGCGGCCCGGTGGCCGACGCGGTCTGCCCCAAGTCCCCCGACCCGGCCCCCCGGACGACCAAGGCCGCCGCCCCGTCGTCCGCCGGCATGACCCTGCACGGCCTGCTGGGGTTCCGCGGGTAGCCGGGCCGGCCGGCCGGAGGCGGAGGGTCCCGATATTCATGGGCGGGCCGGGCGGGCGGCTCTCTAGGGTGGGCGTCATGGACGTCCCGCTCGCATCGCCCGCCTCCACCTCGCCCGCCTCGCCCGCCCCGGTCATCCGTGTCCGCCCGATGGCGCTCGCCGACTGCGACCGCGTCGCCGAGATCCGGATCCGCGGCTGGCAGCACGCCTACCGGGGGATGATGCCCCAGCCCTACCTCGACCGGCTCAGCGTGGCGCAGGACGCCGCGCGACACCGGGCCAGGTTCGGGCAGGGTGACGGCACGGTGGTGAACCTGGTCGCCGAGCGGGACGGCGAGGTGGTCGGCTGGGCCGCGCACGGGCCGTACCGCGACGACGTCGTGGGGCGCACCGAGGACGCCGAGCTGTACGCGATCTACGTCGACCCCGCGCGGACCGGCGCCGGTGTCGGGCGGGCGCTGCTGGCCGAGGCGGTCGGGCAGTGCGCGCGGTACCCCCGCATGCGCCTGTGGGTCCTGAAGGAGAACGCGTCCGCCCGCCGTTTCTACGAGCGGGCCGGTTTCCACGCGGACGGCGCCGAGGAGCCGTACGACGTGGACGGGGTGCCGGTGCCGGAGGTGCGCTACACCCGCCCCCTGGGCGGCTGACCGGCCGTCACTCCCGCCGCTGCTGCTGCGGGATGCGCGCCAGGGCGTGCACCGCCGCCTCGGCCAGCGCGGGGTGCGCGAGGGCCTCGTTGAGGACGCGGCGCGCCCGGGCGTCGCCGAGGGCGCCCAGGCCCTCCACACAGGCGAGGGCGACCCGGCGGTAGGGGTCGTGCGGGCGCAGCCGCCGCTCCAGGGTGGTGATCAGCGCCGGCACGGACTCCGGGGCACGCAGCGCGGTCAGCAGCCGTACCGGGTGCAGGGCGTAGGCGACGCGCAGTTCGTTGGTGGCGAGGGCGGCGGCGGCGCGGGCGGTGCGCGGGTCGCCGAGGCGGCCGAGGGCGTGGGCGGCCGCGGCGCAGCGCGGCGGGTCGCGGTGGTTGAGGAGCAGCACCAGGGACTCGAAGGCCCGCCGGTCGCCGGCCAGGCCGAGCCGGAACGCGGCCAGTTCCCTGGCCCACAGCGGCCGGCCGGGTTCGGTGAGCACCCCGGCGAGTTCGTCGCGGTCGCCGATGGCCAGCAGCCGCTCGCAGTCCGCCGAGCCGCCCGACTCGCGCCGTACGCGCTCCGTGAGCGATCGCAACTCTTCGTCCACGGCGACCAGGGTAGGCGGGGGGCGGCCGCGGGGGGAGACACATCACAAAGTCGGTTCCGCACAGGGCTGGCGCGCTCGTTACTCGCCGGTTAAGCTCAGACGAGCGAGGTCACCCCCTCGCATCCGCTGACGACGGTTTGGTGACGCAGCCGTCGTCGGTCTCCCCCGGCGCCTTCGGGCAGCGGGGACTGGTCGGTTCGGTACCTCGGTACCGCAGTACGACCCGGCTCCGGGACAGGGCCGGTCGGAAAACGCCGCTGCCGGACGTGTGCGCGTCCTCGGCACCGGCACCGGGCGTGTGCGCTCGCAGCCCGGCAACACCCGCACTCCTTCCCGCCCCGGCGTGCGCCTTCGGCGCACCCGGCGCGTTCCTAGTCGTCACCCTCATTCCTGGAGTCCCGCGATGGCCACTCCCCTGTCCCCCCAGTCCGGTTCCCCGCTGTCCGCGCTGAAGACGATCGCCGTCGTCGGCCTCGGCACCATGGGCACCGGCATCACCGAGGTTCTCGCGAAGGCCGGCCGCGAGGTGATCGGCATCGACATCAGCGAGACCCAGACCGCGCGGACCGTCGCCGCCCTGGAGGCCGCCACCGCCCGCGCGGTGGAGCGCGGCCGGCTGACCGAGCAGGAGCGCGCCGGCGTGCTGGCCCGCGTCCGCACCTCCACGGACCTGCGCGCGGCGGCCGACGCCGACCTGGTCATCGAGGTCGCCCCGGAGTCGTACGAGGTCAAGCACCAGATCTTCCGCGAGCTGGACGGCATCGTCCGCCCGGAGACGATCCTCGCCACCGGCACCAACGCCCTCTCCGTCACCCGGCTCGCCGCCGACTCGGCCCGCCCCGAGCGCGTGCTCGGACTGCACTTCTTCAACCCCGCGCAGGCGATGAAGCTGGTCGAGGTGGTCTCCTCGGTGCTGACCGCGCCGCAGGCCGTCGCCGCCGTCACCGACCTGGCGATCGAGCTGGGCAAGGAGCCGGTCGCGGTCGGCGACCGCCCCGGCTTCGTGGCGGACGGCCTGCTCTTCGGCTACCTGAACCAGGCCGCCGCGATGTACGAGGCGCGCTACGCCTCCCGCGAGGACATCGACGCGGCGATGCGGCTCGGCTGCGGTCTGCCGATGGGCCCGCTGGCCCTGCTGGACCTGATCGGCGTGGACACCGCGCGCACGGTCCTGGACGCCATGTACGCGGAGTCCCGGGACCGGCTGCACGCCCCCGCCCCGATCCTGAAGCAGCTCAGCGAGGCGGGCCTGACCGGCCGCAAGGCGGGCCGCGGCTTCTACACCTACGAGGCGCCCGGCAGCGCGACGGTCGTGCCGGACGCGCTGACGCCGGCGGCGGACGGCGCCCGGGGCGCGGGCCGTCCCGTCCGCTCCGTCGGGGTGGCGGGCTCGGGCACCATGGCGTCCGGCATCGCCGAGGTGTTCGCCAAGGCCGGGTACGACGTCGTCCTCGCCGCCCGCAGCGACGAGAAGGCGCAGACCGCCAAGGCCCGGATCGGCAAGTCGCTGGCGCGGTCCGTTGACAAGGGCCGGCTGACCGCCGAGGCCGCCGCCCAGACCCTGGAGCGGATCACCCCGGCGGGCTCCTACGAGGCGTTCGCCGACGTGGACCTGGCGGTCGAGGCGGTCGCCGAGGACCTGGAGGTCAAGCGGCAGCTGTTCCAGGCGCTGGACAAGGTCTGCAAGCCCGGCGCCGTCCTCGCCACCACCACCTCCTCGCTGCCCGTGGTCGCCTGCGCCCGTGCCACCTCGCGGCCGCAGGACGTGATCGGCATGCACTTCTTCAACCCGGCGCCGGCGATGAAGCTGGTGGAGGTGGTGCGCACGGTCCTGACGGCCGACGACGTCCACGCCACCGTCCGCGAGGTCTGCGCGAAGGTCAGGAAGCACGCGGTGGACTGCGGCGACCGCGCCGGATTCATCGTGAACGCGCTGCTGTTCCCGTACCTCAACAACGCGGTGAAGATGGTCCAGGAGCACTACGCCACCCTGGACGACATCGACGCGGCCATGAAGCTCGGCGGCGGCTACCCGATGGGCCCGTTCGAGCTGCTGGACGTGGTCGGCCTGGACGTCTCGCTGGCCATCGAGAAGGTGCTGCACCGCGAGTTCCGCGACCCGGGCCTGGCCCCGGCGCCGCTGCTGGAGCACCTGGTGGCCGCGGGCTGCCTCGGCCGCAAGACGGGCCGCGGCTTCCGCGAGTATGCCCGCCGCTGACGGCGCCGGCGACTGGTCCCGCACGGAGACGGACTGGGGCGGGCTGCTGGACCCCCACGGGTTCCCGCCGGCCGCCCCGCCCTGCGGCCCCCCGCCCCCCGCGGGCGGGGGAAACCCCGGACCTGCGCATTCGGCCGCGCACATGCAGTACGTTCGGGTCATGTCCCAGCCCGCCAAGTCCTCACGTACACCAGCCACGCCCGACGCGCCGGAAAGTGCCGCAGGCAGTCGCGCCGCCGCCCAGCGGCTGAAAATGCGCCGGGAACTGGCGGCCGCAGCGATGGAACTGTTCGCGACCAAGGGGTACGAGGCGACCACCGTCGACGAGATCGCGGCCGCGGCCGGGGTGGCGCGCCGCACCTTCTTCCGCCACTTCCGCTCCAAGGAAGAGGCGATCTTCCCGGACCACGACGACACGCTGGTCCGCGCCGAGGCGGTGCTCAACGCCGCCCCGGCGCACGAGCACCCGCTCGACACGGTGTGCCGCGGCATCAAGGAAGTCATGAAGATGTACGCGGCCCGGCCGGAGATCTCGGTCGCCCGCTACAAGCTGACCCGCGAGGTGCCCACCCTGCGTGAGGCGGAGATCGCCTCGGTGGCCCGCTACGAGCGCCTGTTCACCCGCTATCTGCTCGGGCACTTCGACGAGCACGCGCACGCGGACGACGCCAACGACGACCCGCTGCTCGCCGAGGTCGCCGCCTCCGCCGTGGTCACCGCCCACAACCACGTCCTGCGGCGCTGGCTGCGGGCCGGCGGCCAGGGCGACGTGGAGGCCCAGCTCGACCACGCCTTCGCGATCGTGCGCAAGACCTTCGGCACCGGTATCGGCGCCGGGCGCGGCTCGGTGCCCCGGCCCGCCGCCGCGGCCCCGGCGACGGTCTCCGCGCACGGCGAGGTGCTGGTGACGGTCGCCCGCACGGACGCGCCGCTGGACGAGGTCATGCGCACCATCGAGGAGGCGCTCAAGGAGCGCGCCTGACCGCAGGGCCCACGGGCCGGCGCCGGGGAAACCCGGCACCGGCCCGTTTTTGTGTTCGAAGAGCAGGTGCTTATCGAACCTTTCCCAAAAGATGCCCCAGGGCCGCCGGGATCTTCACGAAAATCCCACCGACCTACCGGGTGACTGACATGCTTTCGGTTCATCGGACATATTCCGCCGACCAAGGGGAGGTCGGCGGAATTGGCGTGTACACCGAAAAGCAGCCTCGGGGAAACAGGGGGAAGAGGCCCGGTGCACGCCGTCGCATTCCTTGCGCCGCCTGTGCGCCGTACGCGCCGGCGCGCGGTATTTCTGGGGGGATCTCCTTGTCATTTTCCGCGAAACCTGCTGTCGGCATCATCGGCCTCGGCTACGTCGGCCTGCCGACGGCCCTCGCTCTGCTGGAGTCGGGCCTGCGGGTCATCGGCGTCGACGTGGACCCCGCCCGCCTCGACGCGATCCGCGACCACCACGTCGACCTGGTCCCCGACGACCACGCGCGGCTGCGCGCCCACACCGGCGACGGACCGGGCGCCGGCCGCTTCGTCCTCACGACGGACCCGGCGGCCCTGAGCGCCGCCGAGGCGGTGCTGATCTGCGTCCCGACCCCCGTCGACGAGCACCTCGTACCGGACCTGCGGGCCCTGGCCGGGGCGTGCGCGACCGCCGCCGCCCACGCGGTGCCCGGGCAGACCGTCGTGCTCACCTCGACCAGCTACGTGGGCACCACCCGGGACCTGCTGCTCGGCCCGCTCGCCGAGCGCGGGCTGCGGGTGCCCGAGGACGTCAGCGTGGCCTACGCCCCCGAGCGCATCGACCCGGGCAGCACCGACCACACCCAGAGCACCACCCCGCGGGTGGTCGGCGGGGTGAGCCCGGAGTGCACCCGGCGCGCCGCCGACGTACTGCGCCGCACCGGCGCCGAGGTGCACGAGGTGCTCTCGCCCGAGGCCGCCGAGATGACCAAACTGCTGGAGAACACCTTCCGCGCGGTCAACATCGCTCTGGCCAACGAGTTCGCCACCATCTGCGGCGAGCTGGGCCTGGAGGCCCTGGAGGTCATCCAGGCGGCGGCGACCAAGCCGTACGGGTTCATGCCGTTCTTCCCCGGCCCCGGGGTGGGCGGCCACTGCATCCCGTGCGACCCGCACTACCTGCTGTGGCAGCTGCGCGGGAAGCGGGTGGCCTCGCCGCTGATCGACACCGCGATGACCGCGATCGCCACCCGGCCGCAGGCGGTCGTGCAGCGCGCCCGCGAGGTCCTGGCCGACGCGGGCACACCGCTGCGCGCGGCCCGGGTGCTGGTGGTCGGCGCTGCCTACAAACCGGGAGTGGCGGACCTGCGCGAGTCGCCCTCGCTGGAGATCATGGCCGCGCTCCGCGAGGCCGGCGCCGAGGTCGCCTACACCGATCCGCTGATCCCGTCGGTGCCGCTCGGCGGGCGCCCGCTGCTGTCCGAGCGTGAGCCCGGGGAGCGCGACTGGGACCTCGTGCTGGTGCATTCCGTCCATCCGCGCCAGGACCTGTCCTGGATCGGCGACGACGTGCCCGTCCTGGACACCACCTACCGGCTGCAGGACTTCAAGCGCCGGGCGGTCGTATGAGCGTGCAGGCCGAGCGGCCCGCGGCGCCCGGCGGGCCGCAGCCGCAGCCGTCCATGCCCCGGCCGCGCCCGCCGCGGCCCGGCCGGCGCCGCCTCGCCGGGCTGTCCGACCGGATGGACCCCGGAGTACGGCACGCGGCACGCCGGCTCTGCGTGGTGATCGTGCTGCTCCCGCTGCTGCTGATCCTCGCCCGCGAGGCACCCCGGCTGGTCCAGGCGCCGCTCGTGCTCGGCTACGGGTTCCTGGTCCTGACGGTGACGATCTCCATGCTGTTCATCGCCTACAGCCGCTACGACGACCCCTCCGAGCGGACGCTGCGCCGCCGCCCGCGCCGGCTGCACCGGTTCCCCGAGCTGCCCGAGCGGCCACGGGTGAGCTTCCTGGTGGCCGTCAAGGACGAGGAGGACGGCATCGAGGCCTGTGTGCGCTCGATGGCCGCGAGCGACCACCCCGACCTGCAGATCGTGGTCGTCGACGACGCCTCGACCGACGGCACCTGCGCCGTCCTGCGGCGCCTGGAGCGAGAGCTGTCCGTGCGGGTGCTGTACCTGGACCGCAACGTCGGCAAGAAGCACGCCCTGGTGCGCGCCGCCGAGCTGGCGGACGGGGACGTCATCGCCTTCACGGACTCCGACTGCGTGCTCGCGCCCGACGCGCTCGGCCGCTGCGTCACCGCGCTGGTGCGCCACCGCGAGCTGGGCGCGGTCAGCGGGCACGCCCGGGCGCTGAACGCCGACGAGTCCGTGCTCTCCAGGGCCCAGGACGTCTGGTACGAGGGGCAGTTCCGGGTGGCCAAGGCGGCGGAGGCGACCTTCGGGTCCGTCTCCTGCGTGTCGGGGCCGCTCGCCGTGTTCCGCGCGGACGCCATCATGAACTACCTCCCCGCCTGGGCCGGCGACCGTTTCCTCGGGGCCGAATTCAGGTTCGCCACCGACCGGCAGCTCACCGGATACGTCCTCGGCCAGAAATGGAAGGGGAGAAAACTCAAGGCGCAGTACGCGGATTCGCCTTTCGTCACCCGGCGAGACCACAGAGAACTCCCGTGGCGCATCGGATACGTGCAGTCCGCGAAGGTCTGGACGACGGTCCCGGCCCGATTCCGGCCTTTCATGCGGCAGCAGGTGCGCTGGAAGAAGAGTTTCATCCGCAACCTCTTCTTCACCGGCACGTTCATGTGGCGGCGCGGTCTCGGTCCCGCGGTGCTGTTCTACGGGCACGTCCTGTGGGTGCTGTGCGCTCCGCTCATGGCGGTACGCCATCTGGTGTGGGCGCCGTACCACGGACTGTGGTTCCTGACCGGGCTGTACTTGGCGGGCGTGCTGCTCAAAGGCGTGGTGTGGGGCCTGGCCTTCAAGGCCGACAACCCCCGCTCCACGCGCTGGCGCTACCGGCCGCTGATGAGCCTGCTGTCGTCGCTGGTGCTGTCCTGGCTGCTGCCGTACTCCCTGCTGACCATCCGGCGCGGGGTCTGGTCGAGGAGGCTGTCGTGAGGGCCGTACGGGCCACCGGACGGGGTCTGGCCGCGCTGCTCGCCGCGACCGCCGTCGTCATCCTGTATCTGCTGGTGCTGTCCCGGGGGAGCTGGCCGCCGTGGTCCATTCTGTAACCGCGAGGCGGCCGCGCCGCACCCTCCGGCTGCGCCGGGGCGCGCTGCGCGGCGTCCTGGGCGCGCTGACCGCGCTGGTGCTCGCCGTCCCGTTCGTCGTCGCCTGGCGGCTCTACGTCGACCAGCGCGAGGTCACCCGGCAGGTGAGCGTGCCGGCCGCCCGCGTCGACGCGGCGACCGCCGCCCGCTGGAAGGCCGCCGGAGCGGGGCTCCCCGAGCGCGCGGCGCCGGTGATCCTCACCTACCACGACCTGAAGCCGCACAGCGGCAGCCGCTACGTGGTGGACCCCGCGGTCTTCGACCGGCAGCTCACCGCCCTGCGGACGGCGGGCTACCGCACCCTGAGCACCGACGAGTTCGTCTCCTACCTGCTCGGCGGCCCGGTGCCGCCGCGTTCGGTGATGCTGACCTTCGACGACGGCACGCACGGGCTGTGGACGTACGGGGACCGGATCCTCGCGCGGCACGACATGAGCGCGGTGTCGTTCCTCATCACCGGGCGGGTCGGGCTGCACCGGCCCTACTACCTGTCCTGGCAGGAGATCGCCCGTATGGCCCGCTCGGGCCGCTGGGACTTCGAGGACCACACCCACAACCTGCACAGCCGCACTCGCATCGGCCCACACGGCGCACTGGGCTCGCTGCTCGCGCACCGGATCTACCTGGCCTCCACCGGCCGGCTGGAGAGCACCGACCACTACGAGCGCCGGGTACGGGCGGACTTCACCCGGTCGCTGGAGGACTTCCGGCGGCACGGCCTGCCCCGGCCCCGGCTGTTCGCCTACCCGTTCTCGGAGTCGGCGGAGCCGCAGCACGCCTCCTACGTCCGCGACCTGATCGACCGCACCTTCACGGCGGCGCTGACCGACAAGACCTTCAGCCCGGAGCCGGCGTCGCGCAGGTCGGCGGTCCGCCAGGAGTACCAGCGCCTGGAGGTGTTCGCGGACACCACGGCCGACGATCTGCTGGCCCAGGTGGCGGCGCGCACGCCGGTGCCGCCGTCGGGTGACCCGCTGCGCTTCCCGCAGCGCTGGACGGGCAGCGCCTGGAAGCCGCTCGGCGGCACCGGCTTCCTCACCGGCGCGGGTGCCCGCCCGGCCACCGGCCGCTACGCCTACGCGGCATACGCGCCCTACGGCGCCGCCGACTGGGACCACTACACCGTCGGCGCCGGGCTGACCGGGCTGCCCACGGACGGCGGCAGCGCGACGGTCTTCGCCCGGGTCGGCGGGGACGCGACCGTCGGGGTGCGGGTCTCGCGCGGCACCGCACAGCTGGTCGACGGAGGGGCGCGGGTCCGGGTGCTGGCCGAGCGCGCGCTGACGCCCGGGCCGTCCCACGAGGTAGGGCTCACCGTGGACGGCGCGCGGACCGAGGTGGTGGTGGACGGCACCGTGCGGTTCACGCTGCCCGACTCCCACGGAGCGCGCGGCACGGGCGGCATCGCGCTCGCGCTCTCGCGTGGTGCCGGCGCCGCGTCGTGGCCGGCGTTCCGCCACGTCCGGACCGCACCGCTGCCCGGCGCGCCGGCCGCAAGCCGGCCGTTCGACGGTCCGGCGGGCTGGCGCGACGGCGACGGACGCCGGCCGCAGGCGGTGATCGGCGCCGGGACGGTCCAGCCGGTCGGTGCCGGCGGCTGGGTCTACGCCGGCTACCGGCCGGGCGGCGGCGAAGGCTGGTCCGGCTACACCCTGAGGACCCGGCTGACCGGTCTGGTGGAGGACGGGCTGCACAGTTCCGTGGTCGTCCGCCGCGGCGCCGCCGACCAGCTCACCGTCCGGCTCTCCCGGGGCTGGGTCACGCTCCTGGCCGGACCGGGAGACCACCCGCGCACCGTGCTCTCCCGCAGGCTGCCGGAGGCGACGGACCGGGACGTCACCGTCACGGCCGACGCGCGCGTCACGCGGGTGAGCGTCGGCGCGGGGCTGGTGCGGGCCTCGGTCCCGGCCTCCGGGGGCACCGGCGGCATCGGGTTCGGCGTCTACCGGCAGTCGCCGCTGCAGCCCTGGCCGGGCTTCGCGGACTGCGCGCTCCACGGAGGGCGTACGGCATGATCCAGCGGCTCGTGCGGCGCCGCCGCGCACGGCTCCTGACCGGGGTCCTGCTCGCGTCGGCGGCGCTCGCGGGCGGACTGTCCCTGCAGGCCCACGGCCGCACGAGCGCCGAGGCGGACTTCCGGCCCGCGTTCCCGGGCCGCGGGCTGGTCACCAACGAGTTCGCCTACTGGCACCCGGACGCCCCGGGTGCCCGCCACTCCCCCGACTGGACGATGACCAGCGGTTCGCTGTTCGGCCTCGACGGCGCGGGGTGGACGGGGCGCCCGGACGGCGAGCGGCCCGACGCCGCGTCCACGCGCGCCACCGACTCGGCGGTCTTCCGGCTGGCCTCGCGGCGCCGGGACTTCGCCGACACCCGGCTCTCGCTGCGGCTGCGGCTGACCGATCTGGTGACGACACCGCGTACCCCGGCACAGCCGTACGACGGCGTGCACCTGTGGCTGCGGTTCCACAGCGAGCAGGAGTGCTACGCGGTGAGCGTGACCCGGCGCGACGGGCTGGTGGCGGTGAAGCGCAAGACGCCCGGCGGGCCGTCCAACGGGGGCACGTACGTGACCTTGGCCACGGCGTCGGCCGGGCTGTCGCCCGACGTGTGGACCGAGGTGACGGCGACCGCGAGCGATCTGCCGGGCCACCGGGTGCGCCTCACGCTGGAACTGGCGGGCCGCCGGGTCCTGGACGTGACCGACACCGCGCCCGGTGACCTCTCCCGGCCCGGCGGCGTCGGCATCCGGGGCGACAACACGGAGTTCACCTTCCGCGACCTGGTCGCGCACACGGAGTGAACGGGCGCCCGGATCCGGTGACGTAACCGGACGAAAGGGCTACTCACGGGTAGCCCTGATCGATCATCGCTCATTTGTTACGTAAAGATTTCATCTGAGAGCAACTTCTGGCACTCAGTGCCTTGTCACCTGACACGCGGTGTCATACGTTGAAGGAAGTCCGGGCGGCCGGCGCGCAGAGACCAAGCGCGCGTCGGCTGTCCCCGCAAGCCGACGGCCTGCGCGCCCGGGCGCCTGCGTCACAGGCAACCTCCCGCGCCACCACGCGCTGCCGAAGCACCACCGCCGAACCGACGGCACGTTCCACCAAAACCCTCAGCAGCACTCCCAGCAGCACCGACGAACCCCCAGCGCCCCTCCCTCAGGGCGCTCACCGCCGGAGGCAACACCGTGACCGTGAAGGACATCCTGGACGCGATCCAGTCGAAGGACGCCACGTCCGCCGACTTCGCCGCCCTGCAGATCCCCGAGTCGTACCGCGCGATCACCGTGCACAAGGACGAGACGGAGATGTTCGCGGGCCTGCAGACCCGCGAGAAGGACCCGCGCAAGTCGATCCACCTGGACGAGGTCCCCGTGCCCGAGCTGGGCCCGGGCGAGGCCCTGGTGGCCGTCATGGCCTCCTCGGTCAACTACAACTCGGTGTGGACCTCGATCTTCGAGCCGCTGTCGACCTTCGGGTTCCTGGAGCGCTACGGCCGCACCAACGAGCTGGCCAAGCGCCACGACCTGCCGTACCACATCATCGGCTCCGACCTCGCGGGCGTCGTCCTGCGCACCGGCCCGGGCGTCAACGCCTGGAAGCCCGGTGACGAGGTCGTCGCGCACTGCCTGTCGGTCGAGATGGAGTCCTCCGACGGCCACAACGACACGATGCTCGACCCCGAGCAGCGTATCTGGGGCTTCGAGACCAACTTCGGCGGCCTCGCCGAGATCGCCCTGGTCAAGTCCAACCAGCTGATGCCGAAGCCGAACCACCTGAGCTGGGAGGAGGCCGCGGCCCCCGGCCTGGTCAACTCCACCGCCTACCGCCAGCTCGTCTCCCGCAACGGCGCCGGCATGAAGCAGGGCGACAACGTCCTGATCTGGGGCGCGAGCGGCGGCCTCGGCTCGTACGCCACCCAGTTCGCGCTCGCCGGCGGCGCCAACCCGATCTGCGTCGTCTCCAGCGACCAGAAGGCGGACATCTGCCGCTCCATGGGCGCCGAGTCGATCATCGACCGCAACGCCGAGGACTACCGGTTCTGGAAGGACGAGCACACCCAGGACCCGAAGGAGTGGAAGCGCTTCGGCAAGCGCATCCGCGAGCTGACCGGCGGCGAGGACATCGACATCGTCTTCGAGCACCCCGGCCGCGAGACCTTCGGCGCCTCCGTGTTCGTCACCCGCAAGGGCGGCACCATCACCACCTGCGCCTCGACCTCGGGCTACATGCACGAGTACGACAACCGCTACCTGTGGATGTCGCTCAAGCGCATCATCGGCTCGCACTTCGCCAACTACCGCGAGGCCTGGGAGGCCAACCGGCTCATCGCGAAGGGCAAGATCCACCCCACCCTGTCGAAGGTGTACTCCCTGGAGGACACCGGCCAGGCGGCCCACGACGTCCACCGCAACGCCCACCAGGGCAAGGTCGGCGTGCTGTGCCTCGCCCCCGAGGAGGGCCTGGGCGTGCGCGACGAGGAGATGCGCGCCAAGCACCTCGACGCCATCAACCGCTTCCGGAACGTCTGAGGGCCTTAGATGACAGAGCGTCAGAAGGACCGTCCGTGGCTCATGCGGACGTACGCCGGTCACTCGACCGCGGAGGCGTCCAACGAGCTGTACCGGCGCAACCTCGCCAAGGGCCAGACCGGTCTGTCGGTGGCGTTCGACCTGCCGACGCAGACCGGCTACGACCCCGACCACATCCTCGCCCGCGGCGAGGTCGGCCGGGTCGGCGTGCCCGTCTCGCACCTCGGTGACATGCGCCGGCTGTTCCAGGACATCCCCCTGGAGCAGATGAACACCTCGATGACGATCAACGCCACCGCCATGTGGCTGCTGGCGCTCTACCAGGTCGTCGCCGAGGAGCAGGGCGCTGACATCACCAAGCTCCAGGGCACGACCCAGAACGACATCGTCAAGGAGTACCTCTCCCGCGGGACGCACGTCTTCCCGCCGGGGCCGAGCCTGCGCCTGACGACGGACATGATCGCGTACACGGTCTCCCACATGCCGAAGTGGAACCCGATCAACATCTGCAGCTACCACCTGCAGGAGGCCGGGGCCACGCCGGTGCAGGAGATCGCGTACGCGATGTCCACCGCCATCGCCGTCCTGGACGCCGTCCGCGACGGCGGCCAGGTGCCGCAGGAGCGGATGGGCGACGTGGTCGCCCGCATCTCCTTCTTCGTCAACGCGGGCGTCCGCTTCGTCGAGGAGATGTGCAAGATGCGGGCGTTCGGCCGCATCTGGGACCAGGTCACCCGTGAGCGCTACGGCATCCAGGACCCCAAGCAGCGCCGGTTCCGCTACGGCGTCCAGGTCAACTCGCTCGGCCTGACCGAGGCGCAGCCGGAGAACAACGTCCAGCGGATCGTCCTGGAGATGCTGGCCGTCACCCTCTCCAAGGACGCCCGCGCGCGTGCCGTGCAGCTCCCGGCCTGGAACGAGGCGCTCGGCCTGCCCCGGCCCTGGGACCAGCAGTGGTCGCTGCGCATCCAGCAGGTCCTGGCGCACGAGAGCGACCTGCTGGAGTACGAGGACATCTTCGCCGGCTCGCACGTCATCGAGGCGAAGGTGGACGCCCTCGTCGAGGAGTCCCTCGCCGAGATCGAGCGGATCCAGGAGATGGGCGGCGCGATGGCCGCCGTCGAGTCCGGCTACCTCAAGGCGGAACTGGTCTCCTCGCACGCCGAGCGCCGGGCCCGGATCGAGTCCGGCCAGGAGAAGATCGTCGGCGTCAACATCTTCGAGACGACCGAGCCGAACCCGCTGACGGCCGACCTGGACACCGCGATCCAGACGGTCGACCCGGCGGTCGAGGCCCGCGTCGTCGAGGCGCTGGCCCGCTGGCGGGACACCCGCTACCAGCCGCCCTTCAACCACCCGCGCCCGTGCAAGGCGCTGGAGCGGCTGAAGGAGGCCGCCAAGGGCACCGGCAACCTGATGGAGGCCACCCTGGAGTGCGCCCGCGCCGGGGTCACGACCGGCGAGTGGGCCGGGGCGCTGCGCGAGGTGTTCGGCGAGTACCGGGCGCCCACCGGTGTCTCCTCCGCCCCCGTGGCCGTCGCCGCCGAGGCCGGCTCGGCGCTCGGCGAGGTGCGGGCCAAGGTGGAGGCCACCGCCCGCGAGCTGGGTGTGGGCCGGCTGCGGTTCCTGGTGGGCAAGCCGGGCCTGGACGGTCACTCCAACGGCGCCGAGCAGATCGCGGTGCGCGCCCGGGACGCCGGCTTCGAGGTCGTCTACCAGGGCATCCGGCTGACGCCCGAACAGATCGTGGACGCGGCGGTCGACGAGGACGTGCACGCCGTCGGCCTGTCGATCCTCTCCGGCTCGCACGCCCAGCTCGTGCCGGACGTGGTCCAGCGGCTCCGTGTGGCCGGTGCCACAGACATCCCCGTGATCGCGGGTGGCATCATCCCGAACGGTGACGCCGAACAGCTGAAGGCCGCCGGTGTGGCCGCCGTGTTCACCCCGAAGGACTTCGACATCACCGGGATCATCGGCCGCATCGTCGACGAGATCCGGAAAGCGAACAAGCTCGACCCCCTGGAGGTCCCCGCATGACGACCGTCAACCGCCTTCGCCCGCGGCGCTCCTGCCTGGCCGTGCCGGGCTCGAACCCCCGCTTCCTGGAGAAGGCCCAGGGGCTCCCCGCCGACCAGGTCTTCCTCGACCTGGAGGACGCCTGCGCGCCGCTCGCCAAGCCCGAGGCGCGGCACACGATCGTCAAGTTCCTCAACGAGGGCGACTGGACGGGCAAGACGCGGGTCGTGCGCGTCAACGACTGGACCACCGAGTGGACGTACCGCGACGTCGTCACGGTCGTCGAGGGCGCCGGCCCGAACCTCGACTGCATCATGCTGCCGAAGGTCCAGAACGCCGAGCAGATCGTCGCCCTCGACCTGCTGCTGACGCAGATCGAGAAGACCATGGGCTTCGAGGTCGGCAAGATCGGCATCGAGGCGCAGATCGAGAACGCGCAGGGCCTGAACAACGTCAACGCGATCGCGCAGGCGTCCCCGCGCGTCGAGACGATCATCTTCGGCCCGGCCGACTTCATGGCGTCCATCAACATGAAGTCGCTGGTCGTGGGCGAGCAGCCGCCCGGCTACCCGGCGGACGCCTACCACTACATCCTGATGAAGATCCTGATGGCCGCCCGCGCCAACAACCTCCAGGCGATCGACGGTCCCTACCTGCAGATCCGCAACGTCGACGGCTACCGCGAGGTCGCGGGCCGCGCCGCCGCGCTGGGCTTCGACGGCAAGTGGGTGCTGCACCCGGGCCAGGTCGAGGCGTCCAACGAGATCTTCTCGCCCTCGCAGGAGGACTACGACCACGCCGAGCTGATCCTGGACGCGTACGACTACTACACGTCCGAGGCGGGCGGCAAGAAGGGCTCGGCGATGCTCGGCGACGAGATGATCGACGAGGCCAGCCGCAAGATGGCCCTGGTCATCTCCGGCAAGGGCCGGGCCGCCGGCATGCAGCGGACCAGCAAGTTCGAGATCCCGGAGGCCTGAGCGCGATGCAGTTCGGACGCACCTACGAGGAGTTCGAGGTCGGTGCGACGTACAAGCACTGGCCGGGCAAGACGGTCACGGAGTACGACGACCACCTGTTCTGTCTCCTCACCATGAACCACCACCCGCTCCACATGGACACGAACTACGCCGAGAAGACGACGGACTTCGGCAAGAACGTCGTGGTGGGCAACTACATCTACTCGCTGCTGCTGGGGATGTCCGTGCCGGACATCTCGGGCAAGGCGATCGCCAACCTGGAGATCGAGTCGCTCAAGCACGTGGCGCCGACCTTCCACGGCGACACGATCTACGGCCAGACCACCGTGCTCGACAAGTGGCCGTCGAAGTCGAAGAACGACCGCGGCATCGTCTACGTCGAGACCAAGGGCTACAAGCAGGACGGCACCCTGGTGTGCGTCTTCCGCCGCAAGGTCATGGTGCCCACCGAGACGTACATCAAGGAGCGCGGCGGCGAGCAGCCGGGCCGTCCCGAACTGAACGCCCCTTCGGAAAAGACGGAGAAGTAGAGATGGCCCGTCTCGCCCAGACCGCCGGTCTGACCGACGTCCAGCAGGAGATCGTCTCCACCGTCCGCGACTTCGTGGACAAGGAGATCATCCCGGTCGCCACCGGTCTCGAGCACCGCGACGAGTACCCGCAGGAGATCGTCGACGGCCTGAAGGAACTCGGCCTCTTCGGCCTGATGATCCCCGAGGAGTACGGGGGCCTGGGCGAGTCGCTGCTCACCTACGCCCTGTGCGTGGAGGAGATCGCCCGCGGCTGGATGTCGGTGTCCGGCATCATCAACACGCACTTCATCGTGGCGTACATGCTCAAGCAGCACGGCACGCAGGAGCAGAAGGACCACTTCCTGCCGCGCATGGCGGCCGGTGACATCCGGGGCGCGTTCTCGATGTCGGAGCCGGCGCTGGGCTCGGACGTGTCGGCGATCACGTCGAAGGCGGTGAAGGACGGCGACGAGTACGTCCTGAACGGCCAGAAGATGTGGCTGACGAACGGCGGCACCTCGTCCCTGGTGGCCGTTCTGGTCCGCAGTGACGAAGGACACCCCGAGGGCACCGCGCCCCACAAGTCGATGACGACCTTCCTCGTCGAGAAGGAGCCCGGTTTCGGTGAGGTCCGCCCCGGCCTGACCATTCCGGGCAAGATCGACAAGATGGGGTACAAGGGGGTCGACACCACCGAGCTCATCATGGACGGCCTGCGGGTTCCGGCCGATCGGGTGCTCGGCGGCGTCACCGGCCGAGGTTTTTACCAAATGATGGACGGAGTCGAGGTGGGCCGCGTCAACGTGGCGGCCCGTGGCTGCGGTGTCGCGCAGCGTGCCTTCGAACTGGGTGTCCAGTACGCCCAGCAGAGGCACACGTTCGGCAAGCCGATCGCCCAGCACCAGGCCATCCAGTTCAAGCTGGCCGAAATGGCTACCAAGGTCGAGGCCGCGCATGCCATGATGGTCAACGCGGCACGCAAAAAGGATTCCGGCGAACGAAACGACCTCGAAGCGGGGATGGCGAAGTACCTCGCCTCCGAGTACTGCAAGGAGGTCGTGGAGGACGCCTTCCGGATCCACGGCGGCTACGGCTTCTCCAAGGAGTACGAGATCGAGCGCCTCTACCGCGAGGCCCCGATGCTGCTCATCGGTGAGGGTACCGCCGAGATCCAGAAAATGATCATCGGGCGCAGGCTGCTCGAAGAGTATCGGTTCCAGGGCTGATTGTCCGGCTACGGGGTGTTTTCTTCGAGAAGAAGATCACACCCCGTGGACAGGGTTCAGCCGCCGACTCGGCTGACTGGCTTGCCCAGTTGCGGCCCGCGACCGGTACGATCCCGGGAAAGCCGCCGTCCCCCGTCAGAGCGCGGCATCATCCGCTACGAAGGTCATCCATGCCCCACAGCCAAACCTCTGCACACCGCGACAGCCTGGTAGGCGCACGCCTCGCGCGCGGAGCATCGCCGTGGCTCCTGCCGACCGTCGCCACCGCAGCCCTCAGCCTGGCCCGCGCCCGCCGCTCGGGTGTCGCCAAGGCCGTCGCCGTGCCCGCCACCGCGCTCGCGGCGGGCATGCTGTGGTTCTTCCGCGACCCCGAGCGCGAGATCGCCCCGGGCCGGGTCATCTCGCCCGCCGACGGTGTGGTGCAGAGCATCATGCCGTGGAAGGACGGTCGCACGCGCGTCGCGATCTTCATGAGCCCGCTCAACGTCCACGTCAACCGCGCCCCCCTCGCGGGCACGGTGACGTCGGTCGAGCACGTGCCCGGTGGCTTCGTCCCCGCTTTCAACAAGGAGAGCGAGAACAACGAGCGCGTAATCTGGCATTTCGACACCGAACTCGGCGACATCGAGATGATCCAGATCGCCGGCGCGGTGGCCCGCCGCATCGTGCCGTACCTCCCCGAGGGCACGAAGGTCGAGCAGGGCGACCGCATCGGTCTGATCCGCTTCGGCTCGCGTGTCGACCTCTACCTGCCCGAGGGTGTGGAGGTCGCGGTCGAGGTCGGACAGAAGACCGTGGCTGGGGTGACTCGCATTGACCGTGATTGATCCGGAGACCCAGGCGGGCTGGGTGCCCGAGGCCGACGAGGTGGACGACGAGGAGGAGATGCCCCTCTCTCTGCGCCTGTCGATAGCGGACACCCTGACGCTCGGCAACGCCACGTGCGGCTTCATGGCGGTGTACTTCACCACCACGGGCATCCTCATCCCGCACCTCACCGGCAGCCAGGAGTCCGGCATGGCCCGCCACAGCGCGGCCACGGCGGTCATCCTGATGCTCTGCGCGGCGGTCTTCGACCTGTTCGACGGCCTGGTCGCCCGCAAGCTGCGGTCCTCGCCGATGGGCGCGGAGCTGGACAACCTGTCCGACCTGATCAGCTTCGGGCTGGCCCCCGCGTACTTCGTCCTCGTCTACGGCATGGTCGCGGACGACGCGCACCAGAGAGTGGCCGCGCTCGGGGCGATCGTGGTGCTGCTCGCGGTGGTGCTCAGGCTGGCGCGGTTCAGCTGCGTGACGGTGAAGGACGGCACCTTCCAGGGCATGCCCTCGCCGTTCGGCGCGCTGACGGTCGTCTCGATCGTCCTGCTGGAGCTGCCCTTCGTGGCGACCCTGCTGGCGATCCTGGGCACCGCGTGGCTGATGGTGAGCCGCGTGGAGTACCCGAAGCCGCGGGGCCGGCTCGCCGGCGCCATGCTCTCGTGGATCGTGCTGTCCATGGGCCTGCTGGCCGCCTGGGCCTTCGACGCCCCGAGCGGACAGCTGCTGCTCCAGACGGGCTGCGCGCTGCAGCTGGTCATGGGCGCGGTGATCCCGCTGTTCGCCACGGCGCGCCGGGTGAACAACTTCCGCGACAACCGGCGCGAGGCACGGGCGGCCCAGCTGCCCTGAACCACCTCGCCTGCACGCACGGGTGCGGCCCGAGCCTTCGAGGCTCGGGCCGCACCCGTTTCGGCTTCCGCTCCGGTGCTCAGCGCAGCAGGTCCCGGGCGATCCGCTCCGCGACCCGCTCCAGGATCGGGCCCGCGTCCGCGATGCACCTGGCCACGTCCGGCTCCACCGAGGTCAGGGGGTAGGCGCGCGCGATCCCGGCGCCCCGCAGGGCCTCCTCGGACAGGGCGAGCCGGCCGCACACCGCGACGACCGTACGGCCCGCGGCGCGGGCGGCCGCGGCCACGCCCGCCGGGGCCTTGCCGTGCAGCGTCTGCTCGTCGAGCGAGCCCTCGCCGGTGATGACCACGTCGGCCCGCTCCAGGGCCGGCGCGAAGCCCAGCACGTCGAGCATGACCTCGATGCCCGGGCGGAACCGGGCGCCCAGCAGCAGCGCGCCGTAGCCGATGCCGCCCGCCGCGCCCGCGCCGGGGGCCGCGGCGTGCTCCGCCGCGCGCGCTCCGGCCTCGGCCTCCAGGACCTTCGCGAGGTGGGCGAGGGCCGCGTCCAGCGTGGCCACCTCCGCCGGGGAGGCGCCCTTCTGCGGGCCGTAGACCGCGGGAGCGCCCTTCGGGCCGGTCAGCGGGTTGTCCACGTCACTGGCCAGCACCA
Source organism: Streptomyces sp. WI03-4A (assembly GCF_033792105.1). Taxonomy (NCBI): domain Bacteria; kingdom Bacillati; phylum Actinomycetota; class Actinomycetes; order Kitasatosporales; family Streptomycetaceae; genus Streptomyces; species Streptomyces sp. WI03-4A. The sequence continues at coordinate 290,887 of NZ_JARAUO010000005.1, forward strand.
GCTCCACCGAGGACAGGCGCGGGTCGAGGCCGGACAGGTCGGCCCGGGCGAGTTCCGCCAGCCCTCCGCCGCCCGGCGGCACCGGCTCGCCGTCCTCGTCCAGGAACCGCGCGCCGAGCGCGGCCAGCATCCCGGCGCCGCCGTCCGTCGTGGCGCTGCCGCCGACGCCGAACACGATGGTCCGCGCGCCCGCGTCGAGCGCGGCCCGCAGCAGCTCCCCGGAGCCGTACGTCGAGGAGGTCAGCGGCGCGAACACACCGGCCGGCAGCCGTTGCAGACCGCTCGCCTCGGCCATCTCCACCACCGCGGTGCCGTCGCGCAGCGCGAACGCGGCCGTCACCTCGTCACCCAGGGGCCCGGCGACGCGGACCTCCCGCCGCTCGAACCCGGCCGCGACCGCGGCGTCCACGGTCCCGTCGCCGCCGTCGGCGACGGGCAGCGCCTCCACCTCCAGGCCCGGCACGATCCGGCGCAGCCCGGCCGTCACCCGCTCGGCGACCTGCACCGCCGTCAGCGAGCCCTTGAACTTGTCCGCGGCGACGAGCACCCGTCGGGTCCCGTCCACTGCAGCGTCCGCCACCTTGCTTTCCCCTTGCTCTCCGGGCCCCGCGCAGGGCGGGGCCAGTCGCGCCGCTGCGACCATAACCTCAAGGCGCCCGTGCCGTCATGCCCCGACCGAACCGTGGGAAGCGGCCGGCGTCCGCCGGGGAACCGGCGGGAAAACGGGTAGACACCCGCCATGACCAACCAGGGCACCGGACCGGACCTGGCCGACCGCATCCACGGCGGCTGGCTCGGCCGTATCGCGGGGAACATGCTGGGCAAGCCGGTCGAGCAGGGCGAGGTGTGGACCCGCGAACGCATCGACGGCTACCTGCGCCGGGCCGCGGCCCTGCCGCTCACGGACTACCTGCCCGAGCCCGCGGACCCGTACGACGGCGCCGTGCTGCGCCCGGAGTGGCGCCGGTGCGTGCGCGGCCGCGTCGACGGAAGCTGCCGGGACGACGACGTCGACTACGCGATCCTCGGCCTGCACCTGCTGGAGACCCACGGCTTCGGCTTCAGCACCGAGCAGGTGGGCGACCTGTGGCTGCTCAGGCTGCCCTACCTGCAGACCTTCACCGCCGAACGGGCGGCCTACCGCAATCTCGCGGCCGGTCTGAAACCGCCGCTGACGGCGACGTACGACAACCCGTACCAGGAGTGGATCGGCGCGCTGATCCGCGCCGACGTCTACGGCTGGACCTGCCCGGGCGACCCGGCGCGGGCCGCCGGTCTCGCCCGCCGGGACGCGGTGCTCTCGCACACCGGCAACGGCGTCTACGGCGCGATGTTCGCCGCCGCGCTGATCTCGGCCGCGTTCGCCGCGCGGGAGGTGCGCGAGGCCCTGGAGGCCGGGCTCGCGGTCGTCCCCGCGAGCAGCCGTCTCGCCCGCACCGTGCGCCGGGTGATGTCCCTGCACGCGAGCCGCCTTTCCTGGGAGGAGACGCTGAGTACGGTGTCCGCGGAGACCGCCGGGCTCGGCTGGATCCACACCGTGCCGAACGCGGCCGTCCTCACCGCGGGGCTGCTGTACGGCGACGGCGACTTCACCCGCACCATCGCCCTGACCGTCCGCGGCGGTCTCGACACCGACTCCAACGGGGCGACCGCCGGCTCGGTGGCCGGGGTGCTCACCGGCGCCGCCGCCATCCCGGCGCAGTGGAGCGAGCCGCTGCGGGACACGGTACGGAGCGCGGTGTTCGGCTTCGACGGGGTGCGGATCAGTGCGCTGGCCGAGCGCACCCTGCGCCTGGCGGCGGTCGGCCCGTAGCCGTCCGGTGCCTGGTTACTCTTCGCCCATGACCACCACAGAAGACTTCGCCGCGTACATCGCGAGCCTCCCGCGGGTGCTCGCCGGTGCCGCCACGCTCTTCCGGGACGCCGGGGGGCGGGTCCTGCTCGTCGAGCCGAACTACCGCGAGGGCTGGGCGCTGCCCGGCGGCACGATCGAGTCGGACGACGGCGAGACGCCCCGGCAGGGCGCGCGCCGCGAGACGCTGGAGGAGATCGGTCTGGACCGGGAGCCGGGCCGGCTGCTCACGGTCGACTGGGTGCGCGGTCCCGGCCGGCCCCCGCTGGTGGCGTACGTGTACGACGGCGGAGTGCTGACCGACGCCGAGTTCGGGGCCATCCGGCTGCAGGAGACGGAGCTGCTGTCCTGGCGGCTGGTGGCCCGCGCGGACGTCCCGGAGCACCTGCCCGGGGCGCTCGGCCGCCGGGTGCTGGCCGCGCTGGACGTCCTGGCGGAGGGCGGCGGCACGGCGGAGCTGGAGAACGGGGAACGGGTGGCCTGACCGCCCGCGGGACGGCCGGGCCACCCCGGGGTTCACGCCGTGCGGACCGGTTCCCCGGCGACCAGCGGGTGGTCGCGGTCGATCAGCCCCTGCGCGCCGGCGCCGCCGGGCGAGCCGAGGTCGTCGAAGAACTCGGCGTTCGCCGCCCGGTACCCGGCCCACTCCGGCGGGGCGTCGTCCTCGTAGAAGATCGCCTCGACCGGGCAGACCGGCTCGCAGGCGCCGCAGTCGACGCACTCGTCCGGGTGGATGTACAGGGCGCGGCGCCCCTCGTAGATGCAGTCGACGGGGCACTCCTCGACGCAGGCCCGGTCCTTGACGTCGACGCAGGGCTGGGCGATCAGGTAGGTCATGACGGCTCGCTCTCCTTGTCGGTGTGCCCGGGCCGGCCGGGCTGGTCCTGCCGGCCGGGCTGGCCGGGCTGGTCCTGCCGGCCGGGCTGGCCGGGCTGGTCCTGCCGGCCGGGCTGGCCGGGCTGGTCCTGCCGGCCGGGCTGGCCGGGCTGGTCTTCCCGCATCCGCTCGGCGAGCTTGAGCGCCTCGTCGATGAGGGTCTCCACGATCCGGGACTCGGGGACGGTCCTGACGACCTCGCCCTTGACGAAGATCTGGCCCTTGCCGTTGCCGGAGGCCACGCCGAGGTCGGCCTCGCGGGCCTCGCCGGGCCCGTTGACCACGCAGCCCATGACGGCGACGCGCAGCGGGACCTCCAGGCCGTCCAGGCCGGCGGTCACCTCCTCGGCGAGCTTGTAGACGTCGACCTGGGCGCGGCCGCAGGACGGGCAGGAGACGATCTCCAGCCGGCGCTGCCTGAGGTTCAGCGACTCCAGGATCTGGATGCCGACCTTGGCCTCCTCGGCGGGCGGGGCCGACAGCGACACCCGGATGGTGTCGCCGATGCCCTCGCTGAGCAGCGCGCCGAAGGCGACCGCCGACTTGATCGTGCCCTGGAAGGCCGGGCCGGCCTCGGTCACGCCGAGGTGCAGCGGGTAGTCGCACCTCTGCGCGAGCAGCCGGTAGGCGCTGACCATGACCACCGGGTCGTTGTGCTTGACGGAGATCTTCAGGTCCCGGAAGCCGTGCTCCTCGAACAGCGAGCACTCCCACAGCGCGGACTCCACCAGGGCCTCGGGGGTGGCCCTGCCGTACTTGGCCAGCAGGCGCTTGTCGAGGGAGCCCGCGTTCACCCCGATACGGATGGGCACGCCGGCGTCCCCGGCGGCCCGGGCGATCTCCTTGACCTGGTCGTCGAACCGGCGGATGTTGCCCGGGTTGACGCGGACGCCCGCGCATCCGGCGTCGATGGCGGCGAAGACGTAGCGGGGCTGGAAGTGGATGTCGGCGACCACCGGGATCGGGGACTTGCGGGCGATGGCCGGCAGCGCGTCCGCGTCGTCCTGCGAGGGGCAGGCCACCCGGACGATCTGGCAGCCGGCCGCGGTCAGTTCGGCGATCTGCTGGAGGGTGGCGCCGACGTCGGCGGTCGGCGTGGTGGTCATGGACTGGACCGAGACGGGCGCGTCCCCGCCCACGGCCACGGATCCGACCTGGATCCGCCGGCTGGGGCGGCGTGGGGCGAGGCGCACCGGCACGGTGGGCACCCCGAGCGGGACGGGCATGGCACGTTCCTCCTCAGTGCGGCGGTACGGCGGTGCCGGGAACCGGCGGACGCGGTACGGGGAGCGGGGCGGGGGCGGCCGCGGCACGGCTGTACAGGAGCGCGGCGGTCAGGGTGTCGGCGATGCGGGGGGCGGTGAGTCCGGCGGACTCCAGGACCTCGTCGCGGGAGCCGTGCTCGAGGAACCGCTGCGGCAGGCCGAAGGTGCGGACGGGGGCGGGGGCCCCCGCGTCGCCCAGCGCCTGGGCCACCGCGGCCCCGGCGCCGCCGGCCCGGCCGTTGTCCTCGACGGTCGCGACGAGGCGGTGGCCGAGGCTGAGTTCGACCAGGGCCTGGGGCACCGGTTTGATCCAGCGTGGGTCGACGACGGTGACGCCGATGCCGTCCAGGGCGAGCAGCGACGCGATCTCCAGGCAGGTGCCGGCCATGGCGCCGACGGAGACGAGGAGCAGGTCGGCGATCTCCCCCCGCCGGAGCACGTCGACCCCCCGGACGGTGTCGACGGCCGGGATGTCCGGGCCCGTGGTGCCCTTGGGGAAGCGCACGGCGGTGGGGCCGTCGTGGACGGCGACGGCCTCGCGCAGCGCGCGGCGCAGCGTGGCGGCGTCCCTGGGGGCCGCCACCCGCAGTCCGGGCACCGTGTTGAGCAGCGACAGGTCCCACATGCCGTTGTGCGAGGGTCCGTCGTCGCCGGTGACGCCGGCCCGGTCGAGGACCAGGGTCAGCGGGGCGCGGTGCAGGGCTGCGTCCAGGAGGAGCTGGTCGTAGGCGCGGTTGAGGAAGGTGGCGTAGATCGCCACCACCGGGTGCATCCCGCCGAGGGCGAGGCCCGCGGCGGTGGTCACCGCGTGCTGCTCGGCGATGCCCACGTCGAGGGTGCGGTCGGGGTGGCGGGCGGCGAACTCGGTGAGTCCGGTGGGGTGCAGCATGGCGGCGGTGACGGCGACCAGGTCGGGCCGCTCGGCGCCGAGCCGGGCCAGTTCCCGGCCGAAGACGGCGGTCCAGGAGGGCGTGCCGTCGCCGCCGGGGCGGCCGGGGGCGAGCGGCCGCACGGCGTGCTGCCGGTCGGCCTCGTCCTGTTCGGCGGGGGCGTGGCCGCGGCCCTTCTCGGTGACGCAGTGCACGACGACGGACCGGCCGAGGTCGCGCGCGTGGCGCAGTGCCGTCTCCAGGGCGGTGATGTCGTGCCCGTCGACGGGGCCCAGCCGGGCCAGTCCCAGGGACTCGAACAGGCGGTCGCGGGCGGTCCCGGTGCGCAGGGCGGCCAGATGCTCGGCGATGCCACCGCAGGTGGGGCCGTAGGAGCGGGTGTTGTCGTTGAGCACCACGATCACCGGCCGGCCGGGGGCGGCGGCGATGTTGTTCAGCGCCTCCCAGGCCATGCCCCCGGTGAGCGCGCCGTCGCCAATGACGGCGACCACGGCCCGGTCGCGTTCGCCGCGCAGGCCGTGCGCGCGGGCCAGCCCTGCGGCCCAGGACAGCACGGTGGAGGCGTGCGAGTTCTCGATGACGTCGTGCGGGGACTCGGCCCGGCTGGGGTAGCCGGACAGTCCGCCGCGCCGGCGGAGCGTGCCGAGGTCCCCGGCGCGACCGGTGAGGATCTTGTGGACGTAGGACTGGTGGCCGGTGTCCCACAGGATGGCGTCCCGGGGGGACTCGAAGACCCGGTGCAGGGCGACGGACAGTTCGACGACGCCGAGGTTGGGGCCGAGGTGGCCGCCGGTGCGGGTCACGGTGTCGACCAGCAGGCGCCTGATCCGTGGGACGAGTTGCCGGACCTCGCCGGGGGACATGGCCCGCAGGTCCTCGGGTCCCTTGATGTCCGCCGGCCGTGGCTCCGCGAGGGGTGTCTGTTTCACGTGTGTCTCCTCCGTCGCGTTCATCGCGCCCGCGGCTCGTCCGCGAGCGGGGTGCGCGGGATCCGGCCGGTCACCGGGTCGGCCAGCCGGGCCGGCATCGAGAAGACGACGTCCTCGGGCGCCGCCCGCTGCACCTCCACCCGGCTCCAGCCGAGTTCGGCGAGCCGGTCGAGGACGCCGTCGACCAGGATCTCGGGCGCGCTGGCCCCGGCGCTGACGCCGATGCCCGAGACCCCGTCCAGCCACTCGGGGCGCAGGTGGCCGCGGTCGGGGACGAGGTGGGCGCGGCAGCCGTGCTCGCGTGCCACCTCGACCATGCGCAGCGAGTTGCTGGAGTTGGCCGATCCCACGACGAGGACGAGGTCGTGACGGCGTGCCAGGTCCTTGACGGCGTTCTGCCGGTTCTGGCTCGCGTAGCAGATGTCGTCGCCGCCGGGGGAAACGATGTCGGGGAACCGGGCGCGCAGCGCCTCGACCACCTTCGCGGTCTCGTCGAAGGAGAGGGTGGTCTGGGTGAGGAAGGCGACCGGGGTGCCGGCGGGCAGGTCGAGCCGGGCCACGTCGGCGGCGCTTTCCACGACGATCGTCCGCTCGGGCGCCTCGCCGAGGACGCCGTCGACCTCCTCGTGCCCGGCGTGGCCGACCAGCAGGATGGTGCGGCCGTCGCGGGCGAAGCGCAGGGCCTCCTGGTGGACCTTGGCCACCAGCGGGCAGGTCGCGTCGATCACCTGGAGGCGGCGGCGTCCGGCGCCGGCCCGGACCGCCGGGGCGACGCCGTGGGCGGAGAAGACGCAGACCGCGCCGGGCGGGACGTCCTCCTCGCTGTCGACGAACACCGCGCCGCGTTTCTCCAGTTCGGAGACGATGTAGTGGTTGTGCACGATCTCCTTGCGCACGTACACGGGTGCGCCGTGCAGATCCAGGGCGCGCTCCACGATGCCGATGGCCCGCCGTACGCCGGCGCAGAATCCGCGCGGCTGGGCGAGGACGATCCTCCCGGGCCCGGTCACGCGGCGTCTCCCCCGAGCCCGGGGAGCGCGGGGGCCGCCGCGGTGGCCCGGCCGGTGCGGGCGGTGACGCGCAGCCGCAGCCTGCGGGGGTGGTAGACGGTGGCCAGCGGGACGGGCCGGATGTCGGCGTCCGGTTCGCAGGTGATCCGCCACCTGGCGAGGATGGTGGCGAGCCCGAGGGCGGCCTCGGTGCGGGCGTACAGGTCGCCGATGCACTTGCGCGCGCCGGTGCCGAACGGCATGAACGCCTGGCGGGCCTGCGGGGTGACCCGCTCGGGCAGCCAGCGGTCGGGGTCGAAGCGCTGCTCGTCGGGGTAGGCCTCCTCGTTCAGCGCCACGGCGGCGGGGCTGAAGACGATGGTGGTGCCCTGGGGCAGGTGCTGTCCGGCGAGTTCGGTGTCGGCGGCGGTGAGCCGGGTGAACAGCCAGGCGGGCGGGTGCAGCCGGAGGGTCTCGCTGATGATCCGGTCGGTCAGCGACAGGGCGGGCAGGTCGTCCCAGCCCGGGGCACGGCCGCCGAGGACGGTGTCGATCTCGTCGTACAGCGCGGCCTCGACGTCCGGGTGCTGGGAGAGCAGGTGGAAGATCCAGGTGAGGGTGCCGGCGACGGTCTCGGTGCCGGCCGCCATCACGGTGATGACCTGGTCGTGGATCTCGGTGTCGTCGAGCCGGCCGCCGTCCTCGTCGCGCGAGGCGAGCAGCGCGGAGAGCAGGTCGTCGTGCTCGGCGTCGTCCCGCCGGTAGTCGTCGATGAGCCGCTGGGTGGTGGCGTGCAGGTAGTCGAGGTTCTGCCGGTAGCGGCGGTTGGCCGGGGTGGGCAGGCGGCGCAGGAAGCGGGGCAGGAACATCTGCCGGAACAGCCCGTTGAGGACCGTGTCGAAGGCGCGTTCCACGCCGTCGGCGAGTTCCTTGCTGACGGGGGTGGAGTAGAGGGTGCGGGCGACGGTGCGCAGGGCCATGCCGTACAGCTCGGGGAAGGCGTCGACGACCATGCCGTCGTGCCAGCGGCCGGTGGTGGCCTCGATCTCGGCGTGCATGGCGGTGGCGTAGCGCTGGAGCCGGGAGCGCTGGAAGGCGGACTGCATCAGCCGCCGCTGCCGGCGGTGGTCCTTGAACGGGCAGGTGACCAGGCCGTTGCCGGCGATGTCCCGGGCCCGGTCGTAGAAGACGCCGCCCTTGTCGTAGGTGCGGTCGTTGGTCAGGACGTCGCGCAGCAGTCCCGGGTGGCAGGGCACGTACGCCTCGGTCGGGCCGATCCTGATCTTCACCAGGTCGCCGTGGGCGGACAGCGACGACATGAACCGCACGGGCTGGCGCATCATCTGCAGGGCGTGGCCGACGACCGGGACCGCCCCGGGGGCCGTCCCGGCGACATAGGTCTGCTGGGGCATCGCTTCCTCACATCGGGTGGGTGGTGCTCGGGTGGGGGGCGGGCGGGTGCCGCGGGGGTCAGCGGCTGCTGCCGAGTTCCTCGAGGTAGCCCTGGGCGCCGGCGGCGGCCGCGAACTCGGCGTCGTAGCGGCCCGAGGAGCGGTGCCAGTCGTAGGAGCCGCGGATCACCGTGCGTACGGCGTCGCAGCGGTAGCGCTCCACGGCCTCGCGTTCGCCGGCGTCGAGGTCGTAGATGTCGCACACCTTGGGCAGGCAGGTCTCCAGCAGGAGGTACTGGGAGAGGCGGGCGTGCACCTCGTCGCGCAGGTGGGCGATGCTGCGGCCGCGCGGCCAGCCGTGTTCCCGCTGGAGGATGAGGACGAGGTTGTTCCGCTCGCCGCGGGCCTCCTCCTTCTCCAGCGAGGCGATGTCGTTGAACATCAGGTTGACGTCGACGGCGATCTGGAGCATCGCGCTGAGCACGGCGCTGTCGAAGACGCGCTGGGGCACCTCGAACCGGCCGGCGCTCTCGGCCATGTCGACGGTGGGCTGGACGCCGATGGTCTGCCGGCGCACGGCCAGGTACTGGGCGGCACTGTCGTAGGGGGTGTCGAGGAAGCGGCTGGTGGCCTCGTCGACGTAGCCGGTGAAGTAGTTGCGCCAGTGCCGGGCGCTGCGGGCGCGCCAGGAGGGGGACATGCCGGTGCAGGAGCGCCGCCAGATGTCGGCGAAGCCGTGCGCGATGGGGGGCGCGGTGTCGGGCAGCGGTCCGTCGAGGGCGGCCGCGACCGCGTCGGTGAGCCGGCGGGTCTCCTCGGGGTCCTCGCCGCGCGGTCCGTCGAAGAGGTCGTCGAAGAGGAAGAACCACGACATGAGGTCGACGCCCAGGTCGAGCTGGGCGCCGGTGGTGTGGGGGTAGAAGCGGGCGGCGAGGTCGGCGTAGGCGCCGCGCAGATGGCGTGCGGCCGCGGCCTCGGTGGTGATCAGGCCGAGCGAACGCGGCCAGGCGAGCTGGTCGGCCTCGGCCCGCCGGTGGTCGGGGCTCTGTCGGCGGGGCAGCGGTATTCGGAAGTCGACGTCCTGCGGCATGGTGGTCTCCGTGGTGGGGGCGCTGGGACAACGGTGGAAGAGGGGCGGCGGGACGGGTCCCTCGGGAGGGCGGCCGCACGGCGTCCCGCCGCCCGCGGTGCGCGGGCGGGGGTCTGCCGGGGCGCGGGCCACGCCGCCCACGGCCGGGACCGGGCTGCGCGGGCGG